>CAWJHT010000072.1:0-43273 GCA_963842685.1 uncultured delta proteobacterium | reverse complement strand
GTTTTCTTTATAATCATTGAGATCGATGTTTGACTGATTTTCCCTGTGGGTGATCTCCAGGGCAAACGTCAGCCACCTCAAGGGCATGTAAGAGGCAGTGCCGCCGATCCCCCAGGTCGTGTCTATACGATCATCCGCCACATATTCCGCCCGCTCCACGCTTCCCAGGCAACCGATGGAGAATCTTCTGTCCAGCATGTGCTTCAGGGAGCCGGTCAGGCGGTGATACAGGGAAAACCCGAGATTGTCGGAACTGAAAAAATCCTCCCTATAGCCGCCCTGAAAGCTCAGTCTGTATGACGTCCGCGGATCGGTTCCTGCCAGTTCGGCCTGGTATTTTGGGTGGTTTTCACTGGAACCCGTCTCGGGTGTTGCCCAGAAATAACCCAATTGAACGGATGCGGTCAGCGTGGGGCTGATAACAAACATCATCCCCAGGCTCGGTTCATGGATGTCATAGTAGGATCCGTACTTTCGATTCGGTAGGGGCGATAATATCGAAGGTCCGCTTGGAATAGGTGTAATCCGCAAAGATGGACGTCTTTGGGCTGAACCGGTAGATGTAACGGGCGTTGGCCATGTGGCCGGTCAGGTCCGGTCCGTCTCGAAATCGCCATACATGAGGCCGTACTGGAGGTAGATTCCATTTTGTCTGTCAAACCAGTACGAAAAGAAAGGGTTGATATAATCTTCCCGACTGTCCTGATCGTATATGCTTTCCGGCCGATAGATATTATTTCTGTAGTTGACGCCCAGGCGGTTTTCCGGTCCGAACTGATATTCGATCGTCGGCGCCACCACATTGCGCCAGTAGGGCGCCCTTTCCGTCGTTGTGCCCGGCATAAACTTGTTTTCCTCGACCGTGGTAAAATACTCCCTCTCGTAAGGGTCATCGGACTTGATGAAGGATTCCTTTAGATAAAAATTGATATGCGATGCAGTCAGGTATTTTGCATTCAGTGAGGCGTCATGGCTGATGTAATTCAAATTGCTTTTGTCACTATAAAAAACCGCCCCCAGGGCGTAATCCAGATCCACACCGGCCTTATCGCTCCATGTTGGAATACCTGATCCCGGGTTGAACCGTGGTAATGAAATCCCTCCATTGATTTGTCGGGGTAAGGTCAATATTGTCATTATATTCTTCTTTAAGGTTGATGTAAGGATGAAATCCCGGCTCTGCACCGTAGACAAAGCGTGCCGCATTCATGCACAGCAACAACAGAAAGGCAAAAATCATCTGCCGCAGAATCATAGCTGACCTCCTTTTCACCTGACGATGACCGTATCCCCTCGTTTTATAACGATATCCGTCTCTTCCCCGTCAATGATTTTCTTGTAATTGGCGAATATTCGCTTCTCCGCACCCTTGTCTTTCGTGATGATCAGGATCTTTTTCTGGTTGGCCCATTCCGTAAAACCGCCGGCCATGATAATCAGCTTGACCAGCGTCAATTCACTGCGGAGGCTGTAAATACCCGGTTTAGTCACCTCTCCGGAGACATAGACTTTGAAACTGTTTGCCTCCATCACCGTGACCGTCACGGTCGGATTGTCTACAAAAGACTTCAATTTTTCCGCCAAAGCCTCTTTCAGTTGAAGGGGCGTGAGTCCCGCAGCCTGGATATCGTCCAAGAGGGGCAGGGAAATCTTGCCATCGATCCGCACCGGCAGCGTCCTGGTGAAGGCTTCCTCCCTCCAGACGTAAATCAGAAGGACATCCTCCGGCCCGATGGTATACTGATCGCTGTCGGCAGCGATCGCACCCTGTACTTTGGAGGCAGGATCGACAGTCTTGCTACCCTGAGCATGACCTATGGGGGCCGCCGTTATGCAAAAGACCACTGCCATTAAAATCGCTGTCAATGCTTTTTTCATCTGCAAATCCCTTTCACCCTCCCCTTCACCCCCTCCCGTCGAGGGAGGGAGAATTGTCCTTTCACATTTACTCTCTCTATGAAACCCTCCCCTTGCAGGAAGTTTTCCTCTCGCCCCCTCCCCTCGCGGGATCACTCTGCCCCCACCCATCGAGAGAAGGGGAAGGGGTTTTTTCATTTATTCTCTCTACGACCCCCTCCCCCTCCCTTGCCGGACGCCCCATTTCTTCTTCCTCTCCCTTGAGGGGGAGGCCCCCACTTCTTTCCCCTCCCTTGACGGGAGGGGATTGAGGGGAGGGTGAGGGGTCGTTTTTCATTGTCCCTATTTACTAGATATCGTCAAAACTATTTCATACCTTTAGTCTCAGGATGTTTTATCCGATAATTAAATATGGAATTCACAATTGCTATGATGTATTATCAAGGTGCATGCAATATGGCAAGCTTTTTATTAGGCTTTTTTTAGGTTTGGAGTGGTTCATTCCATTAAAAAGGAGATTGAACGATGACTTCTGAAAAAAAGAGATGGGCGGCCCTTGCCTGCTCGTTGGTCTTCCTGGCCTTCTGTTTGGCTGTATCCGGGTGCTCCAAGGAAGCGAAGATGGAAAGGCACTGGAAAAAAGGCGAGCAGTACTTTTCCGAAAACAAGCCGAGAGAGGCGGTATTGGAATACAAAAATGTCCTCCAGTTGGATCCCAAGCATAGCAAGGCCCATTATAAACTGGGGCTCACGTACCTGCGGATGGGGATGTTAAGGGAAGCCTATGCCGAAATGTCCAAAACCGTCGAGCTCGATCCGGGAATGATCGAGGCGCGGAACCAGTTGGGGCAATTGTATCTCCTGTCAGGGGATCAAGAAAAAGGCCAAAGAGCAGGCGGAAACGGTTCTGGCAAAGGACAACCGGAACTCGGCCGCCCATCTGCTGCTGAGCAATGTCTCCCTGACCGAAAAGGACCTGGATCAGGCCATTGCGGAGAGCAAAAAGGCGACTGAAGGGGAGATGAAACTCGAGTCCTATCTCCATCTGGCCAACCTCTACATCATGAAAAAGGATTTACCCCAGGCGGAGGAGATGCTCAAGGCGGCCGTCAAGGTCGACGAAAAATCCCTGAAGGCGCGCTTTGCCCTGGCCGAATTCTACCTTCGGTCGGGCAAGCAGGATCTGGCGGAGAAGGAATATATCGAGGCGACCAGGATAGCGCCGAAGGACGCCAACACCTTCATGATGCTGGGGAATTACTATGCGGCGGTCAAAAAGCCGGAGGAAGCGGAAAAGCAGTTCCTAAGGGCATCGAGCTGGAACCGAAAAACGCCGCCCTGAAGATTCATCTGGGGAACTTTTATCTGGCCTGGGGAAAGAAGGACAAGGCCGAGGCCTCATTCAAAGAGGCAGTGAACATCGATGCGAAGAACATCCAGGCGCTGGCTCGATTGGCCGATTTCTACCTGAGTGAAAAAAGATACGACGACGGCATGAAACAGACGGAAGCCATTCTGAAAATCAATCCGAAAAGCCACGAGGGGCTGCTCCTGAAGGGAAGGATCTTACTGAGCCGGAACGAATTCGACGAGGCGCTGAACCTCTTTCAGGCCTACGCAAAGGACAACCCCAAGGTCGCCATGGCCCACTATCTGATGGCGATGGCCCATTCCGGAAAACGGAACACGCAGCAGGCGAAGGCCGAGCTGGCGGAGGCGGTGAAACTGAATCCCAAATGGGAGGAGCCGAAGCTGCTGCTGGCCGAGATGAATCTCCGGGAAGGAGGCGTCGACCAGGCCATCACCGATCTCAAGGCCGTCCTGAAGGAAAACCCGCGGAGCATCCAGGCCCACATGCTCCTGGGAAACGCCTATCTCATGAAACGCAATATCCCCGAGGCGGCAAAAACTTTCGAAAACCTGATCAAGATCGCCCCGAATTATCCTGCAGGCTACACCCAGATGGGCAGGGTCATGATGATCCAGAAAAAGGAAAAAGAGGGGCTGGAGCGATTCGAAAAGGCCCTATCGCTGCAGCCCAACGATATCGCCTCTCTGCGGTTCATCGTGGCTTATCCATATGAGCAAGAAGGATACGAAGAAGGCCCTGGACACGGGTGGAGCAGCAGATCAAGGTAGCCCCGCAGAACGCCTATCTGTACAATATGCTGGGAGGCCTTACAGGAAGCCAACAAAGATCTTGCGAACGCCGAAGGCAACCTGAAGAAGGCGATCGAACTGGCGCCGAACCTGCCGGCGCTGCAGATCTCCCTCGCCAATTTCTACATGCGGCAGAAGATGGTCGATAAGGCGAAAAGTCAGTACGCCGCAACCCTGGAAAAGGCGCCAAACGACCTTTCCGCCCATATGGCCCTCGGGATGATCTATGAAAGCGAAAAGGATTTTACAAAGGCGCAGGCGTCCTATGAAAAGGCCCTGCAGATCAACCCCAACTTCCCGCCGGCGGCAAACAACCTTGCTTACCTCTATGCGGAACGGGGCGGGAATATCGACATGGCCCTGAACCTGGCGCAGAAGGCCAAAGAGCAGGTCCCCGACGATCCCCATATCTCCGATACGCTCGGCTGGATCTATTACAAGAAGAACATTCCCAGCCGGGCAGTGGTCTACCTGAAAGAGGCGGCGGAGAAGGTCCCGAATGAGCCGCTGATCCGATACCACCTGGGGATGGCCTATCACAAAAACGGAAATAAGGACCTGGCAAAAAAGGAGCTCACCGAAGCGCTGAAGATCGACCCCAAATTTCAGGGCGCCGATGAAGCGAGGGCGACACTCAATGCAATAAAGTGAAAAATAGGGGGACAGCGCCCCTATTTTCCCCCTGAAATTAAATAGGGGCGCTGTCCCCCTATTTATTGAGGGCGGCGCGGATGAAATGAGCAAAGAGGGGATGGGGCGCCGTGGGCCGGGATTTGAACTCCGGATGGAACTGGCAGCCTAAGAACCAGGGATGCCCCCCGATCTCGATGATTTCGGCGAGACGTCCGTCGGGGGAGACGCCGGTGATCCGGAGCCCCTTTTCCATGAGCTTCTCCTTGAACTCATTGTTGAACTCGTAACGGTGCCGGTGCCTTTCGCTGATCTCATTTGCACCGTAGGCCGCACAGGCAAAGGTGTCTTCCTTAAGAACGCAGGGATAGGCGCCGAGCCGCATGGACGCCCCCTTTTCTGTGATGCCCTTCTGTTCGGGAAGGAGGTCGATCACCGGGTACGGGCTCGATTCGTCGAATTCCGAGCTGTTCGCCCGGGCCAGTCCGCAGACATGCCGCGCGTGCTCCACGACGGCCATCTGCATCCCGAGGCAGATCCCGAAAAAGGGGACGTTCCTGACTCGCGCCTGTTCGACGGCGGTGATCATCCCCTCGATCCCCCGGTTCCCGAATCCGCCGGGGACGAGGATCCCGTCGACGCCGTCCAGCTTCTCTCCCAGGCCTTCCTTTTCGATCTTCTCCGAATCGACGAAGCGCAGGTGAACCCGGCAGTCGTTGGCGATCCCCCCGTGGTGGAGGGCCTCGTTGAGACTCTTATAGGAGTCGGTCAGGTTGACGTACTTCCCCACGATGGCGATCGTCACCTCATGGGCGGGGTGAAGGGATTTGCTCACCACATCCTCCCAGTCTTCGAGGTGGGGCTGCCCGGTCCAGATGTTGAGGAGTTCGACGATCCTCTGATCCACCCCCTCCTTATGATAGATGAGAGGCACCTCATAGATGCAGGCCACATCCTTGGCGGTGAAGACGGCCTTCACCTCCACGTTGCAGAAGAGGGAGATCTTGGCCTTGATGTCATCGGAAAGGAAGTTTTCCGTCCGGCACAGGAGGATGTCCGGCTGGATGCCGATCTCCCGGAGGGCCTTGACGCTGTGCTGCGTCGGCTTCGTCTTCACCTCCCCCGCCGTCTTGATGAAGGGGACCCAGGTCAGGTGGATGAAGATCGCGTTCTCCCGTCCCACTTCATTGCGGAACTGTCGGATCGCCTCGAGAAAGGGGAGACTTTCGATGTCCCCCACCGTGCCCCCGATCTCCACGATCGCCACATCGAAACAGGCGGCGGTCTTCTTGATATACTCCTTGATCTCGTTGGTGATATGGGGGATGACCTGGACCGTCTTTCCCAGGTAGTCGCCCCGCCGCTCCTTGGAGATCACCGAGAAGTAGACCTGACCGGTCGTGAGGTTGTTCCCCTTCCCCATCCTGGTGCCGGTGAACCGCTCGTAGTGGCCGAGATCGAGATCGGTCTCCGCTCCGTCGTCGGTCACGAAGACCTCTCCGTGCTGGAAGGGGCTCATCGTCCCCGGATCGACGTTGATGTAAGGATCGAGTTTCTGGTTGGTCACCCGGAGCCCCCGGCATTCGAGGATCGCCGCGATGGAGGCGGCCGCCAGCCCCTTGCCGAGTGAGGAGAGAACGCCGCCCGTGATGAATATGAATTTTGTCTTCATGATGACTCCCTGAAATAGGGGGACAGCGCCCCTATTTCCCTTTAAAGAATAGGGGCGCTGTCCCCCTATTTCAGATTTTCTCTGATCTGTCCGGCAATGACCTCCACCGGTTCGCCGAGGAGGATCGCAACCGGGATCTTCCCGAGCTCTCGCTCATCCCAAGGCAGATTGTACTCCTGGATGAGATCGCGGATACCGTTCACCCGCTCGCCCAGGATCTCCTTACGCTCGCCGATAGAGAGCTCCTCATTGAAGCCCACATGGATCAGCAGGAGGTGCCGGACAAGATCGTCCCCGCCTAAAAGCGGCAGGATCATCAGCGGGGCGCCGTCCGATTTTCCCCGACCCACATGGATACGGCCGGAGGCGACAATGCCCTTTTTCGTCCCCATCAGACGCCCCGAGGTCTCGGCGCGCGAGCGCATCCCCGCGGAAATGCCTCCCCGGCCGGCGATGGCGATCGTGGCCTCTTCCCCCGGTTTTCCCTCGGCGTCCAGATGGTTGATCGCATAGAGGGTATAGCCGTTGACGGCGGCCACCGCCCTCTGGAGCAGGCTGACGGCCGGCACATTGGCGCTCAGGAGCGACCTGTCCGAGAAAGCCAGCTCCCGCAGCAGGTCGAAGACGACACCCTTGAGCGGCGTCTCCTTACGGCTGGTCCCCACCGTGACCGTCTTGGCCTGATGCCGGATGGCGTCGATCGGCCGGGAGAGCTCATCCACGGCATGACCGAGCGTCTCGTCCAGAAGGTCGATCGGCGAGGCCGTGACCGCCGCCGCAGGGAAATCGTGCCGGAAGTCATCCAGGGGAAGTTTCCCGGACGCATATTTCAGAAGCAGGGTCAGATCGGAAATCGTCCGGACGCCGGTCAGGGAAAAAGCGCCGTCACTCCTGAGCCGGTTGAAGCGGACCGTGAAATCGTTCACGAGACGACGGAGCCGACCGTCGGCGATGCTCTCAAAGAGGGTCATATGGCGCCTGGCCTGTTCCACCATGACGAGATTCAGGTGGCTCTTGAATTCCCGCAGGAACAGCGCTTCCTCATCGATGCCGCAGGCGGCGAAATACCCGAACAGATGGCCGGCCACGGTGTTGAGGATGACGGGAATCGGCATCGGCGCCTTCGGGATGGGGATCACCGCATCGGCGATCGTATCGAAACGGGTCTCCCCTTCGTCGGCAAAGACGACCACGCCGGATTTGTGGGCCTTGAAGATGGCCGTATCCTTGACGACGTCCCCGGTCACCGCCTCCGTGTTTCCCGCGGCGCAAACGATGATCAGCGGTTCGGCGGACAGATCGATGTGCTTCTTGTTCTCGATGACGTCGGAAGAGATCGTCTTGTAGCAAAGCTCGCTCAGCTTGATCCGGATCTCATCGGCCGCCGCCTTGTTCGGACCGCTCCCCACGACCGCCCAGTATCTTTTATGCTTCGCGGTCTTCTCCACGGCAAGGCGGATCTGCTCCTTCCTGTCGAGGACCTTGCGCATCAGCGCCGGTGTCTGCTCGAGGCGGCGGAGCTCTACCGCGACCCGTTCGGCGGAGAGGGTCCCGAGAATCCGGGCCAAAAAGAGGGCGAGCAGATGGCCGGCAACGATCTGGGAGTAGAAGGCCTTGGTCGAGGCGACGGCCATTTCGATGTCCCTGCCGTCGGAGGTGTAAAAGACGCCGTCGGCCTTCGTCGTGATATCGGACTGGCGGCGGTTCACGACGGCGATCACACGAGCGCCCCGCTCCACAGCCATTGCCACGGCGCGGTTGGTGTCGGTGGTCGTCCCCGACTGTGTGATCGGAATGACCAGGGTGTCGTGCAGGTTGTTCTCCAGACAGAATCCGCTCAGCTCGGAGGCGATCTTGGCCTCCACGCGGATCCCGCTTCCCTTGAGATAGGTCTCCATCGCGTCGGCCACGGCGCTTCCGGCGACGGCCGCCGTTCCGTGACCGATGACCACGATCCGCCGGATCGCCCCGCCGGTCAGGGCCTCCCTGATCTTTTGGGGAACGATGTCGTCTCCGAGATTGAAGACGACCTTTTCCCCTTCCCGATCCCGTTCGATGCGGTACTTGCCGCGCAGGGTCTTCCGGACGGAAAGGGCCGCTTCGGTGATCTCCTTGAGGAAGTAATGGGGGTAGTCGCCCCGGTCGATATCCCGCGTCGTGATCTCCGCCTTCCGGATGTCCTTCTCGCCCAGCGGAAGCGGTGTCCCGTCATAGAATAACCCCCTGATGCCCTCGACGCCGCCGGACGCCTCCTCATCGAGGATGAAGATCTGGCCGGTCGTTTCCGGCCGATCGGGTCGGGAGGGTTTCTCGCCGTCCATCTTCACGAAGTGGGGGGTCTCCTCCACCAGGCCGTAGAGTTCCGAAGAGAAGAGATACCTGTCGGGAGCGATCCCGACATAGATCGACTGGCCGCTCCCCCTGAGGGCCAGGAACGTCTTTCCGGGTTCGGCGCTGCACGCCATCGCGATGGCGTGAGATCCCTCGAAGTCGCCGACGGCGCGCCGGAACGATTCGGTGAGGTCGTGACCGAGGAGGAGATACTTCTCGATCTGGAGGGGGATGATCTTCGTATCCGTCGTCACCTCCGGCGCGATCAGCTCCTCTCCGCCCTCGATCTCCTCCCGGAGGGTCTGATAGTTGTCGATGTCTCCGTTCAGAGCGACATGGATGGTCCAGGGTCCCGTACCGTAAGCCGGGTAGTGTTTCTCCTGAGCGGCGGGGGACGGATGCAGCCGCCGGGAGGGTGAAATTGCTGAGCGGATGGCAGTTCTCCTCCGTGATCGAGCCCACCGAGGCCCAGCGGGTGTGGGCGAAGGCGGTCTCGAAGGCGACCGGCAGTCGGGCGAAGGCCTGGAACAACCGGTCCTGCGCGATTCTGGTTCTCAACTCCCGGACGTTCCGCCCCAGCTCGCCGATGATGGAGGCGGTCTTGTAGGTAAAGGTGATGGATCGTCCGCCGGATCCATTCCCTTCAGACGTGACTCCCGACGGGCAGGTGAGCGAACCGTTGACCAGGTCTCCCGCTTCCATGCGCCGGTGAAGCTCGGCTTCGAGTCCATCCGCCCGAAGAGCGGCAAGGAGCTTCGCGGCGGCCCCGGCATCGGCGGGAACGAACGAAATCTCTATCCCCGCCGAATCCCTGCCCCGGACCTCCAGCCGGTCCAGGCAGTTCAGGAGGGAGTTGAGTTTACGGTATTTCGGCAGGGCCTCCGGGTCCACATCGGCGACGCCGCCGGCCCCGGCCAGATCGATGATCCTCTGTACATTGTCCAGGATATCGTGGTCCAGACCCCAGAGAAGATCCCGGATCAGGACCAGGCCTCTGTTCACCGCCTCGAGGTCCGTTGTGGAAAAGGAGCCGGCCTTCTGGTCCAAAAGCGTCTCTTCCGCCGAGAGAAATGTGCTCATTCGCGCAGAAAGATCCTTCAGACGCCGCGCTTCTTCCCCATTGAAAAAAATCCTCCGGAAGGCCTCCTCCCCCTTCAGGCAAAGAAGTCCCCTCTCCATCTCTTCCAGGGATGATTTCCCACCCAGATATTCCGAGGCGGCAATTCTGCTTTCCAGAAGAGCGGCAAGATCATTCCCGGCCGCCTTCCCGAACGACAGGGACAAATCTCCTTCCGGTTTATTCGGCTGCTCTTTTCCGCGGAGGACCAGGATGCCCGCCAGACCGCAACAGAGCGTCGCGGGAAGGAGGGGAAAGAGGATCAGCGCCGGCCCCGCCACAAGCCGCGGATCGCGCCCCACATAGATCCTCCGGCTTCGCAGAAAAACGACGGCCTTACGGCAGAATCCGATCAGCATCATTTTCATTTCAGTTTGCACCCCCACCCTAACCCTCCCCCGTCAAGGGGGAGGGGATGAACTCGCCCTACATTGACGGGAGACCCTGTTTTACTTCCTCTCCGCGGAAATAGGGGGACAGCGCCCCTATTCTTTATACGGGAAATAGGGGCGCTGTCCCCCTACTTCTGGCCACACCCGGCACAAAGGAACCTTGGCCAATGCCCCTTCGGCAACGGCATCGACCGCCTGCTGGAGCCACGTCGTCCCTGCAGCCCTGGCGCCCTCGTCCAACGACCGGATGACGTGGATGTAATCGTCCCCCTGTTCCGTTATTGCGGCAGCCAGTTTCCCGAGAAATCGATCCCGCGCCTCCAGTCCCGCCGCTTCCTCCCGCCGGTCCATCAGAGAGGCTTCCACTTCCGCCCGGCGGTCATGGAATTCCCGCTGTTGGGAAAGGATGATTCCGCGGGTCTTTTCCGGAAGGAATCGCTCGGCAAGGTCCATCGATACCGCCATTTTCTCGGCCAGCGCCCGGAATCGCATCAGACGCTCCGCAACCGCCTTATCGAGAGTCTCCATCGCCCCCCGGTGGAGCGCCTCTCCCATTTCCCGATCCCCGGGGAAAGCGCCTCGCACATGGAGGTACCACTGACGCAGGGCCAGGAGATTGGCGAGATAGAAGATATTGTTGGTCACCTTCCGGCGGATGTCCCCGTAGAGTCCCGGATGGAACACCTCCGAGGAGACCGGAAGCTCCTCTCCCCGAAGGAACTTCCCCCCTTCCGGACAATCCCCCCGCCGGATCGTTCCCGCCGCGATCACCGTGCCGAATCCGATCCGCACCGGTCCGACCAGCCCTCCCTGCCCTCCGAGAAAGATCGGGCGTTCCCTGAGCATCACCCCGCGGGGGACATCCCCCAAGAGCGAAGGGGTGGCCTTGTCCTGGTTCGGGGTGTAATTGAAATGGATGTAAGAGCTCCCCACCTCGCTGTGATCTTTCCGGCTGGTCCCGCCGGAGAGAAGGCAGTCGCAGAAATTGATCAGGCTGCCCAAGGTGACGAAGGGAAAGAGGATGGTCTGCTTCAGGCCGACCGTGTGACTGCCGTTCGCCTCTTCTTCGAGGAGGCACCCCTCCCGGACCTGGGCGCCGGAGGCCATGTTCGCCTTGGCAAGGAATACGGAGGATTCGAAGAAGCCCCCTTTAAGCTCCACCCCCCTGCCGAGCCGGCAATCCGACAAGGTGACCGGAGCCTCATAACCCAGCTTCGTTCCGGCGGAAATCAGAGTCCCGGAGCCATAAATCTTCGTCCCGCCGTAGAAGACGACCCCCTCGCCGGAGATGCGCGCCGGGTCGACCTCTGCGCCGATATCGACGGAGAAGGGGGCGGGCATGCGGACTCCTTTTTTAATGAGCCTCAGCACCGGCAGCGGCAACATCATCTCCGAGTCGTGACCCATCTTCACTCTTTCTTCCCGGCTTCCCGCATCGGGGGATATCTCAAAACGGATAGGCCTGCGCCTCTTCCTTCGTTCATTCCTTATGGTTATCGATGCCGAGTTTGACCATCTTGTTCTGGAACGTGTTCCGGTTGATCCCCAGGTAGGCGGCTGCGGCGCTTTTGACGTGATTGGACCGCCGGAGGGCGATCCGAAAGAGGCTCCTTTCCACGATCGACAGCACCTCATCGTAGAGCCGGCTCTTTCCGGTTTCGGTCGTGGAAAGGATGGTCGCGATATCCTCGAGCTTCTTTTCCATGACCTCTTCAGCCACGACTGCCGGCGCCGTCCGCGCTTCCTGCGCCACACTATTCACACCGGAATGCTTGAGCTTCATGAATCAACCGATCCCTTTCTTTTACGCCCTGCTTTCAATCCGTCGACCCGGACCTGACAAAGGCGCCGCTCTTGCCGCCCTGCTTGCTCATCAGCCGAATATCCGTGAGGATCATCTCCCGGTCGACCGCTTTGCACATATCGTAAATCGTCAGCGCGGCCACGCCGACGGCCGTCATGGCCTCCATCTCGACTCCCGTTCTTCCCACCGTCCTGACCTGCGATTCGATCACGACTTCGCCCGCCGACGCATCACAGACAAACCGGATGTCGATCCCCGTGAGTTCGAGAGGATGACACATGGGAATGAGCTCCCCGGTCTTCTTGGCCGCCATGATCGCCGCAATCCTCGCCGTGGCAAACACATCCCCCTTGGGTATCCCGCCCTGCTCGATCAGCGCGACCGTTTCCGGACGCATCCGGACACTTCCCCGGGCGACTGCCTGACGGAGCGTAGGCGCCTTGGCCGTCACATCGACCATTCGCGCCTGTCCTTTTTCATCGAGATGGGATAGTTGGTTCATGACCCTGCCGTGTCGGAATGAAGTGGTCTTGAAAGTTTCGAGGGAACTTAGCACAGCCTTTTCCCTCAGTCAAGAAGCTGTTGTCCTTATTTATTTGTCCTATTTATCATTGACATGATTTATGATCGAGTTTAGAATTCAGCGTATTGACGGAGATTCACAGACGGAATTGAACTCGCTTTACGTGAATTGCCCAGAGTCAAGCTCATTGCAATTCGCCCAGATCACGCTAAGGAAGAGATCTTGCGGGCAAGCATAGGGATTTTTCAAAGCCGCCAGAGGGGTGTTCCCTTGATCGTCAAGGCCATCAGCTCCACCGTCATCGGCATCGATTCCCATCCCGTCACGGTCGAGGTCGATCTCGCCGCCGGTCTTCCGCTGTTTTCGACCGTCGGCCTTCCCGACGTGGCCGTCCGGGAGAGCAAGGACCGGATCAAGGCCGCCATCAAGAACTCCGGCTACCCCTTCCCCGGCCATCATGTCACCGTCAATCTGGCCCCCGCCGACATCAAAAAGGAGGGCACCGCCTTCGACCTCCCCATCGCCGTGGCGATCCTGACCGCCCAGGGGCTTGTGCCCGCCAGCGCCGCTCGCCGACTATCTCCTCCTCGGCGAACTCTCCCTGGACGGCGGCGTGAAGGGGATCCACGGCGCCCTTTCCGCGGCCTTCGAGGCAAAGGCCCTCGGCATCCGGGGGATGATCGTCCCGCGGGAAAACGCCGCCGAGGCGGCCCTGGTCGCCGGGATCGAGGTGATCCCGGTGGATCAGCTCTCCGAAGTGGTGGAGTTTCTCGGCGGCCGGACGGAGATCGCGCCGGTCCGTGTCGATCTCGGGGAGCTCTTCCGGCGAAGCCGCGACTATCCCTTCGATTTCAGCGAGATCCGCGGCCAGGAACAGGCCAAACGCGCCCTGGAGGTCGCCGCCGCCGGCGGGCACAACCTCCTGATGATCGGTCCCCCGGGGTCCGGGAAGACCATGCTCGCCCAGCGTCTCGTGACGATCCTTCCCGACCTTTCCCTCGCGGAGGCCATCGAAACCACGAAGATCTTCTCCGTCGCCGGCCTCCTGGACCGGAAGGAGGCGCTCCTGGGGACCCGACCCTTCCGCGCGCCGCACCACACGATCTCCGACGCCGGCCTGGTCGGCGGGGGCCATATCCCGCGGCCGGGGGAGATCAGCCTCGCCCATCACGGGGTTCTCTTCCTCGACGAACTGCCGGAATTCCGGAAAAACGCCCTCGAGGCGCTGCGCCAGCCGCTGGAAGACGGCCGGATCACGATCACCCGCTCCTCCTTCACGGCAACCTATCCCGCCCGTTTCATGCTCGTCGCGGCGATGAACCCCTGTCCCTGCGGTTATTTCGGCGACCGGAACCGCCCCTGCCGATGCACGCCCCAGCAGATCCGCCAGTACCAGGGCAGGATCTCCGGGACCGCTTCTCGACCGGATCGACATCCATGTCGAGGTCCCCTCGGTCCGCTACCGCGACCTGACGGCGCGGGAGACGGGCGAATCTTCCGCCGCGATCAAGGCCCGGATCGAACGGGCCCGCGAGATCCAGAAGAGTCGCTTCGCCGGCGACGAAACCCTCTTCAACGCCCGCCTGTCCGACCGCCAGGTCCGCGCCGCTCTGCCCGCTCGACGAGGAGTCGCGGCAACTCATCGAAATGGCCATCGACCGGCTGGGCCTGAGCGCCCGCGCCCATACCCGGATCCTGAAGGTCGCCCGGACCATCGCGGACCTCGAAGGCGCGTCCCGCGATCCGTCCCTCCCATGTCGCGGAGGCGATCCAGTACAGAAGCCTTGATCGCCGGCTGATTTAGTGATAAGGATTCAGACATTACTCACCATTCGAGGGTGTTTGCGTTAAGGAGACGACAATGGAAATCAAGAGTGATTCAGGCCCCTCCTGAAAAGAGGAAGGCGAAACCCACCGATGAATCGCAGTTGGGCTTCGGAAAGATCTTCAGCGATCATTTCTTCACCATGCCCTACCACAAGGGACGGGGCTGGCATGACCCCCTGATCGAACCTTACCGGCCGCTCCAGCTCGATCCCACGGCGATGTGCCTCCACTATGCCCAGGAGATCTTCGAGGGGATGAAGGCCTACCGGGGAAAGGACGGCGCCATCTTCCTCTTCCGGCCGATGGAGAATATCCGGCGGATGAACGTCTCGGCGGAGCGCCTCTGCATGCCGCAGCTCGACGAGGAGCTTTTCCTGGAGGCGCTGAAGAAACTGATCCTGCTCGACAAGGAGTGGATCCCCCACGGCAGCGGGACCTCCCTCTACATCCGGCCGACGATGATCGCCACCGAGCCGGCCCTCGGCGTGCACCCGTCAAACGAGTACCTCTTCTTCATCATCGTGGGACCGGTGGGGGCCTACTACCCCGAGGGGTTCGGCCCGACCAAGATCTTCGTCACCGAGGAATACTGCCGGTCCGTCCCCGGGGGAACCGGCTACTGCAAGGCCGGCGGCAACTATGCGGCAAGCCTCTATGCCGGCGAGATCGCAAAGGAGATGGGCTACACCCAGGTCCTGTGGCTCGACGCCGTCGAGCGGAAATACGTGGAAGAGGTGGGGACGAGCAACATGTTCTTCATGATCGGCGACGAGCTGATCACCGCCCCCCTGACGGGGACGATCCTCCCCGGCGTCACCCGCGACTCGGTGATCCAGCTCGCCAAAAGCTGGGGGGTGAAGGTCTCGGAAAGACGTCTCTCCATGGATGAAATCATGGCCGCGATCGCCGGCGGCACCCTCAGGGAGGCCTTCGCCTCGGGAACCGCCGCCATCGTCTCGCCGGTCGGTCAGATCTACTACCGGGAGAAGGAATACCCCATCGGCGGCGGTAAGACAGGCAAGCTTACGGAAAGACTGTACAACGAGATCCTCCAGATCCAGTACGGCAGAAGGATGATCCCTTCGGATGGCGGATCAAGATTGCGGATTGAGCGGGAGGTCAATCGGATATTTCCATTGATCCGGGAACTTGGAAAGGGAATCCACAGAGATGTGGAAAGGGTTGTGGACAAGGCTGTGGATAACTTATGTAACTCTTCAAATGTCACGATTTTATACCGGTTTGCATAAGGTTTGGGCAGTAAATATGTCATGTAATAACAATTACTTACAAATCGAATAACGCTATCTCGGCCACTTACGGCACTTTTTTGCAGGGTTATAAACCTGCCGGAAAAATGTGCCGTTTTCGCACTTCCCGGCGGGCTATTTTTCCCGTCCGCCGGGATCGCCTCCCCGCCTTCCGGATGGTGGGGATTGCCATCCTTCTCGTTTGTATTCCTTCTGTTTCCCGCCCCGGCGGTCCGCGCCGAGCCCCTCTCCCTGGAACAGCTGACCGCAAAGACCCAGGAGATCTACGAAAAGACCACGGATCTGAAGGCCCGCTTCATCCAGGAGGTGACGATCAAGTCCATGAAGAAGACCGAACGGGAAGAGGGAACGGTCTACTTCAAGAATCCGAGGATGATGCTGTGGGACTATACGAAACCGAAGGCGAAGAAGCTGGTCATCAACGCCCAGAAGGCCTGGCTTTACGTCCCCGAGGACCGCATGGTCTACGTCCAGAACGCCGAAGACGTCTACCGGTCGCGGATGGCCGTCAAATTCCTCTCCGGCATCGGCAAGCTCTCCGAAGATTTTCAGATCCGTTTCGCGAAGGACAACCCCTGTCGACGAGGAGGGGAACTATCTCCTCATCCTGACGGCCAAAGAATCGGGGAGCGGCATCGACCGGCTCCATCTGACCGTCGACGGGAAGACCTTCCAGATCCTCCAGTGCCGTTTCAACGACGCTTTCGGAAACACCACCCGCCTCCGCTTCAGCGACATCCGCCTGAACACGGGGGTTCCCGACAAGTTCTTCACCTTCAAGACGCCGGCCGGCGTCGAGGTCGTCAACATGCCTCAGTAAGAGACACCCCATGATCCGAATTGACTGCAAGGAATCGGACCCTCGGAAGATCGACCGGGAATGGCTGGAGACCGACGGCCGGGGGGGGTACGCATCGAGCACCCTGGGGGATGCCACACGCGGCGCTACCATGGCCTGCTGGTGGCCAATCTCCCGGCGCCGGAGGGCCGGCATGTCCTTCTGTCCAAGCTGGAGGACTCCCTCCTGGTCGGAAGGAGAAGAACACTTCTTCACTTCCCACCGGTATCCCGGCGTCCTTTTTCCGCCCGGACCGTCCCTTCTTCAGGAGTTTCTTCTCGACATCTGCCCCCGCTTTACATACCGGGCGGGCGGGATTTGCCTGCAAAAAAGCGTTCTGCTGGTCCGGGACAGGGGCATCCTGCTGGTCCGTTACGACCTGGACCGATCCCCCAAGGAGGGCCTCCTCCGCCTGAAACCCTTCCTCGCCTTCCGGGGGTATCACGGTCTTGCCCGCGAAAACCCCTACCTCCGCAGCCGGGCGGAAGGGATCGAAAACGGCTTTCCGATCGAACCCTACGCGGGCATGCCGCCCCTCTTCATCCGGACCTCCCGGCGTCATCGCGCTTCATCCCTTCGCCCCTCTGGTACAAGCGTTTCGAATACACGGAGGAACGGGAGCGGGGCTTCGACTGGGAGGAGGACCTCTTCCTTCCGGGGATCATCGAGGTTCCGGTCGAAAGAGGATGTACGGTGATCCTCTGCCGTCTCCTGCGGGGAGATGCCTGCAGCGGGATGACGAATCCCGGTCGCCGCTCTGGGAGACCGAAATTGTCACGACGGCGGCGAAGAGCTCTCGGACGACGAAAGACATGGCCGATGGATTCACAGGTGAAGACCGGGACCTCTTCCTCGCCCTGCTCCGCGCGGGACGTCAGTTTCTCATCACGACCCCGTCGGGGAGACCGGCGATCATCGCCGGCTACCCCTGGTTCGGGAGCTGGGGCCGGGACACCCTGATCTCCCTCCCCGGCCTCGCCTTCTGCACCGGCCGCATCGGGGAAGGGATCGAGATCCTGACCGAAATCGGCCGGCACGAGCGGGAGGGTCTCCTCCCCAACTTCTTCTCCGCGGACGGCGCTCCCGAGGCCTACAACACCGTCGACAGTTCGCTGCTCTATTTCCGGGCCGTTCAGGAGCTCCTCCGGGTCACGGACGATATCGACCTGATCCGCAACCGTTTCTGGCCCGTCATGAAACGGATCATCCGATCGTTTCCTGACGGGAACGCGGTTCGGCATCGGCATCGACGACCGGGGCCTCCTCCACGCCGGCGAGGACGGGCAAGGCCCTCACCTGGATGGACGCCATCGTGGGGGGAAGGCCGGTCACCCCCCGTCACGGTTATGCCGTCGAGATCAACGCCCTCTGGTACAACGCCCTCTGTTTCGCGACCGACCTCGCCGCGGCGATTCGACGATCGGGAAGGATCGTTCGCCGACAGACTTCCCGCCATCCGCCGGTCGTTCCGGGAGACCTTCTGGATCCCGGAGACAAGGCTGCCTCGGGCGATGTTTTTCGCGACGGCATTCTCGACCGCGCCGTCCGGCCGAATCAGATCTTTGCCGTCTCCCTCCCCTTCTCGCCGCTCGATCCCGCGGAGCAGGCCGCCGTCGTCCGGACCGTGCGGGAGCAGCTCCTCACCCCCTGCGGGCTCCGGACCCTCTCGCCCGCCGATCCGGCCTACCGGGGCCGCTACCGGGGAAGCGGCGCCGAGCGGGACGCCGCATACCACCAGGGGACCGTCTGGCCCTGGCTGCTCGGCGCTTTCGGCGAAGCCGCCCTGCGTGTCGCCGAAGACCGGGAGCAGGAAAAGGAAATCTCTCCGGCAGACATCTCCGGATCTTTCTGCAGAACCACCTGCGGCGAGGCGGGGATCGGCAGCGTCTCCGAGGTCTTCGACGGGGATCCCCCCCACCGGCCGGGAGGCTGCATCGCCCAGGCCTGGAGCGTCGCCGAACTGATCCGCCTGTTCTGCTCCTCCGATAATACCGTCTATTGACGGGTTACTCCCATTGCGGGAGTTTACTTTTGGGCGCAACTGTGCAAATGTCTACTTTAGCCATTGAAGTAGATACGGACGGACAGGAACCTTTTTTAACCCCGATGCACCTGTATCATGGCCGATGGCCCCTGCAAGACAAAGGAGCTTGCAACCATGCGCATTCTCATGTTCGGGTGGGAATTCCCGCCCCGGATGAGCGGCGGTCTGGGCACGGCCTGTTTCGGCATGACGAAGGCCCTGGCCGGTCTCGGCCATCGGATCACCTTCGTCCTGCCGCAGGCCGGAGAGACGTCTCGGCTCCCTTTTTGAATCTCGTCTCCGCCTTCGGGATCCCTTTTTCCGGCGCCGATCCGGAAGACGGAGAAGCAGAGCTCCTCCGGCGTCTCACGGTCCGCCCCATCCCTGCCCTGCTCACCCCCTATCTCAACGCGGGCCGTTACCGGGACCTCTATCTTTCCGAAGGAGGCAGGTTTCCCGGATTCCGCCGCCGTCTACGGCCCCGATCTGATCGCCGAGGTGATCCGCTACGGCCGGGCCGCCGGCGCCGTCGCACGCCGATTCTCCTTCGACGTCATCCACGCCCACGACTGGATGACCGTCCCCGCCGCCCTGCTCGCCCGTCGGATCAGCGGGAAGCCCCTCGTCCTGCATATCCACTCCCTCGAATACGACCGGAGCGGCGAAAACGTCAACGCGGAGATCCTTGAGATCGAACGGGAAGGGCTTGAGCAGGCCGACCGCATCATCGCCGTCAGCCACCGGACGGAGAGGATGATCGTGGAGCGCTACGGAATACCGCCGGAGAAGATCTCCGTGGTCTACAACGCCGTCTCCCGGAGGAGGCGCAGCGGATCTACCGCACCGAACGAACGGGGAGAGCGGAAGATGGTCCTCTTTCTCGGCCGGATCACCTTCCAGAAGGGACCGGACTACTTCGTCGAGGCGGCGGCCCAGGGTCCTCCAGGTCCTTCCCGACGTGACCTTCGTCATGGCCGGCGCCGGCGACATGATGGGGCAGATGATCGAACGGGTCGGCGAGCTGGGGATCGGGGACCGTTTTCATTTCACGGGATTCCTCCAGGGGGAGGAGATCGAGCGGATCTTCTCCCTGAGCGACCTCTACGTCATGCCGAGCGTCTCCGAACCGTTCGGCATCTCCCCCCTCGAGGCGATGCTGTATGACGTTCCGGTGATCATCTCCCGCCAGTCGGGTGTCGCCGAGATCCTCAAGCACGCGCTGAAGGTCGATTTCTGGGACGTCCGGGAGATCGCCGCCAAGATCATCGCCGTCCTGAAATACCCCGCCCTGGCCGGCGAGATGGCGGAAAAGGCGCGGGAGGAACTCCGGAAGATCCGCTGGGAAACCGCCGCGGAGCGAATCGCGGAGATCTACCGGGAGGCGGTTGTCAGTCCGGCGAAACCGTCTGAAGTGTCTGCGGAACGAAAATGTCGGAAAGTGATACACATGCCGAGCGTCTGTCTCTATTTTCAGGTCCATCAGCCCTGCCGTCTCCGGAGATACTCCTTCTTCGACGTGGGCCATCTCCACGACTACGAGGACGAGGCGGAGAACCGCCGGATCCTGGACCGGGTCGCGCGAGAAGTGCTATCTCCCCGCCAACGCCCTTCTGCTCGAGCTGATCGAGGAATACGAGGGGAAATTCCGGGTCGCCTTTTCCCTCTCCGGCGTGGTCCTCGACCAGTTGGAACGGCATCGGCCGGACGTCCTGGAGAGCTTCCAGCGGCTCGCCGCGACGGGATGCGTCGAGTTCCTCAACGAGACCGACAGCCACTCCCTCGCCTTCCTCTTCTCGCCGCGGGAATTCCGGGCGCAGGTTCTCCGCCACCGGGAGCGGATCCGCACCCTCTTCGGGCAGGAGGGCCGGACCTTCCGCCACACGGAGCTGATCTACAGCAACGACCTGGCCGCGGCGGTGGAAAAGATGGGCTACCGAGTCATCCTTGCCGAGGGGACCGAAAAGATCCTCGGCCGGCGGAGCCCCAACCAGGTCTACCGTCCGGCGGGCTGCAGGAAGCTGAAGCTCCTCCTCAGGAATTACCGCCTCTCGGACGACGTGGCCTTCCGCTTCTCCGACCGGAACTGGGCCGAATACCCGCTCACGGCGGCCAAATACGCCCACTGGCTCCACCGGATCCGGCGGGAGGAGGCGGTGATCAACCTGTTCATGGATTACGAAACCTTCGGCGAACATCAGTGGCCGGAAACGGGGATCTTCGATTTCCTCCGGGCGCTTCCCGGGGAGATCCTCCGCCACCCCGATTTTCGCTTTCGAGACGCCCGCCGAGGCGGCCGAGGGCCATGAGCCGGCCGGTGAGATCGATTGCCCCGCCTTCATCTCCTGGGCGGACGAGGAGCGGGACACGACGGCCTGGCTGGGAAACGCCATGCAGCAGGACGCCGCACGGCACGCTCTACGCACTGGAAGCCCGCCGTCCGCCGGCGGAAGGACGAGGGCCTTCTCCGGACCTGGCGGATGCTCCAGACGTCCGATCATTTTTACTACATGTGCACGAAATGGTTTTCCGACGGGGATGTCCACCGCTACTTCAACCCCTATGAGTCGCCCTACGAGGCCTACATCAATTACATGAACATTCTCGATGATCTGTCGCAATCCATCAAAAAGACAAAAGGAGAATCAGCCATGACAGAAGCACGCGAACACTACCTCTTCGAGGTGAGCTGGGAGGTCTGCAACAAGGTCGGGGGGATCTACACGGTCATCACGAGCAAGCTCCCCGAGGCGACGAGGATCTATGGGGAGAATTACTTCCTCCTCGGCCCGGACCTCAAGACCAACCCCGAGTTCGAGGAAACGGACGAGGAGTGCTGGAACCGGATCCGCGAAGGGGTGGCCATCAAGGAGATCCCCTGCCGCTTCGGCCGCTGGAAGGTCCCCGGCGAACCCAAGGCGATCCTCGTCGGCTTCGGCAAGAAATACGACAAGGACCAGCTCCTCTTCCGGATCTGGGAGGATTACGGCGTCGACTCCATCGCCGGGGGGTGGGACTACGTGGAGCCGGTCATGTTCAGCTATGCGGCAAGCGAGGTGATCGAGACGATCTACAACCTCTGCGTGAAGCCCCGGGGGATGAGGGCCGTCGCCCAGTTCCACGAGTGGATGACGGGAGCGGGGCTCCTGGGCCTGAAGAAGCGGGTCCCGGAGATCGGCACCGTCTTCACGACCCATGCGACGATGCTCGGGAGGACCCTGGCCGCCTCCGGAATGGACATCTACACGGCGATGGACCACATCTCGCCGCAGCGGGAGGCGAGCGCCCACAACATCACGGCCAAATGCTCGATGGAGACGGCGTCGGCCCGCGAGGCGGACTGCTTCACGACGGTGAGCGAGATCACCGCCCGGGAGGCGAAGAACTTCCTCGGCCGGGCGCCGGACCTGATCACCCCGAACGGCCTCGACATGGAGAACATCCCCGACCTCGCGGCGGACCGCGCGCCCGCCCTCAAGTCCCGGAATGAGCTCCTCGCCGCCGCCGGCCGTTTCCTCCGCCGGGATCTGCCCGCCGACACCCGGATCATGGTCATCTCGGGGCGCGGTGAATTCCACAACAAGGGGATCGACCTCTTCCTCGAAGCCCTCGCCCGCCTGAACGCGGAGACTGGGGCCGGACCAGACCGTCCTCGCCTTTCTCTTCGTCCTGAGCGGCTACACCGACCTGATCCCCTGTCTCAAGAGCGACGCCAAGCCCGACCCGGCGAATCCGCCCATCGCCACCCACCGGCTGCAGAACGAGGCCTCCGATCCCATCCTCCAGGCCTGCGAACGCCTCGGTCTCAAGAATTTCCCCCAGAACCGGGTCCAGGTCATCTTCGTCCCGGCCTATCTCAACGGTCACGACGGCTTTATCAACATGCCCTACTACGAGGCCCTCGCCGGGTGCGACCTCGGGGTCTTCCCCTCCTACTACGAACCCTGGGGGTACACCCCGCTGGAAAGCGCGGCCTACGCCGTGCCGACGATCACGACCGATCAGGCCGGCTTCGGCCTCTGGGCGCAGCAGGCGGCGCGGCGACTGCAACGGGATCATCCTCCTCAAGCGCCTGGGACAGCCCGAGGCGGTGATCGCCGACAACCTCCACGCCATCTTCCGGAATTTTCTCGCCCTGAACGAGGATGACCTGCAGTGCATGCGGGCCAATGCCCGCGCCGTCGCCGGCCGGGCGAACTGGAAGGATTTCTTCCGGAACTATGAGGAGGCCTACGACCGCGCCCTCGCGGCCTCGCAGGTGCCCGCGCGGAGAAGCTCGCCGCGGAGGACCTCAAGGCGGAACTGAAACATACCTTCGCCGGAACGGTCTCCGTCTCAGCCCCATTTCCGGACCTTCACGGCGGTGGCCAACCTCCCCGCGAAGATCTCCCGGCTCCGGGAACTCGCCCACAACCTCTGGTGGGCCTGGAATCCCCGCGCCCGCGAACTCTTCTCCGCCCTCGATCCCAAACTCTGGGAGGGGATGGGCAACAATCCCGTCCGGATGCTGGAGACCGTCTCCGCCGAGCGGCTCCTGGAGGCCTCGGAAAATGCCAGCTACATGAGCCTCTACAACCAGATCTTCCAGCAGTTCGACGACTACATGGACGACAGGACCCCCTCCCCGCAGATCGGACCGCCCAACGGCCTGAAATGGTCGTCAACCGGTCGCCTACTTCTCGACCGAATACGGTCTCCACGAGTGCCTGCCCATCTACTCCGGCGGCCTCGGCACCCTCTCCGGGGACCACCTGAAGACGGCGAGCGACCTGAACATCCCCCTCGTCGGCATCGGTCTTCTCTACAAGAACGGATTTTTCAAGCAGGTCATCGACAAAAACGGCGCCCAGACGGAGGAGTACCCGGAGAACGATTTCTCCAGCATGCCGCTGCAGATCGTCCAGGACGACCGGGGGGACGCCGTGCAGATCTCCCTGGAACTGCCCGGGCGGACGCTCTTCGCCAACATCTGGGAGGTCCAGGTGGGACGCGTCTCGCTTTACCTCCTGGACACCGACGTCCCGCGGAACACCCCCCAGGACCGGAAGATCACGGAACGACTCTACTGCGCCGAACCGCGGACGAGGATCGAGCAGGAGATCCTCCTCGGGATGGGGGGGATCCGGGTCCTCAAAAAGCTGGGAATCCGCCCCCGCGTCTACCACATCAACGAGGGGCACTCGGCCTTCCTCCTGTTCGAGCGGATCGGCTCGCTGATGACGGAAGAGGGGCTCTCCTTCGACGAGGCGAGCGAGATCGTCCGCGGGAGCACCGTCTTTACGACCCACACGCCGGTGGAGGCGGGAAACGAACGGTTCAGCAAGGAGCTGATCGAACACTACTTCGCGAATTTCGTGAAATGGACGGGGATCTCCTGGTCCCAGTTCTGGGAGCTGGGTCGCAAGGAGAGCGGCGAAGGGAAGCCCTTCTTCATGACGATCCTGGCCCTCAAGATGGCCCACCAGAGCAACGCCGTGAGCCGCCTCCACGGCCAGGTCTCCCGGCGGATGTGGCGGGACGTCTGGAAGGGATTCGACGAATCGGACATCCCCATCGGCCACGTCACGAACGGCGCCCATGTGCTCTCCTACATCGCCCCCCGGATGAAGGAGCTCCTGGACACCTATCTCGGCATGGACTGGGACCGCCACATCACCGATCCCGAACGGTGGGCGCGCGTCCAGGACATCCCCGACACCGTCCTGTGGCGGACGCGATACGAACTCCGGCAGAAGATGATCGACTTCCTCCGGGACGACCTCTCCCGGAACTGGATGAAGTACGGCTACTCGAAGACCTGGCAGGAGGAGCTCTTCGCGAAGATCAACCCGGCGGCCCTGATGATCGGTTTCGCCCGGCGCTTCGCCCCCTACAAGCGGGCCGACATGATCCTCTCCGACCTCGACCGCCTGGACCGGATCCTCAACCACCCCACCCGGCCCGTCCACATCGTCTTTGCCGGCAAGGCCCACCCGAACGACGAGATGGGGAAGGATCTGATCAAAAAGGTGATCGAGCGTCTGCAAGGATGAGCGGTTCCGGGGCAAGATCTTCTTCGTCGAGGGATACGACATCCGGATCGCCCGCCACCTCGTCCAGGGGGTCGACGTCTGGCTGAACAACCCCCGCCGCCCGCTGGAGGCGAGCGGCACCAGCGGCGAAAAGGTGGTCGCCAACGGCGTCCTCAACCTCAGCATCTCCGACGGGTGGTGGGTCGAGGGGTATGACGGCACGAACGGCTGGACGATCGGCCCCGTCGTCAAGGGATACGCCGAAGAGACGGGCAACGCCGACGAGGAGGACGGCCAGTCCCTCTATGCGCTCCTGGAAAACAGCGTGATCCCTCTCTTCTACGATCGCGAGATGTCCGGCCTCCCCGAGAAGTGGATCGCCATGATCAAGCGGTCGATGCAGACCCTCGTCCCCCGTTTCAACACGGAGAGGATGCTCATCGAATACTACCGCGACCTCTACCTCCCGACGGCGCGGCGGGAGCACGAACTCTACGCAGGATTCCTACCGGATGGCCCGGGAACTGGCCGACTGGAAGCGGAAGATTCCCATGCGCTTCTCCTCCCTGCGCCTCCTGGACGTCAGCATCGAGGGGATCCGCGGCGACACGATCCTCGTCGAGCGGCCGCTGGATGTCACCGTCCGGATCGATCCGGGAAAGCTGGAACCGGAGGAGGTTCTTGTGGAGCTGATCATCGGAAAGAAGGACGGAACCGGCTTCGCCGATCCGCCGGAGTGCGTGCCTCTGAAGATCTCCGCCCGGGCTGCGGACGGGATCCTCACTTACCTGGTCTCCTACACGGTCCGGCAGAACGGCGCCTATGCCTACGGCATCCGCGCCCTGCCCCACCACCCGCACCTCGCCGCCAAGCAGGAGACGGGCCTGGTGTACTGGGGGTAAGGGGTCAGCGGCGGGGTGGGCTTTTGCGCTTCCGGACGGAAAAACCGAAGCGGCCGATGCAGCGTCCCAGCGCGAAATACTGGCCGTGAGCGAACGCCAGCAATCCGCTCTTCTCCAGGCGGAGCCGCCCTTTGGCGTCTATCAGCGCCGAAGACACCTGCACGGCGACCACCTCCGCCACAAAGAGCGTATGCGAGCCCAGCTACAGGGATTCCCGCACCCGGCATTCGATGTTGAGGGGACATTCGGCGACGATCGGGCAGTCCACCTTCAGGGCCGGCGACGGGCGTCAACCCTGTAACGGCAAACTTGTCCTCGCTGCGGCCGGAAACCACTCCGCACCAGTCCACCGCCTTCGCCTGCCTGAGGGAGGGGACATTCACCACAAACTCCCCCGTGGTCTTGATGATTTCGTAGGAATACCGCTCCGGACGGACGGAGATCGACAGCATGGGCGGATCGCTGCACACATTTCCGGTCCAGGCGATGGTGATCAGGTTCGGCTTCCATCCCCCCGACCCGCCGCAACTGACCAGGACCGCCGGAACCGGCGACAGCACATTCCCCGGCTTCCAGGACTGTTTTGCAATCCCTTCCTTTTTTTTTACCATGCTGCTCGTCCTTTCTCGACGACTTCGTAAAAAGTCTAAAATTCCCTCCCCCTCCCCTTCATCCCCTCCCGCGAGGGGAGGGGAAAATGGACTTTTTACGAAGCCGCCATTCTTTACCGGTGGAGTTTCACAACCATATCGGTCCGTGGATTAAGCACGATCCGCCGGTCTACCGCCGGTTGATGAACCAGAGGATCAGGGTGAGGATCACGCTGATCAGGATGCTCGTCGTCAAGGGAAAGTAGAAGGAGAAGTTCTTCCCCCGGAAGAAGAAATCGCCGGGGAGTCTGCCCAGCCAGGGAATTTTCCCCGCAAAGACCATGACGAGGCCGATCCCGGCGATGATAGACCGATCACGATCAGGATCCGGCCCATGCCGGAAAAGTCAGACATCGTCCTTCCCTCCCTTTTCCTCCCAGGCAAAGGGGCTTTCCCGCCGAAAGTCCGGGGTGAGCGCCCGGTCGTCGACCTCCTGGGTGTAGAGCTCCTCAAATCCCAGATCGAGGGCGGCCTTGACCACCCGCTCATACTCCCCGCGGGTGAGCCGCCGGCCGAGGAGCGGATGGTTCGTCACGGCCGGGATCGGCGTGTACTGGGCCATCAGGCTCAGCGGAACGAACGGGGAGATGTTCTCCCGGATCGCCTTGAGGACCGCCAGGCTGTTGTCCGTCTGCCCCGGCAAGACGAGGTGGCGGACGAGGATCCCCCGTTTGGCGACCCCGTCCTCGATCTCGAGGGTGTCGCCGACCTGGCGGACCATCTCCCTGAGGGAGGCCAGGGCATGGCGGGGATAGTCCGGCGCCCCGGAGAAGCGCCGTCCCGCCTCATCGAGGCCGTATTTGAAATCGGGGAGATAGATGTCGACCATCCCGTCGAGGAGGCGGACGATCTTCTCCCGTTCATACCCGCCGCAGTTGAAGACGAAGGGGAGGCGGAGCCCCCTTTCGCGGGCGATGAGAAGCGCCGCCATGATCCCCGGCAGCTGGGGGGTCGGCGTCACCGGCTCGATGTTGTGGCATCCCAGGGCCTCAAGCTCCAGCATGATCCCGGCGAGGGCCTCCTCGGAAACCGGCCGTCCCGCGGGGGAGTGGCTGATCTGGTAATTCTGGCAGTAGATGCACTTCAGATTGCAGGAGGAAAAGAAGATCGTCCCCGCGCCGCGGCTTCCCGAGAGGGGCGGCTCCTCGCCGTGGTGGGGAAGCGCCGAGTTCATGACCATCTCCGCGGCGAGGCGGCAGAACCCCTTTTCGCCGGCTGTCCGGTCCACCCGGCACATCTGCGGGCAGAGGACGCACCGCTTCAGAATGCGTTTCAGAGTATCCGACCCGCCGCGCCGCATCTGTCATAGATGATCCCCTCCGAAGCCTATCTACAACAGAAGAAGGAGGAGTGTCAACCGACGGCAATCAGGGTGAAGACGTCACAGTTTCTCGACGACATCCTTGAGGCGGCCGCTGGCGATCATCTCCAGGAACTCCTCGCCGAGCGGGGCCGACAGCTCCACCGTCCGCCGCCAGTTCGCGATCCGGACGGCCGGGTCGTCGATGAAGGTCTCGAAATCGCCGCGATCCGGGATCCTGCCGTCGGGAAGCCCGGCGATGAACGTCTCCGACGGATAGACCATGACGACCGAGTCGAGAAACTTCTCCGGCGGCCGCCGTCTCTTGAGCCGTTTGTCCATCCAGCCGGGGATGATCCGCTCCTGATGATGGAAGAAAAGGGTCAGCCCATCGTTTCGCGTCGTGTAATCCTGGTTGATGTGGTAGTCGATAAGCCCTCCGTCGCGGTAGATCCCGTCGGGAGCGCCGAAGATGTCCCGGACGCCGGCGACCGCGATCGGGATCGCGCCGGAGGCGATCACGGCGGACTTGAAATTGATCTCGGAAAGCGGGATGAAGCGGCCGCGGAACTCTTTTCGCAGGCAGAAATCGGGAGGTCTGGATCCGTAGTAGAAAACGACCCGCTCGGCAAAGCGGTGGATCAGCGAGGGGTGAAGGGCATTGGCCAGGAAGCTGAGGATGAATCCCGCCTTCTGCACCCAAGGCCGTTCGGAGGCCGTCAGATGCTTCATCCGGCAGGTCAGGATCGCCAGGCGATACGGTTTGTTGGCCAGGGCAAAGGGAAGGGCGTCATCCTCGATATAGCTGTCGATGATCGCGGTCAGGGACTGGAGGATCGTTCCGGGGTGTCCTTCCTCCCGTAGGTCGCCGAGATGTAGGCTTCCAGAAGGGCGCGGTAGCTCTTGACCGCCTCCGGCTGCAGCCAGGCCGCAAAGCGCCAGGCCCCGGCCGAGGCGCCGACCAGCCAGACCGGCTGCGTCCTCCCCAGCAGGCCTTCCTGCAGAAGGGTCAGATCGAAGCCGCTGGCGACGAGCCAGCGGGGACCTCCCGCCGGGCCGAAATAGGTCCCGATACGGTCCAGGCTGAAGCCGCCGGCGCGGATCAGCTCATAGGCCCGCCGGCCTGCCCTGACACGGATGTTGTTCCATGCATACGTTCCTTGAAGACAAAAGCCCGTCGTGCACCGATGATGCCGCTCTGCGGGATCCGTCATCCCGCCACCGGCCGCGCAAATGGCCTTGACACGGCCCGACGGGTCCTGTAGATTGTCGGCGTCCGCCTTAGAGGGAGATGGGCGGTTCTTATACGAATATCGCCGGATTTGTCAACGTCGAAGATGGATCTTTGCGGGCAGGTTCAATCATGACGTCTGCCCCCGAGGACAAATAAAGGATGGGCGGCATGACGGATATCGGATCACAGATGGCGGAGATGGGCCGGCAGGCCAGACGGGCCTCCGCCGTCCTCGCCAGGACCTCCACGGATGTCAAGAACCGGGCGCTCATCGCGATGGCGGACGCCCTCCTGTCCAGACCGGGAATCTCCTCATCCGGGAAAACGCCAAGGACCTCGCCGGCGCCCGCGACCTCGGCCTCTCCGGGGCGATGATCGACCGCCTGACGCTCACGGAGAAGACCATCGAGGGAATCGCCCGGGGGCTCGCCGAGGTGGCCGCCCTGCCCGATCCGGTGGGAAAGGTCACGTCCATGTGGCGGCGGCCGAACGGCCTGATCGTCGGCCGGATGCGGATCCCCCTCGGGGTGATCGGCATCATCTACGAATCCCGCCCGAACGTCACCGCCGACGCGGCCGCCCTCTGCCTCAAGTCGGGCAACGCCGTCATCCTGCGCGGCGGCTCGGAGGCGATCCACTCCAACCTCGCCATCGGCCGAATCCTCCAGGAGGTCCTCCGGGATCTTTCGCTCCCCGAGACGGCGATTCAGATCGTCCCCATGACCGACCGGGAGGCGGTCTACGAGCTGCTCCAGCTGGAGGAGTTCATCGACGTGATCATCCCCCGCGGCGGGGAGGAGCTGATCCGCGCCGTGGTCCGGGATTCCAGGATCCCCGTGATCAAGCACTACAAGGGGGTCTGCCATGTCTTCGTCGACGAAGGGGCCGATCTCGACATGGCCGTCCGGATCTGCATGAATGCAAAAACGCAGCGGCCCGGGGTCTGCAACGCGATGGAGACGCTCCTCGTCCATGAGGCGATCGCGCCCACGTTCCTGCCGGCGGTGGCCGGGCCGCTCCGGGAGGCCGGCGTGGCGCTCAGGGGCTGCGAGCGAACGCAGGGCGATCCTGCCGGATGCGGAGGCGGCGACCGAAGAGGACTGGTATCGGGAATACCTCGACCTGATCCTCTCGGTCCGCGTGGTCCGCGATCTCGACGAGGCGATCGCCCACATCGAAAAGTACGGCTCCCTCCACACCGAGGCGATCGTCACCGAAAGCTACGAACGGGCGCAGCGCTTTCTCCGCGAGGTCAATTCCTCGACGGTCCTCGTCAACGCCTCCACCCGCTTCAGCGACGGCTTCGAACTGGGGCTGGGGGCGGAGATCGGCATCAGCACGACCAAGCTCCACGCCTTCGGGCCGATGGGGCTGGAAGAACTGACCACCACAAAATTCATCATCTACGGAAACGGACAGGTGAGAACATGACGCTTCGAATCGACTCGGGGATGGAACTGTGGGGATTATTCGGGGGGACTTTGATCCGATCCACATCGGCCATCTGCGGTGCGCGACGGAGATGCTGGAGATCTTCGATCTCAACCGGATCATCTTCGTTCCGGCGTCGCGGCCGCCGCACAAACTCAACGGCGCCGATCACCCCCTTCTACCACCGCGAGCAGATGATCCGCCTCGCCATCGAGGGGAATCCGGCCTTTTCCTTCTCCGACGTGGAAAACCGGCGCGACGGGCATCTCCTACTCCGTGGAGACGGTGGAGTACATCCTGGACAAGTACCGGCTGGAAAACCTCGAACTCTACTTCATCCTCGGGCAGGACGCCTTCCACGCGATCCGGACCTGGAAGGACTGGGAACGGCTCCTCCTTTTATGCAACTTCGCCGTCATGACCCGGCCCGGCTATGTGAACCAGGGGCTGGAGACGATCCTCACCCCGGAATTCGCCTCCCGGTTCATCTATGATGAGGGCGTGAAGGGGTTCCGCGGACCGACGGGGCACATGCTCTATTTCCGCGAGGTCACCTTTCTCGACATCGCCTCGAGCAACATCCGCAAGACGGGCCAGGGAGGGGAAAGCGATCAACTACCTCGTCCCCGACGCCGTCCGCCACTACATCGTCAAGAACTCCCTCTACAAGGGGAAATAGGGAAAACGGCTATACTTTGCGGCTCAGAGCGGTGTAAAGCCGATCGTTGAGGGCATCGGAACGCCGAACCGGCATCGTTGATCCGCCGGAACAGGCGTGATCGGCACAATTCAAGCGAGAGGTGACCTGATGCCCACACCCATAAAGATCACAGCCGGCTCCGTCAGCCTGACCGCGGAGCTGGACGACACGGCCCTGGCCAAAGCCGTCGCGGCCAAACTTCCTATCGAAACCACCCCCAACGAATGGGGAGACGAGTTCTACTTCGAGATCCCTGTCCGATCGGGCCTCGACGAGACGGCAACGAAAAAGGTCAAGGTCGGCGACATCGGCTTCTGGCCTCCGGGGAACGCGATGGCGATTTTCTTCGGCCCCACGCCGATGAGCTCGGGCGCCGATCCCGTCCCGGCAAGCGCCGTCTGCCTCATCGGCCGGATCACCGGTGATGCGACCCTCCTGAGGACAGGCCCTCGGCACCCGGACGATCCGTATCGAAAAGGCCTGAGCCGAAAGACATCATCCGGTTTGTCATGCCGGTCTTCACTCTGTGCAGACTGAGTTCACCGGCACGCCACCGTGAACCCGGACTGAACGCCTTGCCTGCCGGAACGAGGAACGGACCGGCATCAGGAAGGCCGAATCCTCCGGATCTTCGTTTGATAGGAATGGCATTTGCCGGCGGAAGAGGATCATCATGGCGCATCACACCCTAAAATCGGCGTACGCTTCGCTCACGGAACGCCTGAACCGCTTCCCTCAGGGGGCGCCGCCATCGGAGCTGCTCGAGAAGATCCTCCGGATCCTCTTCTCTGAGAGAGAGGCAACACTTGTCGCCCTTTTGCCGATCAGACCCTTCACCGCCGAGAAGGCCGCCGGCATATGGAAGATACCGACGGCGGAGGCACGGAAGATCCTGGACGGCCTGGCCGATAAGGCGATTCTTCTCGATACGGAAGAAGACGGAAAGCAGACCTATGTCCTCCCGCCTCCGATGGCCGGCTTCTTCGAGTTCTCCCTCATGCGCATCCGGGGCGACATCGATCAGAAGGCCTTAAGCGAACTCTATTATCAGTATCTGAACGTCGAGGAGGCGTTCATCAAGGCCCTCTTCACCCAAGGGGAGACACAGCTCGGACGGGTCTTCGTCCATGAACCGAGTCTCACCGCCGAGAACTCCCTTCACGTCCTCGACTACGAGCGGGCGAGCGAGGTGATCCGCACCGCCTCCCACCGGGCGGTCGGCATCTGCTACTGCCGCCACAAGATGGAACACGTCGGACGGGCCTGCGGCGCGCCGATGGAGATCTGCATGACGTTCAACAACTCCGCCGACTCCCTGATCCGCCACGGCTTCGCCCGCGCCGTGGACGCGGCCGAGGGGCTGGACCTCCTGGCCCAGGCTTATGAGAACCAACTCGTCCAGTTCGGGGAAAACGTCCGGGAAAAGGTCAATTTCATCTGCAACTGCTGCGGCTGCTGCTGTGAGGCGCTGATCGCCGCCCGTCGTTTCGCGATTCTCCACCCCGTCCACACGACCCAGTTCCTCCCGTCCATAAGGGAAGAGCAATGCACCGGCTGCGGAAAGTGCGTTCAGATTTGCCCCGTCGAGGCGATGGGACTCGTTTCGGCAAACGATCCCCACCGGCCGAAGCAGGAAAAGGCGAAACTCGACGCGGAGATCTGCCTCGGCTGCGGCCTCTGCGTCCGGGCCTGCACGGCCGGAGCGATCCGCCTGGAATCGCGGCCGGAGAGGGTGATCACGCCGCTCAACTCCGCCCACCGGGCGGTGGTCATGGCCATCGAACGGGGCAAGCTCCAGAACCTGATCTTCGACACCCATGCCCTTCTGAGCCACCGGGCGATGGCGGCAATCCTCGGCGTCATCCTGAAACTCCCGCCCCTCAAGCAGGCGATGGCGAGCCGGCAGATGAAGTCGCGGTATCTGGAGGCGCTGATCAGGTATTTCAAAGCCTGAACAGTCGCCGCCTGGATTCATTCCCGCTTACATCAGGGCGGCCTGCCCACGCCCCAGGGCCGCCTGGATCTCCTCCCGGACCGGCGAACGGCTGCCGGGGAGGAAGGCCTCCAGGGCCTGCCGCGCCGCAGGACCGCCGATCCGGCCGAGGGCCCAGGCGATCATCGCCGCCACCCTTTCATCCCCGCTCTCGCCAAAGGCGCTCACCAGGTCGGAACGTACGCCTCATCCCGTGTGTTTCCCATCGCCCGGGCCGCGTTCACCTTCCATCGCCACAGATCGGCATCGGACATGTAGAACATGTGCGGCCAGATCTTTTCAGTAAAAAAGGCCTTGTCCATGTGGAGGAGCTTCTCCAGGCGGAAGTCCTCGACCATCCCCGCCGCCTTTTGGTTCATCGGCAACGTCCGGGCGAGCCAGGGCGAGTTCCGGGGGCAGACGTTCTGACAGCGGTCGCACCCGTAGACGCAGAGCCCCATCGGTTCCCGCAATTCCGTCGGGGTCAGTTCGCTGCCGAAATAGGTGAGATAGGAGATGCAGCGGCGCGGATCGAGATGACGGGGCCCCATGAGCGCCCCCGTGGGGCAGGCGGCGATGCAGGCGTTCCGGCACCAGTCGGGGCAGCCGACCTCGAGGGTAGGCTCGTCCGGCGCGAAAGACCGATCGACGACCAGGGCGATGGGGGTGACCCACGACCCGCCGGCGGCCACCTTCCGGGAATAGAAGAGACAGTTCTTGCCGAACGTCCCGAGGCCGGCCCGCGCCGCCGCCAGACGGTGGGGCAGATGGAAGGGGACCTTGGAATCGATCCCGTTGTCCCGGAGATAGGCGCGGAAGGCCTTGATCCTCTTTCCCAGCCGATTGCCGGTCATCCGGTCGTCATCGAGGTAGCAGCGGCCGAAGTGGCGCTCCAGCGATGGGGGAAAGGCCTCGCGGAAATAGGGCTCTATGACGACGATGATCGATTTCGCCCCGGGAAGGATCGTCTGCGGGTCCGTCCCGGCAAGCAGATCCAGACCCGACCGGATCGCCCACCCGTACTCCTCCCGCCGCTCATCGAGGAGCGACCGCTGGGACGCGAAGGGCTCCGCCGTGGTGAAGCCCGCATCCTCGAAGCCGCATTCGTACGCCTTTTCGACAATCTCTTGCTTGCTGAGCATCTGATTCCCTCCTTCTTCTATGCACGGCCCCTTACCGGACGTATTCCCTCAGCCCTCCACCCAGGCAGGAACCTGTTTCCAGCCGTCGCGCATCCGCTTGCGGATGGCCTTGCAGTTCGGTTCCAGGCCGCAAAGCAGCGTCCAGAACCGGTGGGAATGGTTCATCAAGACCGTATGACACAATTCGTGCAGCAGGACGCAGCGGACGGAATCGCGCTCCAGGAACAACAGCTTGTAACTGAGGCTGATCGTTCCTTTTGACGAACAGCTTGCCCAGCGTGTTTTCTGACCCCGGACGAGGACCTCGCTAAACCGAAAACCGTTCTCTCCCGCAAGACGGGACAGCCAGGGGACAAGCTCTTCCCGTGTCCGGCGCTTCAGCCATTGTATCAGAACCGCGCGGCAGGCGTCAGGATCGGCAACGGCTCCGTACACGGTCAGCCGCCCCGGTTTCTCCATCATGATCCCGATCCGCCGCGTTTTCGTCGGCAGATACTCGATGCAGCCATGACTCACCCAGTGCGGGAAGCGCGATGGCCTCCGGGAGCGTGACGACTGGAACAGGTGATACGGCTTCGGAAATCCCGACGAATCGCTGGAGATGGGTTTCGATCCAGCGTCTCTTCCTCTCCAGGATGGCGGGGATCCGACGGAGGTCGAACCCCCGGGGAACCACCACCGTCAGGCCATCGCGCAGGGACAATTTCAGGCAGACATTCCGCCCCCGCGGGGAGGTTTGGATCCGATAATTGGCTTCCGGTCCTGACATATGCTCTCCACAAAGCCCGACAGGTTTCTGTTGTGGGATTTAAGGCCTGATACCCGCCTTCCGGAGGAACTGGCCGGTATAGGAGCTTTCGACACGGGCGACCTCCTCCGGCGTTCCCGAGGCGACGATCCGGCCGCCGCCCGGTCCCCCTTCCGGCCCGAGGTCGATGAGGTAGTCGGCGCATTTGATCACGTCGAGGTTGTGCTCGATGACGACGATGGTGTTCCCCATGTCCACAAGGCGCATCAGGACGTCGAGGAGCTTCTGGATGTCGGCGAAGTGGAGGCCGATCGTCGGCTCATCGAGGATGTAGAGGGTGTTGCTGTTCATCCGCTTTCCCAGCTCGCGGGAGAGCTTGATCCGCTGCGCCTCGCCGCCGGAGAGGGTCGTCGCCGACTGGCCGAGGCGGATGTAGCCCAGACCGACGTCGTACAGAAGCTGGAGCTTCCCGCGGATGGCCGGGATGTTCTCGAAGAAGCCGAGGGCCTGCTGGACGGTCATATCGAGGACCTCGGCGATATTCTTGTCCTTGTAGCGGACCTCGAGGGTGTCCAGGTTGAACCGGTGGCCGTGGCAGACATCGCAGGTCACGTAGACGTCCGGGAGGAAGTGCATCTCGATCTTGATCAGGCCGTTCCCCTCGCAGGCCTCGCAGCGCCCCCCCTTCACGTTGAAGCTGAACCGGCCGGGTTTGTAGCCCCTGAGCCGCGACTCGGGGAGCCCGGTGAAGAGATCCCGGATGGGGGAGAAGATCCCGGTGTAGGTGACCGGGTTGGAGCGGGGGGTCCGCCCGATGGGCTGCTGGTTCATCAGGATGATCCGCTCGATGCCGCCCAGATCGGCGATGCGGCGGATCTTCCCGCCTCCCGTCTTCTCCTGGTTGAGCCGCCGGGCGAGCGCCTTGTAGAGGGTCTCGATGACCATCGTGCTCTTCCCCGAACCGGAGACCCCGGTCACCGCGGTGAAGACCCCGACGGGGATCCGGATGTCCACATCCTTGAGGTTGTGCTCGTGCGCCCCCTCCAGAACGATGAACCGTCCCGTCAGGGGCCGCCGCTTCTCCGGCAGGGCGATGGACTTTCGGCCCGAGAGATAGGCCCCCGTCAGCGAAACCTCGCTCCGGCAGATCTCCTCCGGCGTCCCCTGGAAGACGACCTCGCCCCCGTCCACCCCGGCCCCCGGTCCGATGTCGATGATCTGGTCGGATTCCATCATCATGTCCTGGTCGTGCTCCACGACGAGGACCGTGTTTCCCATGTCGCGGAGGCGCTTCAGGGTGGCGATGAGGCGGACGTTGTCCCGCTGGTGGAGGCCGACGGTCGGCTCGTCGAGGACGTAGAGGACGCCGACCAGCCCCGAGCCGATCTGGGTGGCCAGCCGGATCCGCTGCCCCTCCCCGCCGGAGAGGCTTCCCGACGACCGCTCCAGGCTCAGGTAGTCCATGCCGACGTCGAGGAGGAAGCGGAGCCGCTGGCGGATCTCCTTCATCACCCGTTCCGTCACCTGGACCTCCTGCGGGGTGAGGGGGATCGCCGTGAGAAAGGCGAGGCACTCCCGGATCGGCAGTCGGCAGACCTCGAAGATGTTCTTCCCGCCGACGGTCACGGAGAGGCTCTCCTTCTTCAGACGGGCGCCCAGACAGGTCGGACACTCCCGGAGGTTGATGTACCGCGACAGGTCCATCCGGACATGGAGAGAGGTCGTCTCCTTGTAGCGCCGGTCGAGCTGGTTGAGAACCCCCTCGAAGGGCCGGGTATGGAAAAACCGCCGGCCGCCCCGGTCGGCGTAGAAGCGGATCTTCTCCTCCCCCGAACCGTGGAGGAGGACATTCCGGATCGTCTCCGGGAGCTTCTGAAACGGGGTGTTGATGTCGAATCCGTAATGGTCGGCCAGGGCGTCGATCGTCTGGAAGTAATGGAGCGAGTGGCGGCCCGACCAGGGCATGATCGCCCCCTCCCGGACGGAGAGCCCCCCGTCGGGGACGACGAGCTCCTCGTCGAAGTACATCCGGGTGCCCAGCCCCCCGCAGTCCGGGCAGGCCCCGTAGGGGCTGTTGAAGGAGAACATCCGGGGGGCGAGTTCCGTGATGCTGACGCCGCAGTCCGGGCAGGCATACCGCTCGCTGAAGAGGATCTCCTCCCCGCCGGCCAGGGCGACGCGGACGAGGCCGTCGGAAAGCCCGGCGGCCGTCTCCAGGGAATCGCGCAGGCGCTTCCGGATCCCCTCCTTGACGACGAGGCGGTCGATGACCACGTCGATGTCGTGGCGCTTGTTCTTGTCGAGGGTGATCTCCTCGGCAAGCTCCCGGACCTCGCCGTCCACGCGGACGCGGACGTAGCCCTCCTTCAGGAGTTTCTTCAGTTCCTTCTGGAATTCCCCCTTCTTTCCCCGGGCGAGCGGGGCCAGGATCGTCAGACGCGCATTCGGCGGATAGGCGAGGATCGTCTCCAGCATCATGTCGATCGTCTGGGACTTGATCTCCTTCCCGCACTTGTGGCAGTGGGGAACGCCGATCCGGGCGAAGAGGAGCCGGAGATAGTCGTAGATCTCCGTCACCGTCCCCACGGTGGAGCGGGGATTGTGGGCGGCCGTCCGCTGCTCGATGGCGATGGCCGGGGAGAGCCCCTCGATGGACTCCACGTCGGGCTTGTCCATCTGCCCGATGAACTGCCGGGCGTAGGTGGAAAGCGACTCCACATAGCGCCGCTGCCCCTCGGCGTAGATCGTGTCGAAGGCGAGCGACGATTTCCCGGAACCGCTGACGCCGGTGATGACGACGAGCTTGTCCCGCGGGATGTCGACGATTGATGTTCTTGAGGTTGTGCTGTGCGGCGCCCTTGATTCTGATGGTGTTCATTATAATTTGATCTCGATATGCGACTTCTTCCGGAGGTCATCCAGCCACTCCCCGAACTTCTTTTCCATCTTCTCCTGATCGATCTTCTCCCGGATCTCCTCCCGGACGGATTCGATGGCCTTGAGTCCCGCCCCCCGGCGGTCGATGACCTGGATGATGTGAAAACCGACGGGCGATTCGATGACGCCGCTGATCTGATTCAGCGGCAGGCTGAAGGCGACCTCCTCCACTTCGGGGAGGATCATCCCCTTCTCGATGTAGCCGATATCGCCGCCGGCGGCCGCGGCCGGTCCCTGGGAATATTTCGCGGAGAGCAGATCAAAGGGCTCGCCGTTCAGCAGCCGCTTGTGGATCGCCTCGGCATCCGCCCGGAGTTTCTCCTTCGCGGCCGGATCGACCTCTTTCGGCAGAGAGAGGAGGATCTGCTTGATCCGGACGGACTCCTTTCCCTCATAATCCTCGCGGTGCTTGCGGTAATACTCCCCGATCTCCTCATCGCTGACCGCCACCTTGGATTTGATCTCCCGCTGGATAAGCCTTATCCGCATGAGCTGATCCCGGATCCCTTTTCTATAGGCCTCCAGGGTGGTTCCTTCCCGCTCCAGCGCCTTCCGAAATCATCCTGGGAGATTTTCCTCCGTCTCGAGCAGATCCTTGATCGCGTCCGTCACCTCCTCGTCCCGGATGACGATCCCGGCCTTCCGGGACTGCTGCTCCATGAGCAGATTGTCGATCATCCGGTTCAGAAGGGTCGTTCTGGTTTCCGTCAGTGCCTTCTCCCGATCCGCACCCTTGTAGGACGCCTCAAGTTTCGCCTGATAGGGTTCAAAGGCGCTGTTCAATTCGGACAGGGTGATCACCTCATCGTTGACGACGGCCACAATCCGGTCCGCCACCGCGGCCTGCGCCGACACGCACAGGAAGAGCACCGCCGCTCCCGCCAGAACTCGCCTTCAATCTTTCATTACGAGCTCCTAAAATGTTAATGTTTCCCTGATCCCGCCATCGGGTTTCTCCGCCTTCCTCTCCGCTCTGCTCCGGCAGCAGGACCCTCCGGAAGGGGCCGGTTGATCCGGATGACGGCCTTCGCTTTCAAGCCCTCGATCCAGCGTTCATAGGCCTCTGCCTCCTTTGAGTTTTCGCAGATCGGCGATCACCTTCTCTTTCGCCTCCGCAAACTTCCGGCCGCCGGCTCTCTTGCCTGTCCAGGACCTTGAAGATATGGAAACCGTAAGGACTCTGGACCACGCCGCTCACCTTCCCGACCGGCAGAGAAAAAACCACCCGGTCGATCGCCTCGGGCATCACCCCCCGTTCGAAAAAACCGAGATCGCCGCCCCTTTCCGCCTCCGGACCGATGGAAACCTCCCGCGCCACCTTACCAAAATCCTCTCCCGCCTTCAATCTTTTCAGGATCCCCTCCGCCCGGTCCCGGTCGCGGACGACGATCTGTGCGGCGCGCACCCGCCGATCCGATGGCGTAGGCCTTGCGATTGGCGTTGAAATAGCGCTCCGCCTCCCCGTCCGTCACCTGGATCTTTGCATTCACATCCTGGGCAATGACCTTCTCGAGGAGCATCCGCTTCTGCAGCGCCTCCTTCCAGGCGGGATAGCTGATTCCGCCATTGCCGAACAGGGAGTCGAAACTGTCATTGCTGTAATCCTTTCTGATCTCCTCGATCCGCGCCTCGAGCTCCGCATCGCCGACGGTGAGCGAAAGATCCCGGGCGCGCTGGAGCATGAACTTCTCCTCGATCAGTTGGTTCAAGGACCTCCTCCTTCAGGATGTCCATCTGCTCCGCCTTCAGCGGCGCTTCGCCCTTCGCGAGGGCCGTCTCCTCCGCCAGTTTCTTCTCGAACTCCTCACGACCGATCGCTTCGCCGTTCACCGTCGCGACGGGCGGCTCCGGCGGAGGAGGCGGTTCCTGGCCCCGACAGGCCGTCATGAAGCAGAACAAGGACGAGGTATCCAAACCGAGCGCCCATCGCATCCGCCGTCTCCGGAGACCGCATTCCTGTTCTTTCTTCCGAGCCTTTCCATTCGTTACATGGCACTCCTTATGATCCCAGTTCCCGGAGCAGCTCCCGCGCCCGGGTCAGGATCTCCGCCCCTTTGAGATCCGGCATGGGGATGGTCAGTTTCAGATCGGGCGTGAGCTGCACCCCCCGCACCTTCCGCCGGTAGAGCTCGATGATCCGCACGGGGATCGACCGGGCTTTTCTCCTGCAGAAATACCGACATCGCCTTGCCGTCGTAGCCCATTTTCTTCCCCTTGAGGGTCTTGAGGAGATTGCGGATCCCGATCACCGCAAGGAGGTTCTCCACCTCGGGGGGAACGAGGCCGTAGCAGTCCAGAAGCTCCGCCCGGATCCCGGCAAGCTCTTCGTCGGTCGAGGCAAGCGAGACCTTCTTGTAGGTCACCAGTCGCCGGTGTTCGTCGGCCATGTAGGTCTCGGGGATGAAGGCCGGAATCCCGAGATGGATCTCCGGCTTGATCTCCTCCTCCTGCGGCGCCTCTCCCTTGATCTCCCGGATCGCCTTTTCCATCAGCTCCGTGTAGAGCTCGTAGCCCACGGCGGAGACATGGCCGGACTGGGAGGCCCCCAGAAGGTTCCCCGCCCCCCGGATCTCCAGGTCGTTGGAGGCGATCCGGAAGCCGGAGCCCGGTTCGGTGAAGTCCATGATCACCTGGAGCCGCTTCTGGGCGTCGCGGGAGAGCATCGCCCCTTTCGGGACGAGAAGATAGGCGAAGGCCTCTTCCTTCGACCGCCCCACCCGCCCCCGGATCTGGTAGAGCTGGGCGAGGCCGAAGCGGTCGGCCCGGTTGATGATGATCGTGTTGGCCGTCGGGATGTCGAGGCCGGAGCCGATGATCGTCGTGCAGACCAGGACGTTGTCCTCCCGCCGGACGAACCGCGCCATCGCCCCCTCGATCTCCTTCGGCGTCATCTGGCCGTGGACCACCCCCACCTGCGCCTCGGGGACGAGCTTCTGGACGAGGCGGGCCATCGTGAAGATCGACCGGACGCGGTCGTGGAGGAAGAAGACCTGGCCGTTTCTCGCCAGCTCCTGCCGGATCGCGTCGGCGATCACCTCCTCGTTGAATTCCAGGACGTGGGTCTTCACCGGCAGGCGGTCCTCCGGCGCGGTGTTGATGATGGACAGATCCCGGATGCCGACGAGCGACAGGTGCAGCGTCCGGGGAATCGGCGTCGCCGTCAGCGTCAGGACGTCGACCAGCGTCCGGAGTTTCTTGAGTTTCTCCTTGTGGCTGACGCCGAAGCGCTGCTCCTCGTCGATGATGACGAGCCCCAGGTTCCGGAAGTTCACATCCTTCTGGAGGAGGCGGTGGGTGCCGATCACGATGTCCACCGTCCCCCGGCTGAGGCCGTCGAGGATCTCCTTCTGCTCGGCCTTCGTCCGGAAGCGGTTGAGGACCTCGACGCGGATCGGATAGGGTTTCAGACGCCGGGAAAAGGTCTGGTGGTGCTGCTCGGCGAGGATCGTCGTGGGGACGAGGACGGCCACCTGCTTCCCGTCCAGGGCGGCCCGGAGCGACGCCCGCATCGCCACCTCGGTCTTTCCGAACCCGGCGTCGCCGCAGATCAGGCGGTCCATCGGCTTGCCGCCGTTCATGTCGAGAGTGGATGTCCTCGATCGCCTTCGCCTGGTCCGGCGTCTCCTCGAATTCGAAGGAGGCGCAGAACTCGTCGTAGATCCGGTCGGGGGCGGAGAAGGCCTCCCGGTCCATCACCTCCCGGGCGGCGTAGATGGAGACCAGCTCCTCGGCCACCTCGCGGACCGACTTCTTCACCCGCTCCTTGACCGTCTCCCAGGAGGTCCCGCCCAGTTTGTCCACCTTCGGGACGAACCCGTCCGGGCCGATGTAGCGCTGGATCTGATCGATCCGGTCCACGGGGAGATAGAGCCGGTCGCTGTCCTGATACCCGATCAGCAGAAAATCGTTTTCGATCCCGCCGGCGGTCAGCTTCTGGAGCCCCCGGTAGCGGCCGATGCCGTGTTCGGTATGGACGACGAAATCCCCCTCGGTCAGCTCCCCGAAGGACTTGAGGAAATACCCCTCCCGGGCCGGCCGGACCCGCCGCCGGAGGACCTTCTTCCCGAAGATCTCCTCCTCGGAGAGGAGGACGAGCTTCATGCCGGGGAGGTGGAATCCGCCGCTGATCCGGCCTTCCCGGAGGAGAAGGACCCGCCGCGGCGTCCTTCGGCATCGATCCCGTCGAGGAAGGGGCCGGCCGCCTTCCGGACGGGGAGGTCGTACCGCGCGAGGAGATGGCCCATCCGCTGCATGCACTCCTCTCCGCCGCAGACGAAGATCGACCCGGTTCCCCTCCCCGATCCATCCCCGGATCTTCTCCGCGAGCGGCCGGAGGAGACCGTCCTCTTCGGACGTCCGTCCGGGCCGCCTCGCCGACGGCGATATCCCGCTCCAGGTGAAACCGGACGGAAGGGCGGTCCGTCGTCCTCGGTCCCGAGGGTGAGACCCTCCAGGTGGATCTGCCGCATCCCCTGCCGGCGCTCCGGAACCTCCGCCGCGGTCAGATAGGCGGACTTCCTTTTCCAGGATGGAACCGCTCCTCGGTCGTGGGCCTTGAGGAGGAAGCGGTCGAGGTCGTTTTCGATCTTCTCCTCGGCCTGTCGCGACGGCGAGCGGATCATCGAGGACGAGGAGGCCGCCCGCCGGGAGATAGTCGAAGAGGGTGCCCATCCCCCGCGCTCCGGGATCGTCGTCCCCTGCGGCGTCGTAGAAGAGGGGGTGAAAAGGGGGTTGACCGAGGAGCCGAGGCCGGTCGCGATCATCTCGGCCAGCTTTGTCCTTCGTTCCCCGGGGGAGCTCCAGTTCGTTGGACCGGCGGCGGATGTTGCGGACGGCGCGCTCCCGCCGCTCGGGGGTGAGGATCACCTCCCGGGCGGGGAAGAGCATGAATTCGGCCAGTTCCTTGACGGAACGCTGGGTGGCCTCGTCGAACTCGCGGATCGATTCCAGCTCGTCGCCGAAGAACTCCAGACGGAACGGATGCGGGGCCATCGGGGGATAGAGATCGACGACGTTCCCCCGGACGCTGAACTCCCCCCTCCCCTCCACGAGCGTCACGCGGCCGTATCCCCCCTCGGTCAGCTTCCGGGCCAGTTCGTCCCGCTCCCGGGTGTCGCCCACGGAGATCCACTCCACATAGCCTTCGAGAACCTCCCGCGGGATGACCTTCTGCATCAGGGCGCGGGCGGGAATCACCACGACGGCCGGCTCGCCGTACGTCAGGCGGTGGAAGACCTCCAGGCGGGCGAGCTCCGTCTCCCGCTGGAAGGCAAACATGTCCGTCGTCAGCAGATCCCAGGAGGGCAGCAGAAACGCCTGATCCGTCGCCGAGGAAGAAGGAGAGATCCCGGAAACAGGCTCCGCCTCCTTCTCCGTCGGGGACGATCACGATGAGCGGCCGGCGGAGATGCCGGAAAAGGAGGGCCATGAGAAAGGCGCGGGCCGACCCCTCCAGACCGCCGACGGCGATCCGGTCCTCCCCGCGGGCAATCCTCTCCAGACAGCTCCCGCACGGCGGGATCACCGGGATTCTTTCTGATTTCAACGATCTTTCTCACTCATTCCTCAGATAGTGAAGCTCTCCCATCTACAGGGCGAGGCTTACGAGTTGCGCCCCCGGTCAATTGGTAACCCGAGGACAAATCGTCGTCGGGCCGAACAGTATTGATTATAATATCAGTTCTATTTATTCAAGCGATAAAACAGCTCTCACCGGCAACCGAAGGGAGTCTCATGGCGTCCCGATCATCCCATTCACCTTTGCGCATTCCCTAGTACCATGTAACTCTTAAATACACGCTCAA
>CAWJHT010000071.1:0-51607 GCA_963842685.1 uncultured delta proteobacterium | reverse complement strand
TTAAAACGCCAGATCCATCACCTACGAGTTCCATACGTATGATAGTGCTGGAATCAAATCCTACTCCATGCACAACAACTTGTGTTAATATATCCTTGACATATAAGACACACTTCCGTATCTTCAGCCCATGCAAAAGCAAGTGCTAATCAATCAATGAAGGGGGATATACGGCAATGACAACATCCAGCACAGGTATACAATTCACTTTCAGCATCCCTACCAACATCGTGTTCGGCATCGGCGCCTTGGATGAGATTGTCACCCACACCAAGATCCTCGGCTTCAAGCGACCGCTCATCGTGACCGACAAGCTCATGTCCCAGTGCGACGGGATGAAGAGGATGCTGGCCAAGCTGTCTGAAGCCGGAACAGAGGCCGTCGTGTGGGACCAGATCGCTGCCGAACCCGTCGATACGACCTTTTCCGATGGGGTGAAGAGGTTCCGCGCCGAGCGTTGCGATAGTCTGATTGGATTCGGCGGTGGGAGCCCCATCGACACGGCAAAGGGCGTAGGCGTGCTGGCCATCGCAGGGGAAGACGACCCCGCACCCTACCAACGGGGTGGAACCAAGACGGTGCCCGGCTGCGTACCCATCATCGCCATCCCGACCACCGCCGGGACAGGCTCTGAGGTGACGTCGTTTAGCGTGTTCACCAACCAGAGGACCGGCCACAAGATGCCCATCCGGCACCCGAGCCTCCAGCCCAAGCTTGCCATCGTAGACCCGAGGCTCATGCTATCCATGCCTCCTAAGGTCACCATGGCTACGGGCATCGACGCACTCTCTCACGCCGTCGAGTGCTTCACGCAGAACCGAGAACACCCCTTTGCGGACACCCTGGCACTCCAAGCCATCAAGTTGATCACACAGAACCTGCCCAAGGCACTCAAGAACGGCCACGATGAGGAGGCACGGAGCAACATGGCCCTGGCGGCAGTGATGGCGGGAACGGCGTTCGATGCGGGTGGGGTGCAGTTTCATGTCTACGCGCAGGCCCTTGGTGCCAAGTACCACGCTCCGCATGGCGTTACCTGCGGCATTGCACTGCGCGCGGGACTGCGCCAAATCTTGCCCACCGCTACGGCTAAGCTGGCCCGCATGGCTTGGGCGTTTGGGATCGACACCCACGGCTTAAGCCAGACGCTGGCGGCGGAGAAGGCTGTGGCCGCAGCAATCACGTTCATATCCGAGATGGGTATCCCTACGATCACACAGGCGATGCCGGCTACGCCGGCGGATATACCGATGCTGATCGAGGAGACGCTCAAGACCACCGCCGTACCAATCTCGCCCGAGGTGGCCGCAGCGGTCTGGGAGGAGATCTTTAGATAGGCCACCGCAGACCATTGAAAATCAACGGAATCAATCCGCAGGCTGTACTAAAGATTATGCGGCACTACAAAAGATTCACTACAAATACTATTGTTCACATTTGATCTTCGTAGTATTTTACTGAATGCCGAATGAAAGGTGCAGATGCTTTTCCCCGGAAGATCTCGACAAATCTGGGAAATATGTGCGATTGATATTCAGCGACGTCCGGTTACGTAATTGCATAAGAATTTCCTGAGCCAGGCGGCTGATATAACCATACGCCGGTGTCGTTGACAATATCAGCGAGGCTCATTTCGTTACGGATTTTGATACAGATTTCCCTGAGCCGCTTGACGGAAACATGTTCCTGATGCTCGTCGTGACAATAGATGGCTAAAAGGATATAGGTGATCAACCCGGCCAGCATCTGGACCATTAGCCCATATTGGCTCCTTGAAATAAGGTGGTAAACCTTCAGATGGCGTTTCCACCAACCGAAGAATATCTCGATGTTCCACCGGAGCTTATAGGCGAAGGCGATCTGCTCGGCTGAAAGATCATGGCGATCCGTGGCGATCCAGTAATCGACATTCGCCACCCGATAACCGACCAGGCGGACTTCTTTTTCCGTCTGGTTGATGTATGGGGTCCCCAGCAGCACCACGGCGTCGGAGAAGACAATACCGCCGGGCTGGACATCGTTTTTTCTGATTTCGGCCTTTGTGGTGGACCCTTTGATGCGGCAGATGAAATGCTTCCCCTCGGTCTGCCATTCGTCGAAGCTCTTATGGCGCTGATAGTAGCGATCCATGACGCCTGTCTCTCCGGGGGCCAGAATCTTGCTGACGAAAGGTCGTTCATCTCCTTTACCATCGGTGAGGAAAATCTTTTTGGGAATGCCGCGATTCAGGTCAAAACCGATATGAACCTTGGCCTTCTTGGCGCCATTCCGATAATCGGCCCAATACATGGACAAAACGGCATCGATCAGGGAGCCGTCAATAATGGTCAGATCGCCCAATTCGGCATGTCCTTTGGGCAGTTGTTTGGCTGCTTTCATATAGAGCTTCCCGAAGAGTTCCACCATCTGCTCCAATCCCCGAGAGCTGATGTCCTCAAAGAAGCTGCTCTTTTGAATGCCTTTTTCCGGGGTGATGTATTGCCGGGCAAAATGATTCTCCTTGAGGACCTGCAGAAGATGACATCCTGAATGATGTTCTTCGAGATGGAAATACACCAGGATGTTGATCTGGTCTTCAAAAGTCATCTGCAGGGGCCGGTTGCACCTGGATGTCAGGGGGTCAAGATCGGGTAATGTATTGTTTAAAGGTAGCATCAGTTTTAAATAAGTGTCGTGTTTTCTCGTTTGAGATCCAGGCATCCAGGCGTAGGGCATATGCAATTCCTCCGTAATATCATGTAGATACGGAAAAACCGCGCGCCCTAACTGCTTGATTTGTCAAGTGTTATTTTACATTTACTGAATTTTTTTCGCTCCTCGTTATGGTGACATCGTTGATGATTTATTGCCCTACATGCAAGTCCCTAACCGGAGATTACTGATTCAAAGTAAGTATTATTCGATGAACGAAAAGAGGGAGCCGGCAGGCTCCCTCTTTTTCCGATAGTCGATCTTCCCCGATAACAAAGGCTGTTCCGAAGGGAGAGGCGATCAGTATTCCTTGGTCAGTTTGTCCAGCTCGGCCAGCGAGAAGACCGGGCCGTCCTTGCAGACGTACTTCTCTCCCACGTTGCAGCGGCCGCACTTCCCGATCCCGCACTTCATCCGCATCTCCAGCGAGGTGATGATGTTCTCCTTCGAAAAGCCGAGTTCGAAGAAGACGGGGAGCGTGAAGCGGATCATGATCGGGGGGCCGCAGATCACCGTCACCGCGTTTTCGGAGCTCGGGGCGACCTCCTTGCAGACCGTCGGGACGAACCCCTCCCTGCCCTTCCAGTCCGCATCGCCCTTGTCCACCGTGACGTTCAGGTTGATGTCGTCGCGCTTGCCCCAGGCCTCCAGCTCGTCCTTGTAGATCAGAAGCCCCGGGTTCCTCGCCCCGTAGATCACGGTGATCTTGCCGAAGCGGGAGCGGTTCCGCTCGTCGATCATGTAGTTGATGAGCGACCGGAGCGTCGTGAAGGCGAACCCGCCGCCGACGATCACGATATTCTTGCCGGCCAGATAGTCGATCGGCCAGGAATTCCCCAGCGGCCCCCGGATCCCCATCACGGCCCCGACCTCCATCTCATGGAGGGCCGGGTCACCACCCCCGCCTTCTGGACGGTGAATTCCAGATAACCGGGCTGCGTCGGCGAGGAGGCGATGCCGATGGGCGATTCCCCCTTCCCGAAGATCGACAGTTCCGCGAACTGCCCGGGCAGATACTGAAAGGCGGCCTCGTCCTCCTTGTTGAGAAAGGCGAACCGAAAGGTCTTGATGTCCTTCGTGTCCACTTCCGTTACGATCTTGACCACTTCGACAGGGGCGGGTATGTATGGATTCTCCATGACGCTCTCCGACGTTCTATAATTTTGCGATGTCCGTGACGACCTTCCGGATGTCCAGGTTGACGGGGCAGGCCATCACGCATCTCCCGCAGCCGACACAGGCGATCGCCTCGAAATTGTCCACGTAATAGCGGAACTTGTGCATCACCCGCTGGCGCCAGCGCTCCTTCTGGGAGGAACGCGGATTGTGGCCCGAGGTCTCCTTCGTGAAGAGCGGGAACATGCAGGAGTCCCAGTTCCGGATGCGGATGCCGTCGTCCCGCTTCACCTCGTCGCTGATGTCGAAGCAGTGGCAGGTGGGGCAGAGGTAGGTGCAGGTGCCGCAGGCGAGGCACTTCTGATGGAGCGTGTTCCAGAACGGGTCCTCGAAGTGGGTATCCAGGATCGGTTTGATCTCGCGGGCCGGGATGTGGGAGGCGATCTCTCCGGCGGCCTTGGCCGCGATCCCCTCTTTCGCCTTTTCGGCCTCCGCGCCGGCGGGCGATCCCCCGAAGGCCGCGAGAAGCTCCTCCCCCTTCGGCGTGAGGAATTCGGCCAGGTACTCCTCCCCCAGATCGGTCAGGAGGAGATCCACCCCGACGGAATCGACCGGGTTCCCCCCGACGGAGGTGCAGAAGCAGGTCGTATAGGGGGGATGGACGCAGGCGATGGCCACGACGGTCGTCTTCGCCCGCTTGTCGATGTAGTAGGGATCCTTGTATTTTTCCTGGTCGAACAGCATGTCCAGAAGGGTAAAGCTCCGCGCGTCGCAGGGGCGGACGCCGAACAGAAGGGTCTTTTCCCCCTCCTCCGGCCCCCCGGCCTGCAACCATCCCCTTCCCGGTCCGGGTGAATTTCATCAGCGTCTCGGTCCGGGGAAAGAGGAAATTCTTCGGCGCGTTTTTCGTATTCGCGAAATCGATCAGGGGTTTCTCGCCCGCCTCCAGGATCCGGAAGAGGACCTGATCCTCCGCCTGCATCGGGGCGTAGACCCGCATCGTTCCCGCCAGTTCCCCGATGATGCCGGCCAGCGCCTCCTTCTTGATGAGCCTTTTTTCCATACTGTTCCTTTTTCCCCCCACCCTAACCCTCCCCCGCCAGGGGGAGGGGATTGGGACAGATCTAAATCTGTCCCCAGACGCCTCGTCGTTACAGGAGCCCCAGCCCCTTGAGGAGCGGCCGTGGGTCCGTGTGGTGCAGCCGGAACCACTCTTCCGGCCCCTCCTGCCCCATCGCCAGGGCCGCCAGTTCCGTGAAGTAGAAGACGGGGAGCCCGGTGCCCCCCGAAGCGCGCATGTCCAGATTGGCCGTGCAGACCGGGCAGGCCGTCACCAGGCAGTTCGCCCCGGCCTCGCGCGCCATCGCCATCAGCTTGTCGACCATCTTCGTCACGATCGGCGTCTTCGAGATCGTCAGGCTCCCGCCGCAGCAGTCCGTCTTGAAGGACCAGGGACGGGCCTCCGCCCCGAGTTCGGTCAGGATCTTGTCGAGGAGGACCGGGTTTTCCGCATCGTCGAACTGGCAGACATCGGGCGGCCGCAGGAGCAGGCAGCCGTAATAGGAGACGGGCTTGAGCCCCGTGAGCGGCTTTACGACCTTCTCCTTGAGCGCCTCCAGGCCGATGTCGTTGACGATGATGTCGATCGGATTCCGGATGGCCACGCTCCCCTGGTACTTGCCGCCGACGATCTCCTCGACCTCCGCCTTCAGCGCCGGATCATGGCGGAGGTGGTGCTCCGCCGTCTTGAAGCGGCTGAAGCAGGCGGCGCAGGGGACCATCACGTCCTGGGCCTTCTTCTCCGCCGCGATCAGATCCCGGGCCGGCAGGGCGATGGAGAGCTTGAAATTCGTGGCGTGGGCGGAGCTGGCGCCGCAGCAGGACCAGTCTTCGATCTCCTCGAGATCGATCCCCAGGGTACGGCTGACGGCCCTGACCGACTGGTCGTACTCCTTGGCCGTGCCGTGCAGCGAGCATCCCGGATAGTAAGAAACTTTCAACGCTTTCCTCCTTCAGAACCTTTCCAACGTCACGACTGCCGCGTCTTCTCGAAGATCCGCCGCACGCTCTGCCATATCCTTCGTCCGCGGGGAGATCAGCGAGAGCTTCCCCTTCAGGAACATGTCGATCCCCATGCCCATATCGGAGAAGAGATCCCCCGATTTGAGCTTGTACTGGACCATCATCGTCGGCTCGTTGATCCGGCCGCCCCTGCGGATGTTGGCGAGGAAGGCCTCGTGGAACTTGAGGATGTTCTTCTCCTTCGCCCCCACCCCCGTCTCGATCGCCATCTGCCGGAGGACATCCATCATCCGGGCGATATCGACCTCGTTCGGGCAGCGGGTGATGCAGGTCTCGCAGGAGACGCAGAGCCAGATCGTGGCGCTGTTGAGGACCTCTTCGCGCCTCCCCATCTGGATCATCTTGATGACCCGGTTCGGGTTGTGCTCCATGGCCGAGGTCATGGGGCAGCCGGCCGTGCACTTCCGGCAGTGGTAACAGCGCTGGATGGGAACCCCGTTGATCTTCTCGTTCACTTCCTCCAGAAAACTCTTCATGGTGACTCCGTGTTATACGAAACAGCCCCTCATCCTGTATCCCTCCCCCGTCATACCGGCGAAAGCCGGTATCCAGCTATCCCTGCCCCGGTGTCGAGGAGAGGTTCTTCTGATCTCCCTCCCCCTCGACGGGGAGAGGGTTGGGGTGATCTCGATCCCTCTATCCCCCGTGTTTCGGCTCGAAGATAAAATCCTCCCTGTCGGTTTCCTTGTAGGTGCCGAGCGGCGCCGGCTCCTCCAGCGAGACCCCGGCCCGGTGACCGAACATCTCGAAGGCGTCCTTGTCCAGTTTTTTCAGGAACTTCCGCAGATCCACCCCCATCGGGCAGACCGCCGTGCAGGAGCCGCAGTCGACGCACCGCCCCACCATGTGGTACATCCGCATGAGCTGGAAGAGCTGGGTGTCGGAAGGATCGCCCCCGATGTCGACCCAGCGGGGCTGGGACTGGTCGGCGAAGCAGATCCGGCAGTAGCAGGAGGGGCAGACGTTCCGGCAGGCCGTGCAGCGGATGCACTTGGCCATCTCCTTCTCGAAATAGGCCCACCGCTCCTCCGCCGGGAGGTTCTCGAAGGCGGTCACCGGTTCGTACTCCTTCTCGGCGGCCGCGATCGGCGCCCCCTTCCCCGTCCTGATGTCCGCCATGACCGGCTCGTTGAAACGGCAGGTCAGGCAGTTGTCGGCCAGAAGCTCCGCGAGGGCCGCCTGCTTCTCCCCTTTGAGGGTCTTCACCACGACCTTCCCGTCGTTCAGCGACCCTTCCCGGATCTCCTCGCCGCCGGCGAGGGCGGCGAGCTTCCGCCCGTCCACATACCCGCCGCAGGGAACGCCGAGGATGACGATCTCGTCCCGGTTATACTGCTTCTCCTGCAGCTGGATCATCAGCGACCGGGTCGTGCAGCCCCGGGCGACGACGCCGACCGTCTTTTTCCGTTTGGCCTCCGGTTTGACCCGTTTCTGCGCCTCATGGTGCTGGCCCAGGAGGTCGTGGACGAACTTGGCCAGATTCTGCACGCAGAGGGGATTCCAGACCAGCCGGTCCGCCTCCTCCGGCGTCGTGATGAAGCAGGGGGTTGCCGTCAGCGGCAGGGTTCCCGCCTCGTACCCGACGACCACATCCACCTTCTTTTCGGCCAGGAGGCGCTTCGCCTCTTCCCGCAGCTTTTTCTCTACATTTTCCACAGTCGCTGATCCCCCGCTCATGCTGTTTGGGTCCCTTGCAATTTCTTGACGAGTTTACTGGCCGGCCCGAGTGCCCGCACGGCGTCGGTCACCCCCCGGATCACCTGGGCGAACCGGTCCCCCTCGGAAGCGGAGACCCAGGTAAAGAGCGTCCGGTCCCCTTCCACCCCGATGTAGCTCAGGAAACTCTTCAGTGCGGCGAACTTCCGGCGGGCCGTCAGATTTCCGGTGATGTAGTGGCACTCGCCGGGGTGGCACCCGGAGACCAGCACCCCGTCCGCCCCCTCCTGCAGCGCCTTCAGGATGTAGAAGGGATTGATCCGGCCCGTGCAGGGGACCCGGATGATCCGCACGTTCGGCGGATACTGGATCCGGCTGATGCCGGCGAGATCCGCCCCGGCATAGGTGCACCAGTTGCAGACGATGGCGACGATCTTCGGTTCCCACTCCTTTGCCGACTCTTTGTCCGTCATAGACTTCTCCATATGTTACTCAGCACTCGTAGAGCTCATTCTCCCGGTATCCTCTCATTCGTCACCCCGGCGAAAGCCGGCGTCCAGAGTCTTGAAAGGACTGGATTCCGGCTTTCGCCGGAATGACAGCCTCACATGCCTGTCAGCCCTACATAAGCGACCCGATCTGCGCCAGGACCTCCTCGTTGTTGAAGCCGTTGAGATCCGCGGCGTTCATCCGGCAGGAGGCCGTACAGACCCCGCACCCCTTGCACAGGACGGTATTGACGACGGCCGCCCCTTCCTTCTCATCCACCGCGATCGCGCTGAAGGGGCAGTTCGACCTCGCAGAGGCCGCAGGCCATGCAGCGCTCCTTGTTGACGTAGGCCGTCTTCCCTTCCGCCTCGATGAAGTCCTTCGTCAGGATCGTGCAGGCCCGGGAAACCGCCGCGTTGGCCTGGGTGATCGACTCGTCGCTGAACTTCGGGGCATGGGACATGCCGCACATGAAGACGCCGTCGGTGGCGAAATCGACGGGGCGCAGCTTCACGTGCGCCTCGAGGAAGAAGCCGTCCTGGTTGGTCGGCACCTTGAGCATCTTGCCGATCTCGGCGTTGACCGGGTTGGGAACGGTCCCCACGCTGAGGGCCAGGAGATCCGCCCGGATCTCGACGGTCTCGTTGAGGATCGGATCGAATACGGTCACGGCGATCTTGTCCCCCGCGGCCCTCACCTCGGGTTTCCGCTCCTCGTCGTACCGGACGAACCGGACGTCGGCCTCGCGGGCCTTTTTGTAGTAATCCTCCTTGAGGCCGAAGGTCCGGATGTCGCGGTAGATCACGGTGACCTCCCGGTCCGGATCGGCCTCCTTCAGCTTCAGGGCGTTCTTGATCGCCTCGGAGCAGCAGTAGCGGCTGCAGCAGGGCCGCTCGGCGGTCCGGGAGCCGACGCACTGGATCATGACGACGCTCTTCGCCCCCAGCGACCTTGGCGTCCTTCCCGGCGATCCAGCTTCTCCAGCTCCCGCTGCGTGACGACCTTCTCGGAGGCGCCCAGGAGGTACTCGTTCGTTTCGAGCTCGTAGGCCCCCGTGGCGACGATCACGACGCCGTGCTCGACGGTCTCCTCGTTCCCTTCGCGGCGACCGTCGTCTTGTAGTTGCCGATGAACCCCTCGATCTTCTTGATCTCCGCCCCGGTGAAGACGCGGATGAGCGGGTTCTTCGCGACCCGTTCGAGGAGCTCGGCCAGGTGCCGCTTCGTGTCGAGCCCCTCCAGGGTGTAGGAGAGCTTCCGGTAGTTGCCGCCGAGCTCAGCCTCCTTCTCGACGATGATGGACGGCGAAACCCTGGTCCGCGAGCGACAGGGCCGCCGTGATGCCGGCGAGCCCGCCGCCGATGATCAGGACCGCGTGGTTGACGCTGAGCTGGCCGGGTTTCAGGGGCTTGAGGAATTCCGCCTTGGCGATCGCCATGCGGACGAGGTCCTTCGCCTTTTCCGTCGCCGCCTCGGGCTCGTGCATGTGGACCCAGGAATTCTGGTCCCGGATGTTGGCCATCTCGAAGAGGTAGCGGTTCAGGCCCGCCTTTTCGCAGTTCTCCTGGAAGAGCCCCTCATGGGTCCGGGGCGAGCAGGAGGCGACGACGACCCGGGAGAGCCTGTGCTCCTTGATCACCTCGCCCATCTTGACCGCCGTATCCTGGGAGCAGGTGAAGAGGTTGTCCGTGGCAAAGACCACGTTGGGCAGGGTCTTGGCGTACTCCACGACGGCCGGGACGTCGACCACGCCGCCGATGTTGATGCCGCAGTGGCAGACGAAGACCCCCGTCCGCGGGCCGATCCCCCGGAGGTCGCTCTCCATCGGGAGCTCCTCCGCCGTGGTCAGCGTGCCCCGGCGGCGAGGCCAGGAGCCCCTCCGCGCAGGCGGCGGCGCCGCTCGCCTCCATGACCGTCTCGGGGATGTCCTTGGGACCGCCGAAGGCGCCGCAGACGAAGACCCCTTCCCGGGAGGTCTGGACCGGATTTTCCCGGAGCGTCTTGCAGAAGCCGTGCTCCTCGAGATCGATGCCCAGGTTCTCCGCCAGCTCGGCCGCCTCCTTCGGCGGCGTCAGGCCGACGGAGAGGACGACCATGTCGAACTCCTCCTCGACGAGGCTCCCGTCCTCCCGGACGTACGTGATGAGGAGGTTCTTCGTCTGCTGGAGTTCCTTGATCGTCGAGGGCATGGAGCGGATGTAGCGGATGCCGTACTCCTCCTTGGCCCGGTTGACGAAGCGGTCGAAGTCCTTGCCGTGGGCCCGGATGTCCATGAAGAAGATGGTCGGCTCCAGCCCCTTGGCGTGCTCCTTGGCGATGATCGCCTCCTTCGTCGCGTACATGCAGCAGACCGACGAGCACCAGCTGTTGTCGCAGGAGGTGTCGCGGGAGCCCACGCACTGGATGAAGGCGATCTTCTTCGGCTCCTTGCCGTCGGAGATCCGCTGGACATGGCCGAAATAGGGACCCGAGGCGGAGAGGATCCGCTCGAACTGGATGCTGGTCACGACGTTCGGGTAGAGGCCGTAGCCGTACTCGCCCCGCAGGCGGGGATCGAAGACCTCGAAGCCCGGCGCCGCGATGATGGAGCCGACCTCGATCGTCTCCTCGGCAACGGTCATCTCATGGTCGATCGCCCCGGCGATGCAGGCGTCGACGCACTGGTAGCACTCGGAGCAGATCCCGCAGGAGAGGCAGCGGTTCGCCTCCCGGACGGCCTCCTCCTCGGTGAGGCCGAGCCCCACCTCCCGGAAGTCGCTCTTCCGCTCTTCCGGCTTCAGGAGCGGATAGCTGACCCGGGGAACCTTGGCCACCTGCGAGACATCGGCCTTGTCGGCGAGGTCCTTCGTCCAGTCCTTCGCCCTGCCCGCCGCGACCTCCTCGCCCTTCAGGTAGCGGTCGATCGAGACGGCCGCCTCCTTCCCGGCGCAGACGGCCTTGACGACCGTGGCCGGGCCGGTCACGACGTCGCCGCCGGCGAAGACGCCCGGGAACGTTCGTCGCAAAGGTCACCGGATCGACGTCGAAGGTGTTCCATTTGTTGATGGCGATGCCGCTCTCCTTCGGGATGAAGCCGAGATCCGCCGCCTGGCCGATGGCCGGGACGATGCTGTCGCAGGCGATCGTGAATTCCGAACCCTTGACCGGGACGGGGCGGCGGCGGCCGCTGGCGTCGGGCTCGCCCAGTTCCATCCGGATGCACTCGATCCCCGTGACCTTCCCGTCCTCGCCGAGGATGCGGACCGGGGCCACGAGAAATTCCATCTTGATCCCCTCTTCGAGGGCCTCCTCGATCTCCTCGGGTGCGGCCGGCATCTCCGCCCGGGAGCGGCGGTAGAGGATGAAGACCTCCTTCGAGCCGGTCCGGACGGCCGTCCGGACGGCGTCCATCGCGACGTTCCCGCCGCCGATGACGGCGACCCGGTCGCCGAGGGAGACCTTCTCGCCCAGGTTGATCCGTTTGAGGTAATCGACCCCGTGGACGACCCCCTGGAGCTCCTCGCCGGGCACGTCGAGCTTGCTGGAGAGGACCGTCCCGCAGCCGATGAAGACGGCGTCGTAGTCCTTGCCGGAGCTTCTCGAAGGGGATATCCTTGCCGATCGCGGTGTTGAGGTGGATCTTGACCCCCAGCTCCTCGATCACCTTGATCTCCGCCTTCAGAACGTCCTTGGGGAGGCGGTACTCGGGGATGCCGACGGCGAGCCAGCCGCCGGCCACGGGCAGGGCCTCGAAGACGTCGACGTCGTACCCTTCGATCGCCAGATAGTACGCCGCGGTGAGCCCCGCGGGACCGGCGCCGACGACGGCGACCTTCTTCCCCTTCTTCTCCTTGACCGCGGGGATGTAGCGGGTCTCGGCCTTCAGATCCAGGTCGGCCACGAAGCGCTTCAGGTGCATGATGTCGATCGGCTCATCCACCTCGCCGCGCTTGCAGGCCTCCTCGCAGGGGTGGTTGCAGACCCGTCCGCAGACGATGGGAAAGGGGTTGTCCTTCTTGATGAGTTTCAGGGCTTCCTTGAACTTTCCCGCCGCGATCAGGGCCACGTACCCCTGGACGCTGATGTGGGTCGGGACAGGCCGCCTTGCAGGGGGAGGTCCCCAGCTTGTCGATCGCGAAACCGGAGGGAATGGCCTGGGGAAAGTGGCGGTAGACGGCCTTGCGGGTATTGAGCGCTTCGTTGAAATCGGAGGGAACGGAGACGGGGCAGACGTTGGCGCAGTCCCCGCAGCCGGTGCACTTGTCCAGATCGATGTACCGGGGGGCTTTGGTCAGCCGGACGCGGAAGCGGCCCGCCTCGCCCTCGACGGCCTCCACGGTCCGCCCGGTCATGATCTCGACATTGGGATGCCGCCCGACCTCGACCAGTTTCGGGGAGAGGATGCAGGCCGAACAGTCGTTCGTGGGAAAGGTCTTGTCCAGCTGGGCCATGACGCCGCCGATGCTGATCCCCCTCTCCACGAGAAAGACCTTCATCCCGGAATTGGCAAGATCGAGCGAGGCCTGGATGCCCGCAATCCCCGACCCCACCACCATGACCGCACCGACTTTATCGCTCTCTTTCAGCACCCGTTCACCCCTTTTTCTGATTCAGTAGATGGAAGCCGGGAACACAAATGATATTCAACCGATGCCCCGGTCCACCGGTAGGTGCGGATAACATGAATCCTTTCCGGAGTCAAGGACCATTGAGAAAAGCCTCCAGCGGCTCGGCCGGAATCCTACCTGACAGGCAGGCCATAATTACTATTGACACGGGAGACCTTTTTTCATATAGGGCGGTAGCGCATGAGGGGTCAGTCCATCGATGTCCCCCGGCAAGCCGCGGTGCACTCTGGAACGAGTTCCAACATAAAATAAGGGGACATGGGTATGAGGCCATTCAATCATCGTGTCTGTGTGCTGTCCCTATCGGTATTCCTTCTTCAGGCAATCGGTTTAGCAACTACAGCCCAGGCCAGTGTAAAAGCGGCAGATATTCGGAACGATTCTGCCTCTCTGGTCCGTGCTTCCCTTCGTCGGGATTTTGCTTTCGATAGCGCTCTTCCCTCTGTTTGCACCCCGTTTCTGGCACCATCATTTTCCCAAAGTGTCGGCATTCTGGGCGCTCGTGCTGGCCATCCCCTTTCTTATCGTCTATCGAAACACGGCATTGTATGAGATCGCCCATATCTACATCATTGATTATATCCCTTTCATCATCCTCCTGTGGTCGCTGTTTGTCGTGTCGGGCGGCATTTATGTCAAGGGATCGCTGAAAGGGACACCGGCCGTCAATGTCAGCCCTCCTTCTCATCGGCACCTTGCTTGCGTCCCTCATCGGCACGACCGGCGCGTCCATGCTTCTCATCAGACCGGTGCTGCGCTCGAACTGCTGGAGAAGGTACAAAGTCCATACGATGGTCTTTTTCATCTTCCTCATCAGCAACATCGGCGGAGCGCTGACGCCGCTCGGCGATCCGCCGCTCTTCCTCGGATTTCTGCACGGCGTTCCCTTCTTCTGGACATTCAAGCTGCTCCCCCATATGGCATTCGCCTCGGCCATCCTCCTGATATTGTATTTCATTCTGGATTCATTCTATTACCGCAAAGAAGCAAAGACGGCTCCGCAAACTTCCGAAAAGGAACCGCTAACAGTCCAGGGAGCCCATAATTTCCTTTTTCTGGGGGGAATCGTCGGCGGTGTGCTCTTCAGCGGCCTGGTGAAGATCGGCGAGATCAATATTTTCGGTGTTCATCAATCGATAGAGAATATACTCAAAGACGCTATCCTGATCATCATGGGACTTTTATCCCTGGTCACAACCAAAAAGGCGATCCGAAAGGGCAATGAATTCAGTTGGGGACCCATTCTGGAGGTCGCCTATCTTTTTGCGGGTATCTTTATGACGATTATCCCGGCCCTTGCCATACTGATGGCCGGTGAAAACGGGGCGCTCGGATTCCTGATCCGGTCGGTGGATCAGCCGGCCCATTATTTCTGGGCGTCGGGACTTGCTGTCGAGCTTTCTGGACAATGCCCCGACCTACCTGACCTTCTTCAGCAGCGCCCTCGGCAAATTTTATCCGGGGCTGCCGGAAGCGGAAGCCGTCGCCAGGCTTATTGTGGAGAAAATACCCTATCTGGCCGCCATATCCGCAGGGTCCGTGTTTATGGGGGCCAATACCTATATCGGCAACGCCCCCAATTTTATGGTCAAATCCATTGCCGAAGAGGCAGGGGTCGCCATGCCGAGTTTCTTCGGATATATCTTCAAGTACTCGCTTCCCATCCTGGTCGTGTTGTTTATCCTGATGACGTTCATTTTCTTCTAGAACGAAGTGAGTTAGATCTCAAGATTCGATTTCGGGATCAGACGCCAGGACCTTATCGATCTCCCGCCAGAGGAGGTCCCTTCCCGCACCAGTTTTCGCGGAGAACGAAATCAGCGGCGTTGCAGTCGAGAGACCCAGATCCTCGCCGATCCGGCGCTGTCGCCGACCAAGCTCATTGCGTGACACCTTGTCGATCTTCGTCAGGACGATAAGAAAGGGGAGACGGTAAAACTCCAACCAGCCGATCAGCTGGTGGTCCTCCTCCGAAGGATCGCGCCGGATGTCGAGAATCAAAACGACAAGCCGGAGGGTTTCCCGCTGGCTGAGATAGGTCTCGATCATCGGTCCCCAGTGCTTTCTGATCGCCTCGGGAACCTTTGCATATCCGTACCCGGGAAGATCGATGAAGGCCAGCCGATCGTTGACGGTAAAAAAATTGATCTCCTGCGTCCGCCCCGGCGTGTTGCTGGTCCGGGCCAGGCCTTTTCGTTTCAGGAGGGTGTTGATGAGGGAGGACTTCCCCACGTTGGAACGGCCGGCAAAAGCAATTTCCGGAAGGACCGGCGGCGGGTAGTGGACGGGTTCCTTGGCGGACAGGACAAATTCGGCGGACAATACTTTCAACGGAGCTCCTCTGGAACAGAATGGATCATGTTTCGATCGTACCGGCGTCTGTGGCAGCGCCGCCAGAAAAGCCACAGAAATTTTCTGACGGCGCTCTGATGGAAAGGGTGTCTGAGCAGATCGTAAGCCGAATTCTGTTCCGCTTTCCAGTCGCCCGGAGAGCGGCGATGATCATTCCTCTAGGACGGTCGTTGCCGACCGTCTCAAGCGACACAACCCGAGAACATCGGGGCGGGCAGCCCCGTTCTCCTATTTGGTCTTGCTCCGGATGGGGTTTACCAAGCTTTCCCGGTCACCCGGGAAACTGGTGAGCTCTTACCTCGCCTTTTCACCCTTACCCCTCCCATAGGGAGGGGCGGTATATTTTCTGTGGCACTTTCCTTAGGGTCGCCCCCAGTCGCCGTTAGCGACCATCCTGCCCTGTGGAGTTCGGACTTTCCTCCGATCCGTATACCGGACCGGCGATCATCTGACCTGCTCAGACACTTCTTTTTAAACCGCCTCCTGCCCTTATCCTGATCCTGTCATTCAGGCTCAAAAGCGCCGTCAGCCGTTTCTGTTCTCCCAGTAGATGATCCGGTTGCAGTTCGGACAGGTGATAAGCTCATTGGACTTCTGCAATTCGTTATACAATTGCGGAGGAATGGACATGTGACACCCGTCGCAGACCTCCTTCCAGACCGCAACCACGGCAACGCCGCGCGTGGCGTTTTTGATCTGTTCGTATTTCCGGAGGAGTTCGGCAGGAATTTTCTTCCTGATCTCCTCGCTTTTCCGGGCACAGATGTCCAGCTCCTCGGCAATGGAGTTCAGTTCTTTTGCCATCTCTGCCTTATCCTCCTCATAACGGCGGCGCTGTTCGTCCAGTTCCGCTTCGTTTGTTTTCATCTCTTTTTCAAGAACATCCAACTCATCGAGCAGGGAGATGATTTCGTCCTCCATATGGCTGTTCTTCGTTTCGAAAGTCTCGATCTCCTTCAGCATCGATTGGTACTCCTTGTTGGTCTTGACCTCGAGGAGCCTCTCTCGGGTCCGTTTCAGGGTCTCCTGACCCATCTGCAGCTGGTTGTCCTTTTCCTTCCTGCGTTTTCTCAGGGCTTCCAGCTGTTCCCGCTGAGTCTCCACAACCGCACGAAAATCCCGTGAATTCTGTCTCCAGTTCGTCCATCTGGACCGGCAGATCCTTCTTCCTGGTCAGTAATCCTGCCTGCGGCCGATTCCATCTTCTGCAGCTCAATCAGGAGCGCCAACTGTTCTTTCAACCGCATCCCCCTTTCAGATTGGAGCATTCATCGCGGAATCTCTTCAAAAAAAAATGCACCAGTCACTGGTGCATTTTCCGGGAGTTGTCCTTTTCCCCGCCCGTTTACATGCTGTCTTTATGGATGATCCGCACCTCATACGCACCTGTTTCCTTTCTCCTTCATCCCTGGTGGGCCCACCTGGATTCGAACCAGGGACCGACCGGTTATGAGCCGGTGGCTCTACCAATTGAGCTATGGGCCCTGCTTTTTACGGGATGAATCAGGACTTTTCGTAACTGTTGATACATAGTACTTATCTATCAGATCTTGTCAATATTTTATTTGCTCATCGGTTTCAGGAGTCGACGCCGGGACGGATTTCGTAACTTCCGGGCGGCTCCGGATTCGATCTGCTTCGCCCTTTCCCGGTTCATCTCCAGCGATTCCCGTCGTTTCTTCCGGTGAATAATCCGCCCGCTCGCTGATCCCGAAACGCATGCGAAGCACCTTTTCCTCCCGCGGCGTCAGGGTCGCCAGAATCTTCCGGGTCTGTTCCGCCAGATCCATGCTGATCGTGGCTTCCGAAGGCGACATGATCTTCTTGTCCTCGATAAAATCTCCGAGATGGCTGTCCTCTTCCTCACCGATGGGGGTCTCCAGCGAGATGGGTTCCTTGGCGATCTTCAGGACCTTCCGGACCTTTTCGAGAGGAAACTCCATCTTGTTGGCGATCTCCTCCGGGATTGGGCTCCCTTCCCAGTTCCTGGACGAGATACCGGGAGGTCCGGATCAGCTTGTTGATCGTCTCGATCATATGCACCGGTATCCGGATGGTCCTTGCCTGGTCGGCAATGGCGCGGGTGATCGCCTGCCTGATCCACCAGGTGGCATAGGTGGAAAATTTATATCCCCGCTGATACTCGAATTTATCGACCGCCTTCATCAGACCGATATTCCCCTCCTGGATCAGGTCCAGAAACTGCAGGCCCCGGTTCGTGTATTTTTTCGCAATGCTCACGACCAGACGCAGGTTTGCCTCCACCAGTTTTCTTTTGGCGATCTCCGCCCTTCTTTCCCCCGTTTCGATGACCACCATCGCCTTTTTCAGGGCCGTCACGGAGAGTCCCGTCTCCTTGGTGATCTTCTTGAACCGGCGGTTGGCCTCCTTGATCGCCCGCTCAGCGGCTTTCAATTTTTCCAGCTGAGACACCTGTTTCTCTGGCGACCTGCGCCGCAGCTTTCGCGGACTTGTTCATCTTCGGCCAGGCACTTTCCATCTGGGTAAGCGAGAGTCCCGTCTCCTCCTTGCAGCGGCGGATATCCTCTTCCACCTTCTCCACCTCGTTGAGATAAGCCCGGAGATTGAGCGACCATCCGATCGATCTGTCTCCTGCTGAACCGGACTTTCCGGCAGAGATTGACGATATTCCGGATGTTCTTATCCAGCGCCGCTTTGAGATTCTGTCTCTCTTTGGCCGTCGAGTCTCTTGGCATTGAGCTTTTTCTTGATCAGATCATTCTTGCCGTCCAGGGCCGTCACCTTGTCCAGCAGCTTGATGACCCTATCCAGATGCATGTCCTCTTCGACGACGCCGTCCTCATCCTCGATATTGTCCAGAAGAGCTCTTGACCCGGATCTCCCCGCTCTTCAACTGGGCGCCTATCTTTACCACTTCCTTGATGGAAGAGGCCACGCTGAAGACGGCTTCCATGCTCTCCCTGGCGCCTTCCTCGATCTTCTTGGCAATCTCGACCTCACCCTCCCGGCTGAGCAGGGAAACCATTCCCATTTCCCTCAGATACATCTTCACCGGATCGCCGGTCTTGCCGACCGCCGGCAACAGACCGAGCAGGTCTTCGCTCTTGCCCTCGACCCGTTCGTCCGACGACTTCTTGACGACCAGCTTTTCCCCTTTGTCCGTATCGATGATATCGATATTCTTCTCGCCGAAGAGCATGATGATATCATCGATCTGATCCGAAGAGATGACATCGGAGGGCAGCAGATCATTGACATCGTCGTAGGTCAGGAATCCCTTTTCCTCCCCCAGCGTGATCAACTTCTTGAATTCATCGGATTCTATTTCTTTTCCCATATCGGTTTCTCCCGGTAGCCTGTTATAAACACCCGTCAGCCGGTTTCTAGCGCCGACGGTTTATTGAATTTGCACAACATGTCAAGACAGCCCTTTTTCTTCCTGAAGGAGCCGATTCTTTTCCGCAAAGAGACGGTCGTGCAATTCCTGGTCTCCGGCCTTCTCGGCCTCCTTGATCTTGCGCGTCAGTATCTTGCCCCTCTCCTTATTCGACCGTTCCCGGATCTTCCTGATCGTATCGGCCATGAGGCGATCGATCAGCTCCTCCGTATAAGGGCTCTCCTGCACCAGCAGCGCGAGGAGCTTTTCCCGCAACGGACCCTCCGTCAACGTACCGACGAGGGAGGATGACGTCCTGCATCGTCCTTCCCTCCCGGTCTGTGGCCAGAAGCTCCTCTCCCAACGACTTCAGTTCCTCCGTCCTGAAACAGGCCAGAACGTCAGACTCCCGAACGGTCGATACCTTTGCCGGATATTCGAGCATCATCTGAATCAGGCTCAGTTCCAGGGGATCCATCTCCGCACGGCCGTCGTCCGTCGCGGCAGGTCGGCCGGGCGCGGATGGACTGTGGGAAAGGGTGCGCCGGACCTCCTTCTTCAGGACCTCCTCATCGACGTCGAGCGCCTCCGCCACCTTCTTGATGAAGAGGTTCCTCTCGACGCCATCCTCGATCCGGCTCAGGAAAGCGACAGCCTCCCTTAATTTGTCCCGGTCCTCCTCCAGCGTTCCCCTGCCCGCCGAGGATCTGATCGATGTAATAATCGGCCATCGGCCAGGCTTGGGCCACGACTTCTTCCATCTTCTCCCGGCCCTGGGTCCTCACGAATTCATCCGGATCATGCCCGTCGGGAAGGATCACGGCCCGGGCATGGACATTTCCGGCCAGAAACAGCTCGAGGCTTCTGGCCAAGGCCTTCCTGCCCGCCTCATCGGGATCGAAAACGGCCGCCACATGGGTCGTATAGCGCCGGATCAGATCGACCTGGGCACGCGTCAGAGCCGTTCCCAGCGTGGCCACCACATTGGGGATGCCTGCATTCCAAAGGGCGATCAGGTCGAAATACCCTTCGACCAGGAGGGCGAAACCTTTCTCGCGAATCGCCTCCCTGGTCCTGGCCAGCCCGTAAAGCGTATTCCCCTTCGTATAAACCGCCGACTCCGGGGAGTTCATGTATTTCGGCTCGCCCGTCCCCATGACCCGGCCGCCGAAGGCGATCACATGGCCGTCGACGTCTTCGATGGGGATCATCACTCTCCCGCGAAACCGGTCGTAATGACCCTGCGACTTCCCCGTTCTCTCCACAAGAAGGCCGGCCTGCTCCGCCAGCTTGGGCGATACCCCTTTCTTTTCCAGAAAATCGAGCAGATGACTCCATCCCTCCGGGGCAAAACCGAGGCGAAACGTCCTGATTGCAGACTCGCCGATTCCTCGCTTCCGAAGATACTCCCTGGCGCCCTCCCCGGCCGGCGACTGGAGCGTCTTCATAAAAAAACCGGCCGCGAGCTCATTGACCTGACGGATCTGCTCCGCGAGGGTGTAACGCTCCTTCTCCTCGCGGCTCATGGTCCTCTCGGGGATGACGACCCCCACCTTTCCCGCAAGGTGGCGGACCGCCTCGGGAAAGGTCAGATGGTTGAGCTTCATCAGGAAGGAAAAGACATTTCCTCCCTCGCTGCAGCCGAAGCAGTAGAACATCTGCTTGTCGGGGCTCACCGTAAAGGATGGCTGTTTTCTCCCGGTGAAAGGGACAGAGCCCGAGATAATTCTTCCCCGCCTTTTTCAGGGTCACATACTCCCCGATCAGAGAAACGATATCGGCCCTTCTCCGGATCTCCTCGATCTTATCCTCGGGAATAGACCCCTTCAAACGCTGATCCCCCCTATGCGGACAATCTCGCCTTGACCTTTTCACCGACCGCTTTGCCGTCGGCGCTGCCGGTCACCTTCGGCATCAGGACCTTCATGACCTTTCCCATGTCCCGGACGCCCGCGGCGCCCATCTCCCGGATAGCCTCCGCAATGGTCGCATCGAGTTCCGCCTCCGACAGCTGCGCCGGCAGGAACTCCTCGATCACCTTGAGTTCCGCCTCTTCCTTTTCCACGAGATCGGTCCGGCCGCCCTTTTCAAACTGTTCGATGGAATCCTTCCGCTGCTTGACCATGGAGGAGAGAAGCTGGAGAAATTCGGCCTCGTCAAGTTCGCGCTTCAGATCGATTTCCCGGTTGTGCAGACCGCTTTTCAGCATGCGCAGGGCCGACAAACGGATTTTGTCCTTCGCCTTGGCGGCCAGAACCATCTCCTGATCCATTTTTTCCTTGAAAGCCATGATCCTCACCTGTCTCCGTTATGCATTAAAGTAGGTCATCATTCCGTTTTGTCAATGCGGAAAAAACGTTGATCAGGCAAGCCCGTCCTTGAGCCGCAAACCGCCCAGCAGATGCATATGGAGATGGAAAACCACCTGCCCCCCTTCCTTATTGCAGTTGATCACCACCCGGAAACCCTTCTCGTCGACCTTCTTCACCCGGGCCACCTCCTGGGCCGCGGTCATCATGGACTGGAGATCGGCCATTCTTTCCGCATCCACATCCATCAGGGTGGCGACATGCCGCTTGGGGATGATGATGACATGGACCGGCGCCATCGGATGGATGTCTTCAAATGCCAGGACCTTCTCATTTTCATACACCTTCCGGCAGGGAATCTCGCCTGCCGTGATTTTGCAGAATATGCAGTCCTCCATTCTCCATACCCTCCTTCATCACCTGCCCGATCCGTGCCTCAAGCAATCCCGGACCCCATCTCACGTTCGGAAGCGTACCCTCCATTCCGGCGGCCCTTCGCGAAGGCGATGGCCTCTGCAAGGGAGAGGGCTCCCGTATAGAGGGCCTTTCCCGCGATCACGCCGAAAATTCCCTGTCCCTCCATGGTCATGAGCTTTTCGATATCCCGCATCCCGGATACCCCGCCGGAGGCGATCACCGGAATCCCGACAGATTCGGCCAGTTCCCGCGTGCTTTCGATATTGACCCCGGTTTCCATGCCGTCCCTCATGATGTCCGTATAGACGAGGGCAGCGGGCCGGTCGTCTTCAAACCGGCGCGCCAGCGCCACTGCGGTATCTGCTTGCGTTTCCGTCCATCCCTGGACGGCGAGCCGACCTCCGCGGCGCATCGATGCCCAGGATCACCTGATCCGGAAACTCCCGGCAGGCCTTCCGGACGAACTCCGGATCCCGCAGGGCGGCCGTACCGAGGATCACCCACCGGACCCCCATCTCGAGGTAGGCCTCCACCGTTTTCATCTCTCGGATACCGCCGCCGACCTGAAGCGGCAACCCCGTCTCTGTCACGATAGCCCGGATCACCGCCTCATGACGGGGGACACCGGCGAGAGAACCGTCCAGATCGACCACGTGCAGACGCTCGGCGCCCTTGCTCTTCCAGAGGGAGGCCATCTCCGACCGGATCGTCCGCATAAACGGTCGCCCGTCCGAAGTCTCCCTGGATAAGACGCACGCAACGGCCTTCTTTCAGATCAATCGCGGGAATGACAATCATGGAGGGACTCTTCCTTTTTGAAAAAAGTGTCTTCAGTTTACGGAAATCCGACGCGGAACGATCTCTGATCGACTCGGAAAAAACGCTACGGCAGGCCGGGAAAGGTCTTCAGGACCTGTTCGAGCCCCTCTTCCGTCAGCTCCTCGGCTGTGACCCACCGCCCCTTTCCCCGATAAAACGAAGAAAACTGGAAGAGATCCTCCATCAGTGAACTTTGCGTCTTGTCAAAGGTGCCCCGCCAGACAAGCGCCCCGTCACTGACCCGCAACAGATGAATTTCAAAAGCGACCGATGCCGGCTGTTCGACGGTATAGGCAACCCCTTTCCTCTCCCGGAAACGGTAGACATACCCGACTACGATCCCCTCCGCCCCCAGTTCGTTTCCCACATCGCGCAGCACCTGACGGAGGGGGGTCTTGAGGGAATCCGCAGAAACCCGGCGGAAGACGCCGGCGACCCGTTCCCCTGCGATGAGACTGAATTTCGGTTTGTTTTTGTCCAATTGCTCCAGAAAAAGCGTCTCCAGCACCTTTTCCGGATTTCCCGGCTGCCGCCGACGGCAGTGACGGTCATCCCACAGAGAGGACAGCGAACGGCGCCGCTCATCGACTCATCAGGAACGATCTGCTGAAAAGGGACCACGGCAATCCGATCGAAAACGATCTTCCCTTCGGAAGCGGAAACAGCCGAATCCTCACGATAATGACAACCCGTGACCATGGGCAGAAAAAGACAGATAGAAAATAGGCCGTATAGAACCCTGCGAAACCAGGCAGACTTTTCGATGATGACGACCCCCTCTTGTCTCCGACGGCGGATGCCTCTTTTCCAGAGGGAGATCTGCGCCCTGTCGGCCACTCCCGATCCCTGCACCCCGATTCGGCGACGCCTTTCCCGGTCATCAGCCCTCCAGGGAACCTTTGGTAGACAGGACACCCTCGACCCGCTCGTCCATCGCAATCGCCTCTCTAAAGGCGCGGGCAAAAGCCTTGAATATCGCCTCCGCCATATGATGGACATTTGTACCATAGATGAGGTTGATGTGCAATGTTATTCCGCTATGATCCGAAAATGACTTGAAAAATTCCCGGAGAAGCGCCGGATCGAATTCCCCGATCCTTCCTCCGCCGAGTTCGGCGTGCCAGATCAGATAGGGCCTGCCGGAAAGATCCATCGCCACGTTGCAGAGGCTCTCGTCCATCGGCACCACCGCCGAACCATACCGGCTGATCCCTTTCCTGTCCCCCAAAGCCTTTCGGACGGCCTGCCCCAGACAGATCCCCACATCCTCCACGAGGTGATGATCGTCGATCGCGGTGTCGCCCTGGCTTCGGATAGTGAGATCGATCAGACCGTGCCTGGCGAAAAGATTCAGCATATGATCGAGAAAGGGAACGGAGGTGTCGATGCGTCCCTCCCCTCTTCCGTCCAGGTCGATCGCCGCCGAAACATCCGTCTCCGTGGTCTTTCTCTGGATAGTCGCCTTCCGCATGGCCGTTACCTCCTTCAGATGACCTTGTTTAACGGGTACTCGATGATCCCCTCGGCCCCCGCCTCCTTGAGAAGGGGGATCAGATCCCGGACTGCATTTGCATTCACGATGGTCTCCACGGCAAGCCAGTCCTCCGAATAGAGTCCGGAGATCGTCGGCGCCTTCAGAGAGGGAAGCAGGACCACCAGCCGGCCGAGATTTTCCCGCGAGACGTTCATCTTCAGCCCCACCTTCCCCATCGCCTGCAGCGATCCGTTGAGAAGCATCCGGATCTGTTCGATCTTCTGCCTCTTCCAGGGGTCCTCCCAGGCCTCGCCGATTGGCGATCAGCTTGGTATTGGTCTTCATCAGTTCGTGGATGATCTTCAGCTTGTTGGCCCGGATGGTGCTTCCCGTTTCCGTCACCTCGACGATGGCATCGACCAGCCCTTCGACCACTTTGGCCTCGGTCGCCCCCCAGGAGAATTCGACATGGACATGGATGTTCCGCTCCGCGAAGTAACGTCGTGTGAAGTTCACGAGCTCCGTCGAAACCTTCTTCCCTTCCATATCCTCGATCGATCGGATGGGAGAATCCTCCCGGACGACGAGGACCCATCTGGCCTGCCGCGTCGATGTCTTGGAATAGATCAGATCCTGAACGGCCACGACATCCGATTCATTTTCAGTAATCCAGTCCTGGCCGGTCAGCCCCAGATCGAGCGTGCCGTCCTCCACATAGCGGGACATCTCCTGGGCGCGGACCAGGGTGCAGGAAAGCTCCTCATCATCGATATCGGGAAAGTAGCTCCGGCTGTCATAGGTGATATGCCAGCCCGCCCTCTTGAACAGATCCACCGTATTGGCTTCCAGGCTCCCCTTGGGAATCCCTAATTTCAGTTTATTCATCGATACACATCCTTCGGATCAAAGACCCTTTCTCCGACGGCGACAAAATCTCCATCGACCCATTTGCGATAGAAACACGACCGGTAACCGGTGTGACAGGCCGCGTCGCCCAACTGTTTGACCTTCAGCAGGATGGTATCCTCATCACAATCCAGTCGGATCTCGCGGACCAGCTGAACATGACCCGAGGTCTCCCCTTTCAGCCAGAGACTCTGTCGGGATCGGCTCCAGTAGTGGGCCTTCCCCGTCTCAAGGGTTTTCAGCCAGGCCTCCCTGTTCATGTAGGCCAGCATGAGGATCTCCCCTGTCTCCATCGTCCTGGACCACGGTGGGAATCAGTCCCTCCCCTTTATCAAAATTCGGTTCTCTCATGACAATCCCCGTGAATCGTTATAGTCTCCTGCGAATACACCAGCGGATAAATCCAGCAGATAAGCGTTGAATAATAATTTAAGAAATGATATTAATCAAGCATTTTCTCATTGCAGATGCTCCTTCCAGGTACTGGCTGACTGTTGTCCGGATGACATTCATCTTGCTTAATCCTCGCTTCTGTGCTATGAAATTCTCACATAGAAAATGGCATGTTCTGGGTATCGTTTTTTTGATTTCAGTTTCAGCCGGTTTTACACAGCGGATTCACGGAGTGATCGACCTTATGGAAAATCCCAGACAATAAGGAGGTTCGGCGATGTCATTGCTTATCGGCGGCATTGTATCGGTCATCCTGGGCGTTATCGGTTTTTCCTTTTGGTGGAATGACTTCATCATCATCCTGAAAGGCGGCATTCCGATCATGCTGATCCTGGGGGGCATCCTTGCAGTCTACGTCGGCCTGGACGCCATGCAGGACAAGATGCGTGAGGAGCGGCAGAAGCAGGATGAGAAACTGGACAAAGGCCCGTGAAGAGATAGAACAGGTCAAGGCCCAGTCGGAGCAGTATCGGGAAGAAATCGAAAAATTGAAGGAACAGGTGAAAAATACCCCTTGACAGAATAATCAAATTCAATTAGGAACTCGCCAGTTTGAATCGACGAACGGAGTGTTTTTCCATGTACAGGCTTTCAACGCATATTCACCAAAACCCACGCCTGCTTCTATATGTATTGATGCCTGCTGTCCGTCCAGCGGACGGGTAAGCAGGCCTTCCTGAACAATCACCAGCGTCATCCCCATTGTATACACAAAATGAATCGCCCCGGCGGTTGATGTCCCCGGAAGGGAAATCGCAACATGTTTTATATCATCGACAATTTTTATCATATTTCCTCCTCCCTTTACGCTTACCGGAGCCTGTTCCTCTCCTGCGGCGGAGAGGGGCAGGCTGACTCTATTCTGATGCATAGTCGCAGTGCCGCGAGATGTCCGGGAAAAGTGAGTTTCTTAAACCGTGATACAACATAACACAATAAGGAGATTCTATGAAAAAGCGATGGTTTACGATCATGCCGGTGACGCTTCTCATTGCCGTCACCCTTCTTATGACGGCCGCACTTTCCGTTGCCCAGGCCGCAACGACGCAACTCACCTACAGCATCTTCTTCCCGCCCACCCACGGTCAGGCCAAGGCAGGCGAGTCCTGGGCCCAGGAGATCGAAAAGAGGACCAACGGCCAGGTCAAAATCAACGTCCTGGCCGGCGGAAGCCTGACCCCGGCAGACCAGTGCTTTGACGGAGTGGTCAAGGGGATCTCCGATATCGGCATGTCCTGCTTTCGCTTATACGCGGGGGCGTTTTCCCATGATCGAGGTCCTCGATCTCCCGATGGGCTACCCGAACGGCCGGGTGGCGACCCGCGTCGCCAACGAGTTCTTACAAGAAATTCACGCCGAAGGAGCTCGAAGGGGTCAAGTTGCTCTACATCCATGCCCACGGCCCCGGGCTTCTCCATACCAAAACAGCCGGTCACGACGCTGGAGCAGCTCAAGGGAATGAAGATCCGCTCCACGGGATTGAGCGCAAAAATCGTGGAGGCCCTGGGCGCCGTGCCGGTGGCGATGCCCCAGGGACAGACCTACGAGTCGCTTCAGAAAGGGGTCGTTGAGGGAACCTTCGCCCCGATTGAAACCCTGAAGGGCTGGAAGCAGGCAGAGGTGATCAAATCCACGACCGATTGCTCCGGGATCGGCTACACGACGGCCATGTTCGTCGTCATGAACCTCAAGAAATGGAACGCGCTTCCCGCCGATGTCCGGAAGGTGATGGAGGAGGTCAGCGCCGAGTGGATCGATGTCCACGGGAAAGCCTGGGATCAGCTGGACCAGGAGGGACGCGAGTACAGCCTCGGCCTGGGGAATAAGATCGTTTCTCTTTCCGCAGATGAAAACGCCCGGTGGAAAAAGGCGGTCCGGCCGATCATCGACGACTACATCAAGGAGGTTTCGGCCAAGGGCCTGCCGGCCGAGAAGGCCGTCACCGAAGTCGAAAACCTGATCAAGCAGTACAGCAAGACCTATAAATAAAACTCGCTCAGTGGAGCAGGGCTTCGCTGGGTCTCGGGGACGAATTATTCGGCACGGATAACCACCCCGAGACCCGGCAAAACCTCTTGGGGAAACACCCAGTGGAGACATCCAATGATACGCCTGAACAGAGGACTCACCCTGGTCAGCCGGGGCTTCAACGCCCTGGCCGGAACCGCGGTCGTCGTCATGATGCTGCTGACCTGCGCCGACGTGATTCTGCGACTGTTCCGCCGCCCGATCCCGGGAACCTATGAGATCATCGGTTTCCTGGGAACCGTCATCATTTCCTTTTCCCTCGCCTACACCTCGCTGGAGAAGGGGCACATCGCCGTGGAGCTTCTCGTGGAAAAGCTTCCCCGACGGGTCCAGGCAGGAGTCGAGGCCGTCACCTCCCTGATCGGCGCCGCTCTCTTTGCCCTGATCGACCTGGCAGAGCCTGGTCTATGCGGCGGACCTGCAAGCAGAGCGGAGAGGTCTCCGTGACGCTCACCATGCCGATCTACCCTTTCATTTACGGGATTGCCGCCGGAAGCGCTCTGCTGTGCCTGGTCCTTTTGGTCGAGAGCCTGCGATCCGCAGCAAGGACGGTGCAGAACATGACGCCCATCACCACCGGCCTGCTCGGCTTTGCTGTTCTCGTCGTTCTGATGTTCGCCAGGATCCCCGTCGGATTTGTCATGACCATCGTCGGCTTTCTCGGCTTCGGCTTTTCTGACCTCCTGGGACGCCTCCCTGAACCTGCTCGCACGGGATTTCTTCTCCACTTTCGGTTCCTACAATCTGACGGTCATCCCTCTGTTCGTCCTCATGGGACAGCTCGCCCATTACACGGGGATCAGCGGCCGGCTCTTCAACACTGCCAACAAGTTTCTGGGTCATCTGCCGGGAGGTCTTGCCATCGCCACGATCGGGGCCTGCGCCGGTTTTTCCGCCATCTGCGGCTCCACCAGCGCGACGGCGGCCACAATGGCCTCCGTCGCCCTGCCGGAGATGAAGAAGTACCATTACGATCCCGCGCTGGCCACAGGGGTCGTCGCCGCGGGCGGCAGTCTCGGGATCCTCATCCCGCCGAGCACGATCTTCATCATCTATGGGATCATGACGGAGCAGTCCGTCGGCAAGCTCTTCATGGCCGGCGTCCTGCCGGGAATCCTCCTGGCCGTGCTTTTCATTCTCACCATCGTGGTCTGGACCCGCCTGCGAGCCCGGACTCTGCGCCCCCGCACCGAAGGCATCCTTCCAGGAGCGGATCGCCTCGCTGACCGGGGTGATCGAAACCTTTACTCCTTTTCATCCTCGTGATGGGAGGGCTCTTCATCGGCTTCTTCACCCCGACCGAGGCCGCCGGTATCGGGGCCTTCGGGACCATCGTCATTGCCCTGATCGGCCGGACATCTCTCCTGGCGGAATTTCGCCCGCTCGCTGAACGAAACCACGCGGATCTCCTGCATGATCCTCGTCATCGTCGCCGGGGCGACCGTCTTCGGCCACTTCCTCGCCGTGACGACCATCCCGGCGAGCGATCGGCGGCTGGGTGGCGGGGCTCCATTGGCCGCCCTTTCTCATCATCGGCATGATCATCCTCATCTACCTCCTCCTCGGCTGCCTGATGGATTCCCTTGCCATGATCATGCTGACCATCCCCGTCTTCTATCCCGTGGTGACCACCCTCGGGTATGATCCCATCTGGTTCGGGGTCGTCATCGTCCTGGTCGCGGAGATGGGGGTCATCACCCCGCCGGTGGGGATCAATGTCTATGTCGTCGCCGGCGTCGCCCGGGATGTCCCCCTCCAGGTGATCTTCCGGGGGGCGATGAATATGATATTCGCCCTTTGTCTGACGGCGGTGCTCCTGATCGCCTTTCCGCAGATCGCCCTGTTTCTCCCGGGTTTCATGAAATAGAAAAGGGGATGAAAATGGAATTTTTCTTCAATCCCCGGGGGATCGCCGTGGTCGGCGCGACACCGAATCCCCTCAAGGGCGGAAACGCCATCCTGAAAAACCTCCTGCTCGGCTATCGTGGCGGGATCTTCCCCGTCAATCCGAAATACGCGGAGATCGAGGGTCTGACCTGCTATCCCTCCGTCAGCGCCGTCCCCGGCCCGGTGGACCTCGCCATCGTCTTCGTCCCCGCTCCGCTGGTGCCCGCGGTGGTGGAGGAGTGCGTCGGAAAAGGCGTCCGCGGCGTCATGATCGAATCGGGCGGTTTTGCCGAAACCGGTCCGGAAGGGGAGAGTCTCCAGAAAACACTCGCCGATATCGCCGCGCGCACCGGCATCCGGCTCTGGGGACCCAACTGCATGGGGCTCGTCGATTGCGTCCACCGTCACATCTTTTCCTTCATGGATCCGCGGGCGCAGGAGCAGGAGGAATTCATCCCGGGGATGTCTCCCTCGTCGTGCAGAGCGGCATGCTCTCCGCCATCTTCCTCATCGACATCATGAGCAATGCCACGATGGGGGTGAGCAAGGTCTGTTCCGTGGGAAACAAGGTCGATGTCAATGAATGCGACATCCTGGAATATTTTCTGGACGATCCCGACACCGAGGTGATCGGCCTCTACCTCGAATCCTTCTCCGACGGTCGGCGCTTCCTGGATCTGTGCCGGAGGAGCGGAAAACCGATCGTCGTCCTCAAGGGAGGGAGGAGCCGGCAGGGGGCGGAGGCGGCGCTGAGCCACACGGCATCCCTTGCCGGCAACCAGCGGATCATCGCCGGCGCCCTGGCGCAGGTCGGGGTGAGCGAAGCCAGGGACTTCAAGCAGATGATGGACCTCTGCCGGTCGCTCGCCCTGACAAAACCGGCCCGACGGCCGGATCAGGCCGGGTCGCCGTCCTGACCTTAAGCGGCGGGGCGGGCATCGTCGCCACCGATTTCGTCGCAGAGCAGGGGCTTACCATGGCCAACCTCTCGGCAATCCACCAGAAGCACTTTGGAAAAGCTCTTTCCGAAGTGGATGCCGGTGACCAATCCGGTCGATCTCTGGCCGGCGGTGGAAAGACAGATCGGCGCCGATGTCGATGTCTACAGCCGCTCCCTTGAGGCCCTTCTCGGCGACCCGGAGGTGGATGCCGTCTTTCTCCATGTGTTTATCAGCAATCCCCGCAGCCGGCTGAACCTCTCCGATCTGGCCGCTCAGATCCGTACCGCCGGCAAACCGGTCATCGCCTGGATCATCGGCCGAAGGGACGATGCCTATGCCTTCCAGAAGGAGGCGCTTGCCCACGGAATTCCCGTCTTTACGGAAATCTCCCGCGCCGCGGAATGCCTGGGCGCGGTCCTCGGCGAACGCCGCCGGCCGGAACCGTCATCGCCGGAATCAGGAACCGCCGGACAATGCTCCCGCCGCTCTTCAGGCACTTCTCGATTCGGCGTCGGGACCCCTTGACGAACATCTCTCCAAAGAGGTCCTCCGGGCCTGCGGCATCCCGACCGTCCCGGAGGGGATCGTCGCCGATGCGGCCCAGGCCGAGGCGGCGGCCGCCGCCCTGGGTTATCCGGTCGTCATGAAAGGGCTGCTTCCCGGAGGGGTCCACAAGACGGAGCTCGGCCTCGTCCGTCTGGGGATTTCCGATGGACCGGCCGCACTGCGGAGCCTTCGAAGCTCTGATGGAAAAGATGGAAGGCCGGGGACGGGTCCTCATCCAGAAGCAGCATCCCGGGAAAGGTGGAGCTGATCCTCGGGCTCCTGCGCGATCCCCAGTTCGGTCCCTGCGTCATGTTCGGTCTGGGCGGGGTGATGGCCGAGCTCTTCGAAGACGCGGTCTTCGCCGTTGCCCCGCTGACGCACCGGGAGGCGCTGGAGCTCATCGGCCGCATCCGCGGGCAGAAGATGCTCGACGGCTTCCGGGGGGCGCCGCCGGTGGACCGGGAAGAGATCGCCCGGATCCTCGTCGCCCTGGGCGAGATCGGGCTTGACCTGTCCGCGGATCCGGGAGATCGACATCAACCCCCTGATCGTCGGCGAAGAGGGGGCGGCGGCCGTCGACGCCACGATTGTCCTGGAATAAAAACTCTATTTGATCTGCTGGATGTCCTTCTCCTTGCCGACGACCACGAGGACCTCGCCGTCCTTGATGACAAAATCGGCCGCGGGCACCATCTGGAACTTGTCGGAAACGATATCCCGGATGGCGATGACCTCGATGTGATACCGGCTCCTGAGCTGGAGCTCGGCGATCGATCTTTCCCAGAAAGCTGTTGGGGGGCGCCATTTCGAAGATCATGTAGTCGTCGGAAAGGGGCAGGATAATCGATCACATTGGGGGAGATGAGGCTCTTGGCCACCTTGTGGGCGATCTCCTTTTCCGGAATCATGACCTCCGTCGCCCCGACCTTCTCCAGGATCAGCTTATGTTCCTCGTTGGGGGCCTTGACGATGATCGTCTTGACCTTCATCTGCCTGAGGTGGAGGGTGATCAGCGTCGCCGCCGACAGGTCCTCCCCGAAGGAGATGATCACCACATCGTCTTCCTGGATGCCGATCTCCTCCATGATCTCCTTGTCCATCCCGTCGGCAACGATCGCCTTGGTGGAACAGTCCCTCACCCGCTGGACCGCCTCCTTGTTCTTGTCGATGGCGATGACCTCGAAGCCGCTCTCATAGAGCTCCTTGACGATATTGAAGCCGAAGATCCCCAACCCGATGACGACGACCCGTTTTTGCATGGTTCAAACCTCCCGATCCGACTTGTCCTAACCGACCATGACCGATTCTTCCGCGTATTTGATCTCCTTTTTCCCTTCGGCATACCAGGAAAAAGCCAGCGTCAGGGGGCCCACCCGGCCGGCAAACATCATCAGAATGATGGCCAGTTTCTGGATATCATTGAGTTTCGGCGTGACCCCCATGGAGAGACCCACCGTGCCGAAGGCGGAGACCGTCTCGAACAGGTACTCCACAAAGAAATGGCGGCTCTGATCCGGCGGAAGATCTCCCCCTCCGCAGAAAAAAAGGAGCACGGACGTGATCAGACAGATCGAAAAGGCCGATGCGAAGATGATCGTGATCGTCCGGCCGAGGATCTCCCTCGGGATCTTCCGGTTCATCACGTTCACATGATAACTCCCCTTCATCCGGTTCCAGATCATCAGCAGCAGGAGCGTGAAGCTCGTCGTCTTGATCCCGCCGCCGGTCGAGCCGGGCGAGGCGCCGATGAACATGAGGATGATCATGACGAGGATCGTCGGATTGGTCAGTCTGCCGATGTCCACCGTATTGAACCCGGCGGTCCGCGGGGTGATCGACTGGAAGAGGGAATCGAGCAGCTGCGTCTGCCAGGAGACGCCCTTCAGGATATGATCCGCCTCGAACAGATAGAAAAGGACCGCCCCTGCCAGAATCAGGATGCCGGTGGTCAGAAGGACGATCTTTGAGTGCAGCGAGAGCTTCTTCTGGAGCCCCCGGCACCGCGCGATGACCTCATGCTGGACGATGAAACCGATCCCCCCCAGGACGATGAGCCCCATCACGGTCAGATTGACGAGCCAGTCCCCCCGGTAGGACATCAGGCTGTCGGAGAAGAGGGAGTAGCCGCAGTTGTTGAAGGCCGATACGGCGTTGTAGAGGGCATGGAAGAAGGCCGCGGCCGGCGGAAAATCCTGCGAAAAGCGGATGAACAGAAGGATCGTGCCCGCGGCCTCGATGATGAAGGTCAGCCTGAGGACCCCCTTGACGATCACGAGAAAATCGCGCCGCGGCGTGTGGAGAAAGGTGGACTGGACGATCTCCCGCCCCTTGAAGGAGATCCCCCGCCCCATCAGGCCGAAGAGGACGACGGAGAAGGTGATGATCCCGAGCCCCCCGATCTGGAAGAGGAGGAGGGTCACGATCTGTCCGGTGAAGGAGAGGTCCTTCCCGATATCGATGACGGCAAGGCCCGTCACGCAGACCGCCGAGGCGGAGGAGAAGAGGGCATCCACGAAACTCAGGTGACCCCCGCTCGACGCAAAGGGCATCCGGAGCAGAATGGCCCCGATCAGGATCAGCAGGGCGAAGCTGAGGATAAAGATCCGCGGCGGCGTGAGGCGCCGGGAAAACGATCTTCTGATGCGATGCAGGATGTTCATACCGATCGGTCCGAAATCAGGTCCGATCTTCCCTCCTAGTGGACCCGCCGGGACTAGTCCTCACGTTCCCTTCGCCTCCGTCTTTTCCTTCCTCCTTCCGAGGAGGAGTATCATCAGGACGGACGCGCCGGTCGGTAATGGCCGCATCGGCGACATTGAAGGCGGGCCAGTGGTGGGCGCCGATATAGACGTCGAGAAAATCGACCACCTCGCCGAAACGGATGCGGTCGATCAGATTTCCCACCGCCCCGGCCAGGATCAGGGCCAGAGACAACACCAGGGAAAGTTCCTCGATCCGCGTCTGCCGGAGGTAGTGGAGGATGAGGAGGATCGCCGCCACGCGTCACCGCGAGGAAAAAGACGGACCGGAACAGCGGGCGAGGCCCCGGCCAGAAAGCCGAAGGCGGCGCCGGGATTCCGCACGTGGATGATGTTGAAGAATCCGTCGATGACGGGATAGGCGTCATGGAGGCGCATCGTCGAGATGATCCAGGCCTTCGTCAGCTGATCCAGGAGGACCACCAGGCCGGTGATCGCCAGAAAGAGGATATTCTTCTTCCGCAAATCCCACACCTCCGATCGTATTACACCGCTCATCGCCGCGTCATCGCCATAACCGGTTACAGATTCTCCCGGCATCTCGCGCAGAGGGTCGGATGCTCGGTGCTTGAACCTACCGTCTCGCTGTAGATCCAGCAGCGGTTGCACTTCTCCCCCTGCGCCCGGCTCACGCCGACCGAGAGCCCCGCGATCTCGGCGCTCCGGAAGGCCTCGCCGATCCGCCTGCTCGGCGACGATCCGGACGTCGGAGACGATCAGCAGCGCCCGCAGGTCCTCCGCGGTGCGTCTCCAGAAGGGCGCGAAGCTTCTCCGGCGCGCCGATGGCGACGGCGGCATCGAGGGAATGGCCCAGAACCTTGTTCTGCCGGGCCGTCTCGATGGCCTTGGCCACCTCTCCCTTGACGGCGATGAGCGTCTTCCATGTCTCCGCCAGCTCCGGCTGGAGGAACGCCTCGTTCACCTCCGGAAAGCGGTCAGGTGGACGCTCTCGGCCTTTCCCGGATAGGCGGGCAGCGCCAGCCAGACCTCCTCCGCCGTGAAGGTGAGGATCGGGGCGAGGAGCCGGACCATCGCCTCCAGGATCGCCGTCATCGCCGTCTGGGCCGACCGGCGCGCGGTGGATGCCGCCTTCGAGGTATAGAGACGGTCCTTCAGGACGTCGAGATAGAGCGCGGAGAGGTCCACGGTGCAGAAATTGTAGAGGGTGTAATAGACCACATGGAACTGGTACTGCTCGTAGGCCTCGCGCACCCGTCGGATCACCTCCTGGAGGCGGTGGAGGATCCAGCGGTCCATCTCCGCCATCTCCGCATAGGGACGGCGTCCGTCGCCGGGTTGAAGTCGTAGAGATTCCCCAGGATGAACCGGCTCGTGTTCCGGATCCGCCGGTAGGCCTCGACGAGACGCTTGAGGATCTCCTCGGAGATCCGGATATCCTCGGTGTAATCCTCGGCGGCCACCCAGAGCCGGAGGATCTCGGCGCCGTACTCGTCGATGATCGTCTGGGAGTCGATCACGTTCCCCACCGACTTGGACATCTTCTTCCCCTCGCCGTCCACGACGAAGCCGTGGGTCAGGACGTTCCGGTAGGGCGCCCGTCCCCGCGTCCCCACCGATTCGAGGAGCGAGGAGTGAAACCAGCCCCGGTGCTGGTCGTTCCCCTCGAGGTACATGTCCGCCGGGGAGCTGAGATCCGGCCGGTGTTCCAGGACGGCGGCGTGGCTGACGCCGGAATCGAACCAGACGTCGAGGATGTTCGTCTCCTTCTTGAAATCTCCCCCGCCGCATTTCGGGCAGCGGGTCCCCGCCGGCATCAGATCCGTCGGCTTCGCGCTCGAACCAGACGTCGGCGCCGTGCTCCCGGACGAGCCCGACCACATGGTCGAGGATCTCCTGCGTCATCAGCTCGCTCCCGCACGCCTTGCAGTAGAACATCGTGATCGGGACGCCCCAGAGCCGCTGGCGGGAGATGCACCAGTCGGGACGGTTCTCGATCATCCCGTAGATCCGGTCGCGTCCCCAGGCGGGAATCCAGGTCACGGCGTCGATGGCGGCGAGCGCCTTCTTCCGGAGGTCGTTTTTCTCCATGGAGATGAACCACTGCTCCGTCGAGCGGAAGATGATCGGCTGCTTGCAGCGCCAGCAGTGGGGATAGGTGTGCTGGATCTCCATCTGCCCGAGGAGGGCGCCCTCCTCCCTGAGCCTGGCGATTGATCGCGCCGTTGGCGTCAAAGACGAACTGCCCCGCGAAGTCCTTGACGTCGCGGGTGAAATTTCCGTCGTCGTCCACGGGGGCGTAATTGTCCAGGCCGTACTTCATCCCGATCTCGTAGTCCTCCTGGCCGTGGCCCGGGGCGATGTGGACGCAGCCGGTCCCGGCGTCGAGGGTGACGAAGGGGGCGAGGATCAGCAGGCTCTCCCGGTCGATCAGCGGATGGCGGCATTTGAGCCCCTCCATGACCGACCCGGGAAACTCGTCGAGGATCTCATACGGTTCATTGCGGAAGCCGAAGGCGTCCAGGCAGTAATCGAGGAGGTCCTTCGCGAGGATCAGGACCTCGCCCTTCACCTTCACCGCCGCATAGAGGAAATCCGCGTGGAAGGCGATGGCCAGGTTTGCCGGGATCGTCCAGGGGGTCGTCGTCCAGATGACGACGGAGACCTTCTCGCCGGCGAGCTTCGGCAGACGCGCGGCGATATCGGAAATGCAGGGCAAATTTCACGTAGATCGACGGCGTCGTGTGGTCCTGGTATTCCACCTCCGCCTCGGCCAGGGCCGTCTTGCAGGAGGCGCACCAGTAGACGGGCTTCTTCCCCTTGTAGACGCTGCCGTTCAGGTAGAGCTTCCCGAACTCCGCGACGGTCGTCGCCTCGTAGTCGTAGGTCATCGTGAGGTAGGGATTCTCCCACTCCCCGAAGACCCCGAGGCGTTTGAACTGCTCGCGCTGGATCCCGACGTATTTGTCGGCGTAAACCCGGCAGAAGCGGCGCTTGTCCGCCTGGGACATCGCGGCCTTCTTCTCGCCCAGTTCCTTGTCCACCTGGTGCTCGATGGGCAGGCCGTGGCAGTCCCAGCCGGGGACGTAGACGCTGTCGCGGCCCGTCATGTTCTTCGCCTTGATGAGGATGTCCTTGATGATCTTGTTGAGCGCCGTGCCCAGATGGATGTTCCCGTTGGCGTAGGGGGGGCCGTCGTGGAGGATGTAGGGCTTCCGCCCCTGCGAGGCCTCGCGGATCCGGTCGTAGATGTGCATCTCGTCCCAGCGGGCCAGCATCTCCGGCTCCCGCTTGGACAGGTTGGCCTTCATGGGAAAATCGGTCTTCGGCAGATTCAAACTATCCTTGTAATCCATGCAAACGCTCCTCAAGATGAAATATCTTTGCAAATAGCGGGGAAAGCTATCACAGATTCCCGACACTTTCAAGCCTCTCTTTGAGTTACCCCGCACGGCGTCGCATCCGCCGGCCTTTCCTCGCCTTTCGGGTGGATCGATCGGATGTCTCTGAATGGACCTGATGGGGAAAAGGGATGAACTCCGGGATGATTTGAATAGAGGAAGCGGATCGCTCAGAAGTTCGGTAGGCCGGTCATTCGGAGTTGCGGATTCGAAGGACTTCAGGAACCGTTGCGGTACGGACGTCAAGCGTCCGAGTGCTTCACGCACTTTTCTTGAAAGCGCCTCCAGGGTAAAGGGCTTCTGGAGAAAACCCCGACAACCCCGATCCAGGATCTCCTGGGCCTGTCCGTTGACGCTGTATCCGCTGGCCAGAAGGACCCGGATCCCGGGATCGATCTCCCGAAGGCGGTCGTAAGTCTCTCCCCCCGACACCCCCGTCATGATCATGTCCAGGATGACCAGGTCAATCCCATCTTTTTTCTCCCTGTAAACGGAGATCGCCTCCTGACCGCTGCCGGCCGCCATGACCCTGTAGCCCAGCGACTCCAGCATATCTCTGCTGACTGCCAGTACCATCGGCTCATCATCCACCAGAAGGACCGTCTCCGTCCCCTTCAAGATTTTACTGGAAACCGCCCTCTCCTGGTACGATTGCCTTCTCCGAAGCCGGAAGGCTGATGCGTGAAAGTCGTCCCATGACCGGGCTCGCTTTCGACAGCGATGCTCCCTCCGTGACCCCGGACGATCCCATAGACCATCGCCAGCCCCAGACCGGTACCCCTTCCGATGCCCTTTGTCGTGAAAAAGGGATCGAAGATTCTCTCTTTCGTCTTCTCGTCCATCCCCATCCCGGTATCGACGACCGAGATCTTCACATACTTTCCCGGTTTAACCGTGTCCGGCATAGGATCATCTCCGCCGAGAACGCACGTTCTGTGTTGCGACGAAGATGGATCCGCCGCCCGGCATGGCCTGCCAGGCATTCAGGAAAAGATTCAGGAACACCTGCTCCATCTGGCCCTGATCCACCTCCAGCGTCCAGACCTCCTTTTCATATTTCCGATGGATGGCGATCTCCTTCCTCGTACGGCCAAACAGGACGGAAGTCTTTTCGATGATCTCATTGATGTTCGTCGGCTTCACCTCATATCGGCCGCCCCGTGCAAAACCAAGCAGTTGCCTGGTCAAATCCGCCCCGCTCTTGACCTGGTCTTCGATCAGCTTCAGTCGCTCGTAATGGGGGTGGGAAGGATCGAATTCCAGCATCATCAGGGAAGCCACTCCCTGGATTCCCATAAGGAGGTTGTTGAAATCATGGGCGATCCCTCCCGCCAGCGTACCGATGGCTTCCATCTTCTGAGCCTGATGCAGTTGAGACTCAAGACGCTTGCGTTCCGTCATGTCGACGAAGCTCTCCAGGAGATAATCCCGATCCGCGATTCTCACCGGAACCACGGTTTTTAGCACCGGGACCTCTCTTCCCTCCGCATTGATCAAGATCCTCTCCGCCTTGTCAACCGTCCGACGGCCTTCGGTGATCGGACAACGACCGACAAAATCGGGGCAGATGTATCGGTGGCAAAGCTTTCCGGTCATTTCCTCCTTTGAGACGCCGCACATCTCCGCCGCCATCCTGTTGGCGTTGACAATCCTGTGAGTGGCCGCATCGACAAGGACGATCCCGGCCTGGACATGGTCGAAGACGGCGGATAAAAGCTCCTGGCTCTCTCTGAGCTTCTCCTCCGCACGCCTGCGGTCGGTGATGTCCCGGGTGATGCTGAGAATATGGGGCTCCCCCTGGAGGTGAATCACGGAGGCGGACATCAATCCGTATCGGAGTTCGCCGTTTTTCATCCGGTAAGCGGCGTCGAGATTTTTTACTTCACCGTCTTTTTTCAAACCTTCCAGCAGCTTTTGCCTGTCCTCCGGATTTGCCCAGATATTCAATTCGACCGATGTCCTGCCGATGATCTCTTTTTCCGTATAACCCGTGATCCGGCTGAATCCCTCATTCATCGAAACGAACATGCCGTCCGACATGCGGTTGATGTTGATGGAATCCGGACTCGTATAAAAGGCTTTCCGGAATTTCTCCTCGCTCTCCTTCAGTGCCGTCTCGGCCTTTCGACGGCTCTCGTTCTCCCGGATGATGAACCAGGCTTTCAATCCATAGTAAGAGAACAGACCGGCCCCCAGCAGGAAAAAAACGATGATCAGAATAAGCCGATTCCGGAAAGCCGCCAGGGAAGCCAGGACTTCGTCTTCAGACGAGGCGACGACGATGGACCAGAAGGTGTTCCCCACTTTGATCGGCATGTAGACGGCATGCTTTACGACGGGTTTCACCGCCTGCTCGCCGATTTGATCGAAGGTGTATGTGGTGACGCCCTGTTGCCCCTTGAGCATCTCCCTGGCCATGGCAAGGATGGAAGGGAAATCTTTGCAGGTCTCAAAAACCGATTTTCCTGTATGTCCCGGGACGGGGCAATAGAGTTCCGTTCCATCGCGGCTGACCAGCCAGGCATAGCCCGTCTTTCCGATCTTGATGACCTCGAGGTATCGCCTGGCCAGGGATTGAAAATCGATCGCGATGGCAATCGTCCCCTGGTAGATCTTCTCTCTGAAAATGGGCACATGGAGGGCAACCGTGGCGTATCCCTGAACGGCTGTGAATACATCACTGACGACGGGTTTGAGCGTGCGCATGACTTCCTGGACATGCTTCTGGGAAGAGATGTCCCGTCCGATCACGTTTTGGTCATCAGGGGATCGTGTAGATGATCCTCCCCTTGGCATCGACACGGGTGATCCCCTTGATCTGATCGCGATTCGCGTTATAGAAACCGTTGATGGTTTCCCTGCCTGTTTGATCCAGGGTGACGATATGGCTCATTTCCGACAGGACGGTCAGAATACCCGTCCAGTGGGCGAAAATGTCTTCGATTCCCCGGGCGGCCTGCCTGGCATGAAGCGACTGCTGGACATTGAGGTGATGAATCGCCTCCCGCTTCGCCTCCTGATAAAGAGATACAATAAGAAAGGCGCAGAGGCCCATCAGAAAAACGAGTAAAAGAAGCAATCTTTTTGTTTTCATTTCGCCTGCCAGGGTCGAAAACACCGGTTCAAGGGGCAACAAGCACCGACCCTTTCCACCGTAAAACCGCATTACATGCGAGGGATGGATTCAAAGGGTAAAGAAATCCTCTTCGAATGTCAATAAGATTGAATCAAGAGAAACGGGAAAAGTCCGGTTTCCTCCGTTCGATAAAGGCCTGGAACGCTTCCGCCGCCTCAGGAGATTTCAATCGTTCGATGAAAAGCTCAAGCTCCTCGTCGATGGTTTTAGACACTGCCGCCTCTATCGGACGTTTCATGAGCGCCTTGGTCATGCGCAGGGAGGCAAGGGGTTGGGCAGCCAATTGCCTGGCCTTCTGCAGAGCCGTTTCAAACAGTTCCTCTTCCGGGTACACGGCATTGACGAGACCGAACTCCCGTGCGGTTTCCGCGCCGAAAGCCTCCCCCAGCAGCAGTAATTCAGCGGCCCTCTGGTACCCGATCAGACGGGGAAGGAGCAGGCTGGAGGCCAATTCCGGGCACAATCCGAGATTGACAAAAGGAAGCTGAAAACGTGCTTTCGTCCCGGCATAGACCAGATCGCAGTGCAGAAGCATCGTGGTGCCGATCCCTATGGCGGAGCCGCTTACGGCCGCCACAATGGGTTTCTCAGCCCGGCTGATCACGGAAAGAAAGGGATTATGAGGTTTCATCCCCGCTTCATTGTGTACCTTCATGAAATCCGCCAGATCATTGCCGCTGGTAAAACAATCGGCGGTTCCCGTCAGCAGAATAACGCGGGTCGCACCGTCTTTGTCCGCCCCGAGGATCGCATCGGCCATGGTCTGGTACATCGCACGGGTGAGGGCATTCTTCTTTTCCGGGCGATTCATCTGAATATGCAAAATCGCTTCACGGAGATGGATACGGATATGGTCGGTACCGTCGCTGATGGTCATCTTCTTCATCCTCCTTCATCATCACAATAGGGACAAACAGGAAAACGCGGATGCTCATGACTGCCTCGGCGGAATATCATGTACCTGTTTCTTGCTTCAGTGTCAACGAAAAGGCCCCCGCCACGGTACGATCTGTGACGGGGGCCTTCTTAATTTAATGATTGAATGGATCCGAATCTAAACGTTTACATCCCCATGCCGGGATATCCGCCGCCGCCCGGAGGCATGGCCGGCATCGCCGATTTCTCTTCGGGCTTGTCCGCGACCATGCACTGGGTCGTCAGCATGAGCGACGCGACGCTCGCCGCATTCTGCAGGGCAAAACGGGTCACCTTGGTCGGATCGATGACGCCGGCCGCGATCATGTCTTCGTACTTATCGGTCCGGGCGTTGAATCCGTAGGCGCCCTTCTTCTCCTTGACCTTCTCCACGACGATGCTGCCTTCCATACCGGCATTGTTGGCGATCATCTTGAGAGGCTCCTCAAGGGCCTTCTTCACGATCCGGACGCCGACCTGCCTCGTCGCCTTCCAGCTTCATCTTGTCCAGCGCGGGAAGCGTCCGGAGATAGGCCACGCCGCCGCCGGGAACGATCCCTTCTTCAACGGCCGCGCGGGTTGCATTGAGGGCATCCTCGACGCGGGCCTTCTTCTCTTTCATCTCCGTCTCGGTCGCGGCGCCGACCTTGATCACCGCCACGCCGCCGACCAGCTTGGCCAGTCTCTCCTGGAGTTTCTCGCGGTCGTAATCGGAGGTCGTCTCCTCGACCTGGGCGCGGATCTGCTTTACGCGGCCTTCGAGGGAGGCGCGGGAGCCGGCCCCGTCGATGATCGTCGTGTTGTCCTTGTCGATGGTGATCCGCTTGGCGCGGCCGAGGTCTTCAATCTTCGTGTTCTCCAGCTTGTATCCCATCTCCTCGGAGATCATCTTGCCGCCCGTGAGGATGGCGATGTCTTCGAGCATGGCCTTTCTTCGGTCGCCGAAGCCCGGGGCCTTGACGGCGGCCACATGGAGGGTGCCGCGGATCTTGTTGACCACGAGGGTCGCCAGGGCTTCGCCTTCGATGTCCTCGGCGATGATGAGGAGCGGCTGGCCCATCTTGGCGATCTGCTCCAGAATGGGAAGGAGGTCCTTCATGCTGCTGATCTTCTTTTCATTGATGAGGATGAGGCAGTCTTCGAGTTCGACTTCCATCTTCTCGGCGTTCGTCACGAAATAGGGGGAGAGATAGCCGCGGTCGAACTGCATCCCTTCGACGATCTCCAGTTCGGTCTCCAGCCCTTTGGCCTCTTCCACGGTGATGACGCCTTCCTTGCCGACCTTCTCCATCGCCTCGGCGATGATCGCGCCGATCGTCTCGTCATTGTTGGCGGAAATGGTGCCGACCTGGGCGATCTCCTTGGCGTCCTTGGTCGGTTTGCTCATCTTCTTGAGCTCCTTCACGACCACGTCGACGGCCTTGTCGATTCCGCGCTTCACGTCCATCGGATTGCTCCCGGCGGCCACGCTCTTCGCGCCTTCGCGGAAGATCGCCTGGGCCAGAATCGTGGCGGTGGTGGTTCCGTCGCCGGCGACATCGCTCGTCTTGCTGGCCACTTCCTTCACCATCTGGGCGCCCATGTTCTCGAACTTGTCTTCCAGCTCGATCTCCTTGGCGACGGTCACGCCGTCCTTGGTGACATTGGGTGCACCATAGCTCCGGTCAATAATGACATTCCGGCCCTTGGGTCCAAGGGTCACCTTTACCGCATCGGCCAGGGTGTTGACCCCGTTGAGAATCGATTTCCTTGCTTCTTCATCGTATTGAAGTATCTTAGCTCCCATTTATGTATCCTCCTTATATGATCAATATGATTATTTCTCTATGATTCCCAGAATGTCGTCCTCGCGCATGATGAGATGTTCCACGCCGTCGATCTTCACCTCGGTGCCCGAATACTTGCCGAAAAGGATCTGGTCGCCTGCCTTGACATCCAGTTTGATCAGTTTTCCGTCTTCCGCTGTCTTTCCCTTACCCACGGCGATGACGATTCCTTCCATCGGCTTCTCCTTGGCGGTGTCGGGAATGATGATTCCCCCTTTGGTCTTCGCCTCCTCTTCCAGCCGCTTCACAATCACTCTGTCCTGTAATGGTCTGATTTTCATTCTTTAACTCTCTCCTTTCCTCATTATATTAGATCTGCAAATCATCTTATGGCTCCACAGATTCGACTTATGATAAGCATCTATTTTTTCATGTCAAGGCGTGCGGCACAAAAATTTTCATCCCCGCACTTATCTAAAAAAGATGCTCCGTCAGTTCCTTCAGGGAACCGATCCGGATCAGTTCGATCTGCATCTCCGGAAGGATTTCGCGGGTCTGGGTCCGGGGCAGGATACAGCGCGTGAAACCCATCCGGGCCGCCTCCTTGATCCGGACCTCCGTCTGGGAGATCCCCCGGATCTCGCCGGTCAGGCCGACCTCGCCGAAGACGACGGTCCCTGCGGCAATCGGCCGGTCGAGGAAACTCGAGGCCATCGCCGAGACGATCCCGAGATCGATCGCCGGCTCGTCGACCTTCACCCCGCCCGCCACGTTCAGAAAGATGTCGCTGCTGCCCAGATGGATGCCGCAGATCTTGTCCATGACGGCCGTCAGCAGCGACACCCGGTTATGGTCCACGCCGATCGCCGTCCGCCTCGGCATCCCGAAACTCGTGGGACTGACCAGAGACTGGACCTCGATCAGGATCGGCCGGGTCCCCTCCATGCTCGGCACGACCACCGATCCGGCCGCCCCCTCCGGCCGCTCCGACAGGAAGAAGGCCGAGGGATTGGCGACCTCCACGAGGCCCGTGTCCCGCATCTCGAAGACGCCGATCTCGTGGGTCGGACCGAAGCGGTTCTTGATCCCCCGGATGACCCGGTAGGCGTGGCCGGAATCCCCCTCGAAGTAGAGGACCGTATCGACCATATGTTCGAGGACCTTGGGGCCGGCGATCGAACCGTCCTTCGTGACATGGCCGACGAGGAAGATCGGAATGCCCGTCTTCTTGGCCAGGAGGATGAGCCGCCCCGAGGCCTCGCGCACCTGCCCCACGCTGCCCGGCGCGGAGGAGAGAGCGGAGGAATAGACGGTCTGGATCGAATCGATGACGGCGACGGCCGGTTTGATCTCCTGGATCCGGTTGAGGATATTTTCCAGCTCGACCTCGACCAGGATCAGGAGCTCCTTTGCGGAGGCGCCGAGCCGCTTTCCCCGGAGCTTGATCTGCCGGGCCGATTCCTCGCCGGAGACGTAGAGGACCGTAAGCCCCCTTTCGGCCATCTTCTCCAGCGCCTGCAGGAGCAGCGTCGATTTTCCGATCCCGGGATCGCCCCCGACCAGGATGGCGGACCCGCCGACGATCCCGCCCCCGAGGACGCGGTCCATCTCGGCAATTCCCGTGGTGAGCCGATCCCCTTCGTCGGCCGTGATGGCATCGATGGACTGAGGAACGCCGTCGAACCGGACGTCGGCCGGACGGGCCGCATCGGCATCCCGGATCTCCTCTTCGACGAAACGGTTCCACTCGCCGCAGGAGGGACACTTGCCCAGCCATTTCGGCGACTGCTGGCCGCAATTCTGGCAGAAGAACATCGTCCTGATCTTTTTCACGGGTGAACCTCCTACCGACATTCCACCTTCTTTCGGGTACATACCCTTTCCTGCCCTTGTGCGTCAACCAATATCAGAAACACATCAAAAACGGACTTGAGTAATCATTCTAATGTTGATATACGTTTGCGTCGTTTTTATTATTACTGCTCAGATAAGGAGTTGATTATGAATAATCCCAACTTTGCCTCCGGCCCCTGCAGCAAAAGGCCCGGCTGGAGCCTCGACGCCCTGAAGGACGCCGCGGTCGGACGTTCCCACCGCTCCGCGCTGGGGAAAGAGAAACTGGCCCGGGCCATCGGGGAAACGGAAAGATCCTCGGAATCCCGCGAACTATCTCACCGGCATCATGCCCGCCTCGGACACGGGGGCCTTCGAGGCCGCCATGTGGAGCCTCCTGGGCGCGAGGCCGGTGACCGTTCTGGTCTGGGAGAGCTTCTCGGAGGGATGGGCGACGGACATCGCCAAACAGCTGAAACTCAACCCCACGATACAACGGGCCGATTACGGACAGATTCCCGATCTCAAGGCCGTCAACTGGGAACACGATGTGGTCTTCGTCGCCAACGGAACGACCAGCGGCGTGAAGATCCCCGACTGGGACTGGATTCCGGCCGACCGCAAGGGCCTCTCCCTCTGCGATGCGACGAGCGCCGCCTTCGCCATGCCGATCGACTGGTCGAAGACGGATGTGGCGACCTTCTCCTGGCAGAAATGTCTCGGCGGCGAGGCGGCTCACGGGATGCTCGTCCTGAGCCCCCGGGCCGTCGCGCGCATCGAATCCTACGATCCGCCCTGGCCGCTCCCGAAGATTTTCCGCCTGAAAAAAGGCGGCAAGATCAACCGGGCGATCTTTGAGGGGGACACGATCAACACCCCCTCCCTCCTGTGCGTGGAAGACTACCTGGACGCCCTGAAATGGGCCGCCGGTATCGGTCTCGAAGGCCTCATCCAAAAAAGCAGGGCCAACCTCCGGGTCGTCGAGGAGTGGGTCGCAAAGAACGACTGGATCGCCTTTCTGGCCGCAACGCCGGAGATCCGTTCCAACACATCGGTCTGCCTCTCCGTGGTCAGCGACAAGGTCAGGGCGCTTCCGAAGGAGGAACAGGCGAAATTCCTCAAAAGCATCGCCGGCGAATTGGGAAAAAGGAAGGTGGCCTACGACATGGGCTCCTACAAGGATGCGCCGCCGGGATTCCGCTTCTGGTGCGGACCCACGATCGACCCCGAGGACATCCGCGCCGCCGTCGAGGAACTGGAGAAGGTGTATCGGGAAAAGATCGCCGCACTATAGCGGCGCGAACATCAAGAGGAAAAGACTCATGAAACGAATACTGATCAGCGACAGTCTCTCTCCCGAAGGAATCGAAATATTCAAAAAGACACCGGGGATCGAAGTCGACGTCCGGACGAAGATGACCCCCGATGAACTCAAATCGGTCATCAAGGATTATGACGCCCTGGTCATCAGGAGCGCCACAAAGGTGACGCAGGAGGTGATCGATTGCGCCGGGATACTGTCCGTCGTCGGCCGCGCGGGCATCGGCCTCGACAACGTGGATATCCCGGCAGCCAGCAAACGGGGCATCGTCGTGATGAACACCCCGGGAGGCAACGCCGTCACGACCGGAGAGCACACCATCGCCATGATGCTTTCCCTGGTCCGGCAGATCCCCCAGGCGACGGCATCCATGAAGGCCGGAAAGTGGGAAAAGAGCAAATTCACCGGGCACGAGTTCCTCAACAAGACCCTCGGGATCATCGGCACCGGCAGGGTCGGCAGCATCGTCGCCGACCGGGCCCGGGGATTGAAAATGAAGGTCCTCGCCTATGACCCGTTTATCGCCCCGGAGGCGGCGGAGAAGATGGGGATCGTCCTGGCCAGCCTGGATGAAATCTTACACCCAGGCCGATATCATCACGGTCCATACCCCCATGACGAAAGAGACCAGAGGATTGATCAACGCGGCAGCCTTTGCCCGGATGAAAAAAGGCGTCTACATCGTCAACTGCGCCCGGGGCGGGATCGTCAGCGAGAAGGACCTCTATGACGCCCTGAGTCTCCGGCAAGGTCGCCGGCGCCGCCCTGGACGTCTTCGAGGAAGAACCGACAAAGAACGCGGCGCTCATCGCGCTCGACAACGTCATCTGCACGCCCCATCTGGGCGCCTCCACCGACGAGGCGCAGATCAATGTGGCCATCGCCATCGCCGAGCAGATCTGCGCTTACCTGACGACCGGCGAGATCAAAGGCGCCGTGAACTTCCCCTCGGTCAGCGCCGAGCTCCTCGCCGTGATCCGGCCCTATCTGAACCTGGCGGAGAAGCTGGGAAAGTTCGAAGCCCAGCTCGTCTCCGGCGCCATCAAGGAGGTCGTCATCGAGTACAGCGGTGAAATCCTCAACTACAACGTCGCGCCGATCACCATCTCTCTGCTCAAGGGGCTCCTCACCCCGATCCTCAACGAGAGCGTCAATTACATCAACGCCCCGCTCATCGCCAAGGAAAGGGGCATCAACGTCATCGAGGCGAAAAGCAGCGAGATGAAGGACTACACGAGCATGATCTCCGTCACCATCAAGACCGCCAAAGATGAGACCTACTGCCGCGGGCACCATCTTCGGCCGTCAGGAGCCGCGGATCGTAAGAATCAATAAATTCACCGTAGAGGTCATCCCGGAGGGACGGATGTTTGTCATGTTCAACTACGACAAACCCGGTGTCATCGGCAACATCGGCACGACCCTCGGTGAGAACAACGTCAATATCTCGCGTCTCCACCTGAGCCGCGACCAGGTCGACGGCAAGGCCATGGTCGTCCTGAGCACCGACAGCATGGTCTCGGCGGATGTGATCGAAAAACTCCGGAAGCTGCCGCACGTCATCTCGGTCACCGATCTGGAAATGTAAAGACCTCTGATCTATAATGGTAAACTTGTCTTGGGAGATGTATTTTTATGGCAAACGTGGTGGTGGTGGGAACCCAGTGGGGCGACGAAGGAAAAGGGAAAGTCGTCGATATTTATGCGGAAAATGCCGATGTGATCGCCCGCTTCCAGGGGGGCAACAACGCCGGCCACACCCTGGTCGTCGGAGGGAAACAGACCATCCTGCATCTCATCCCTTCCGGCATTCTCCACGCGGGCAAGATCTGCATCATCGGCAACGGCGTCGTGGTCGATCCGCCCGTCCTGATCGAAGAGATGGACGAACCTCAAGAACCGCGGGCTCCTCCCCGACAGCACGCGGCTTCTGGTCAGCGAAAAGGCCCACATCATCATGCCCTATCACCGGCGGATCGACGTCGCCCGGGAATCGCACGGCGTCGGCAAGAAGATCGGCACGACCGGCCGGGGAATCGGACCGGCCTATGAGGACAAGATCGCGCGGGTCGGCATCCGCCTGTGCGACCTTCTTGACGACGAAATCTTCCGGGAAAAGCTGAACCGGAACGTGGAGGAGAAGAACTTTTATCTCACGAAGCTCTTCGCCGAAGAACCGGTGGACGGCAAGGCGATCTACGAGGAGTATCGGGCCTATGCCGAACAGCTCCGGCCTTACGCCGCCGATTGCTCCCTGATCATGCAGCAGGAGATCGACAAGGGAAAGAGGATCCTCTTCGAGGGGGCCCAGGGGACCCACCTCGATATCGACCATGGCACCTTCCCCTATGTGACCTCCTCCAACACCGTGGCCGGCAACGCCTGCTGCGGGACCGGCGTGGGACCGTCTGCCATCCAGTCGGTGGTCGGGATCTGCAAGGCCTACACGACGCGGGTCGGCGAAGGCCCCTTCCTGACGGAGCTCAAGGACGAGACCGGGGCCAGACTCCAGCAGGTCGGACAGGAATTCGGAGCGACCACGGGCCGCAAGCGGCGCTGCGGCTGGCTGGACATGGTCCTGATCCGCCATGCCGTCCGCGTCTCCGGCATCACCGGCATCGCCCTGACGAAACTCGACGTCCTGACCGGGATCGAAAAGCTGAAGATCTGCATCGGTTACCGAATGGACCGTGAGGAGTTTACCGAATCCGTTCCCGCCAACCTGCGGCTCCTCAACCGGTGCCGGCCCGTCTACGAGGAGATGGACGGCTGGACGGAGGATATCCGGGGGGCGAGGCAGATCGAAGATCTCCCCCGGAACACCCGGCGCTACATCGAGCGGCTGGAGGAGCTTGCCGGCGTCCGGCTGGTCCTCGTCTCCGTCGGACCGGACCGGGACGAAACGATCATCCTCAATGATCCCTTTGCAGGACTGAAGTGAGGAAGGATCGCCGACCGTTCATGTTTCCGCTTGACAATAACCGCTCGTTCCTGTTATGAGAGCGGGCTTTCCAATCAAGGGTCGTTAGCTCAGTCCGGTAGAGCAGCGGACTTTTAATCCGTTGGTCGCGGGTCCGATTCCCGTACGACCCACCAAATAAAATCAAGGGGTTACAAAGTTTATCCTGTAGCCCCTTTTCATTTACTTTGCACTCTCTCCCCATCCCCTCCCCACTTTGAGAAATTCCATACCACTTTTTCTTTGAAGATATAGTCTTTCTTGTCCAGAATAACAATCTCGGCAGCAGATCTCCGGACAGAATCCAACCGAAGATTTTTCGTCCTGCCCGGACTGTTTAGGTGTCGGTCATGCTGGGTTTATTCGTTGAAGTGGCGTATTGTGCGTTATTTCCGCAAAGGTACGTGCCTCCCACTGCGCCGCCGCCAGCTCACGCTGAACGGCTCCGGCGGCTCGTTCCCGGCACTACCTCCGCAGAATAACGCCGGTAGGGTGGGTACGCATCCTGACACCCGGCTTATGCTTCCTTTCCCCTACACGACTCTCAGGACGGCTCTGGTTCGTAACGATCTGCCGTCGAAGCTGGGAGATCCCCCGCGATAACGGTCGTCACCCGCAGTCCGAGAATATTGATCTTCTGCGCGTGTGCCTTACCAGGATCGTCCAGGCGAGGCGATCTACCCGCACCCCTGCTCTCACCTGTCCCGAAAGAGATCGTTGAATTTAGGCCATCATGATCTTTCATTGCTTCCCTGCTGCCTTCCCGGCATGATAGTCGCCTGGATCTACCCAGGGCGGTGGCTTATCATTCCGGTGATTCGACAAGGCTTACCCGACGCCGCAATCAGAATCGTAATCCTCCGCGATGGTCGCTCCGATCCAGCCACCCATGGGAAAAAGAATATCCTTACCCAACCCCCGCCCGGACACACCCGCAATCTCACGCAACGGGGCGGGTATGGGTCCCTCTTATCGGTAACCTCCGTGCCACCGGCGATCTACAGGAAAAAAAGGATGCTTGCCGGATACCCCCCGGCCTTCTCTCGCACAATCTGTATGGGTAGAAAATTCATCGCTTAAAAATTCTGGAATTTTTGTGGATTTTTTCTCTAAATAATATCTCATTATATCAGATACTTGAAAGAATAGAGAAAGTGTCGGATTCCTTTACACATAGTAGAATAGGCATAATGTGAAGTGATTACCGATAGGTAAATGCACTCTGATCAAGATGTCGTACCGTTCAATGTCGAGTATCTTTACAACTCATGCTCCTGATTGGGAATGGAAAAGTTTCATTTCTCTGAACGGAAAATATGTTCTGTCTGTGCAAATGCTTGTCTATCTAAGAATTGCACATCTCTTTCAGTGTTTACAGGGAGATAGATTATTTTACTGGAATAATATTTGCTTGGAGAATCATACTGATAGGATTCCGTGCCTACGACCATGCTGCATCTTGGCGTCTGACCGATTGGGATAGCAAAATCAAGGAGGGAAATATGAAGAAATTCGTTTTTTTCGCAATAGCTTTGGTAGCGAGTCTGGAGTTAGTCAATCTTGAGACAGCTCTGGCAGATGCAGTGAGGATTGATTTTCAGGGTTCAGTTACGACCACTAATACAACTTTAGTCAATGTCAACGATGTGGTTACAGGTTATGTACAATACTCTACTGACCTCCCTTATGATGGCTTTAATTCATATTCAGGTTTCGCTACCCCTCCGAATGCCTTTTTTGCCACGATTAATGGTTCGATTTGGGGTACGGGTGCGGCAAGTACTATAATTGTTGCGGTGGACAATGATACGGCTACGGGTGATATGCTGGGTTTCGTCGGAGCAGACTTACCCTTATTCCCGGATTGTATAGCTGGTGGTAAGTGTAAAATAACTCTAGCTCTTGAGGACACACTGAGTCCGTATGATTTATTGGCCTCATCTGCGTTACCGACTGTCAGTAATTTGAATCTCACTAGCAATACTAATGCAGTGGGGAGTATTTACACATTCATGCCGTTTGTATCCGGAATCGGAGAATATGAGATCACATATGCACTCAACAGTTTAGAAATGAAATCTGTTCCCGAACCCACCACCATGCTGCTTCTTGCCTTGGCCTGATTGGTGTTGCGGGAATCAGGAAAAGGCTTAAAAGGTAAAGCCGCTCGATTTTAAATAAGGAGGTCCGATATGAAGCGATTGGTTCAAGTCACCCTCATAGTCTGGTTTTTTTTGTCTCCCCTTCCTTCATTTGGTGGGATGATCTATGATAATTATGTCGGCGGGAACATACCTTACATCGACGGTCTTGTTAGTGACTTCAAATGGACACAAGGAACACAACAAGGAGACTCGTTTATTTTAGACAAAGGGTTGTATACAATATCAGATGTTCACTGGTGGGGATTCTATGGATTATATCCCAACACAACTCCCCCCCACTCAAGACGATTTTACTGTAAGAATTTTCACTTTCGACACAACATGCCAACAAGCACTCCTGCTTATGATTACGCTGTTGGAAGTGTCAATCGAACACTTACATCAGAAAAAACTTTGTTTTGGGGGGACTACTACTATATTTATGAATATTCAGCAGATATTTCCCCTATTACCCTCCCCGGTGAGACTCCCTTTCTGCTCTCAATTGTAAATAATATTGGTGATATGTCCACCCCTTACGGTTATGGTTGGTTTTGGGAGAGATAATGGTAGAGATGTATCCCATTATTGGCGAAATGAAAGCATCAATTGGGGTACCACTGATTATTTTAATATGGCGTTTCAGTCGACAGGAACCCCGGTCCCCGAACCCACTACTATGTCCTTCTTGGCCTGGGTCTGATGGGATTGGCAGGGGTGAGAGAAGATTATGGAATGAATTACATCGCCCCTAATTCTTCTGGAACTTATTTTTGTTAGTAAAAAGATAGACCCAGAGGCCTGTTGGGAGCAGAAAGAGCAAATAACGGAGTAACCATCATGAACAAAATCATTGTTTTCGCTGCGACTGTAATATCAGTATCCCTTATAGCAAGCTTATCTATTGCTGAGCCGATTTCCGTTACGATAGCGGGAAGTTTCCAGAGCGAAGTGGGCTGTCCTGGAGACTGGCGACCCGATTGTGCTGCGACGCATCTGACATTTGATGCCAATGACGGCGTCTGGCAAGGTACGTTTTCAATTCCTGCAGGCAGCTATGCATATAAAGCCGCATTGGACGATAGTTGGAGTGTGAACTTTGGCTTGAATGCGACGCAGAACGGTGCAAATATACCGCTCCCCCTCCCCTCTGTTGGCAATGTCAAGTTTTACTATGACGACAACACGCATTGGATTACCGATAATCTCAACTCCATCATAGCGACTGTGCCAGGTAGCTTCCAAAGTGAACTCGGCTGTTCAGGCGATTGGGACCCAGCATGTC
>CAWJHT010000070.1:0-29178 GCA_963842685.1 uncultured delta proteobacterium | reverse complement strand
GTCTGCTGGGGTATGTCTTCAAGAAGCTGGATTTCCCGCTGGCCCCGGCGATCCTCACGCTGATCCTGGGTCCCCTGATGGAGCAGAGTCTGCGTGAGTCCCTGTCGGTCTCCCATGGGCATTTCACCATATTCTTTACCCGACCGATCTCCCTATTCATGCTTATCGTGGCCGGCGTCATCATCGCCACTTCCGCCTGGCAGGCATGGCCGTCGACCATCCGGGAAGAGAGCAAGGACGCTCAGGTTTAAACGGCCACCCCGCATCGTCCATACGCAGATACGCAGCGCAGGCGCAGGGATCGAGTTCCCTCGTCGTGCCGGGCCGGGAACACCGAACCGTTTCGACGCCCCTCCGTCCTCAGCCCGCGTCTTGGGGATCGATCAGGTATTTGATGCCGGCCCCCGACCTCGGTCTGTCCAAAGGCCGTCTCCCAGGCGTTTAGTGGATAAGTGCCGGAGATGAGAGGGCGAAGGTCCACCGCCCCGCCGGCAGCAGGTCCATGGCACACATCCAGGTCACATGGGTATGGACAGATGCACCGCCTGCATGTCTCTCCTTCATGGTTACCGAACCTTACCAGTTCCAGAGAAACAGGCCGACCGTAGAGCCCCACCTGGACGACCTCACCCCGGCGGCGCACAGCCTCAATGCAGTTGTGGGCAGCCGCGCTCACCCCCGAACATTCGAAGGCCGTATCGATGCCTCGACCGCCGGTGATTTCCAGAATGCGCTCCAGGGGGTCTTCGGCATCGACCCGGATCACCGCCTCGGCACCCAGTCGCTCGGCCAAAACGAGCCGATCCGTATCCTTTAGGGTGCCCCAGAGACGATCACTCGGCCGCCGGCCGCGCCGGCCACCTGCAGCACCAGCAGACCGACGGGCCCGGGCCCGTCACCAGAACCCATGCCCCGGTTTTCAGCTCGGCCCGTTCCTCGACAGCATGAACGGCCACGGTGAGCGGCTCGGAGAGCGCCCCTCGTCGAAACCGATTGTCTCCGGGAGTCGGTGCAAGGCCGAGGCGCGGATGCAGACGAATGTTGCAAAAGCGCCGTCTACCCCGTATCCCAGTGCCAGCCGTTCCGGGCAAAGGTTGGTCATTGCCGACCGACACCAACGGCACTGACCGCAGGAAAAGGCTTCGCTTTCCGCGGTTACGCGGTCGCCGACGTTCCAGTGATCGACCCCCGGCCCGAGGGCGTCGATGGCGCCGGACAGTTCGTGGCCCAGGGTCACCGGGGGACGCACCTTCGAAAAAAGGCCGTGATAGATGTGCAGGTCCGTGCCGCAGATCCCACCGCGCATTACCCGGATCTTCACTTGCCCCCGGCCCGGATCGGGATCCGGAACCTCGACCACGCCACCTGGCCGGGACCGTGCTCCAGTTTTCGCAATGCCTTCATTTCATGAATCCTCATTGGGTCCTGAAAAACCCGGTGGTAAAAGTTTCGGTATGGCGTTGAAATAACACACACGCCCACAAAACCGGAATCGAAAAGCGGGATCAGGCGCCCGACGCGCCAGCTCTCAATCCATAAACTGGCCGCCGTTGATGTCGATGATCTCGCCGGTCAGGTAATCGCTGTCCCGGCTGGCCAGAAAGACCGCCACCCGGCCCACCTCGTCGGCCCGGCCGATGCGTCCCAGGGGGATGGTGGACGGGTCGTGGGTCCAGTCTCCGCCGGTGATACCACGGGTCATATCACTCTCGATCACCCCCGGGGCGATGGCGTTGACATTGACGCCGTAGGTGGCCAGTTCCCGAGCCAAGGATTTGGTAAAGCACATCACCGCCGCCTTGGAGGCCGAGTAATGGGCGCCCACCGAAATGCCGCCCACCTTTCCGGCCAGCGATCCCAGGTTGATGATCCGGCCCGACCGTTGCCGCTTCATGGCGCCCATGACCGCTCGGCAGCAAAGAAAGGTCCCCTTGAGGTTGACACCGAGCACCCGATCCCAGTCAGCCGCAGAAGTCTCCTCGATGGAGGTCACCTGGCAGATGCCGGCGTTGTTGATCAGGATATCGATGGCCCCCCAGGCCTCCAAGACCCGTGCGACCGCGGCGCCCACCGCCGCCTCGTCCGTGACGTCCACGGACATGGCCATGGCACGGCGCCCCAGGTCCTCCAAGGTTCGGCGCGTCTCTTCAGAGGCCACAAGCCTGACATCCCATACGGCCACATCGGCCCCTTCTCGGGCCAGTTCCTGAGCCATGGCACGCCCCACCCCCCCACCGGCGCCTGTCGATCACGGCCTTCTTTCCGATCAGCTTCATCGGTATTCCCCCCCTGCTTATCGTATTGCACCAGTTCGACTGTGTGTTCCCTCGGGATACTTCAGGTAGGTAGTCCGGACACCGGGTCTCAGTGATGGGGTGTAAAATAAGGCTCTTTTGGATATGGATAAGACATTGCTTATAGTATCGCGAAGCATAGTGGGACCGTTTTTGCTTGTCAAGGGATATTTTGAACAGGCAGGGATATTTTGACCCGCCCAACACAACACCTTAGGACGGCGGCGACCTCCACATGGATGTAGAGCCGGTCCGGCAGGGCGCCTGAGATTTGCCCCTGAAACTGGAGAATCCTTTGGGGTGTGCAGCGGCAAGGATAGTTTCGTTCACCGAAATAGCCGCAGGCGGAGCGGTTCAAATCCACCTTCGGATTCGCAACCATAGGCTAAGCCCCCCGGCCAAGCGGGGGGCTTGAGAGAATTTAGCGGGAAAGCCTAGGAATACACACTCTAGTCGCGAAGGCATCCAGTGTCTTGAGGACCTCCGGGGAGACGGGGATGCCGCTTTTGCGATACTCCTGCTCCTTCAGGTATTCGATCTCGCCGGGCATGAAGATCCCTGCCGAGCCCTCCATCGGGGGAGAGCTCTTCAGCTCGTCGATCAGCCGGCCGACCAGATCCTTGAACGAATCGGGCGTGAGAAAGGTCCCGATGTCGATGGCCATGAAGAAATGCCCCAGGTTCGTGGGGGTGGTGGTCTTGTCGAACCAGAGGGGGATCTCGCTGAGCGTGGCCGCCCGGCTCAGGACGCCGGATAGGATCTCGATCATGATCGCCATTCCGAACCCCTTGTAGCCCATCGGCAGGAGGGTCCCGTTGGGGAACATGTCCTTCGGGTTGTCCGTGGGGCGGCCCTTCTCGTCGAGGATCCAGCCGAGAGGGATCTTCGTCCCCTTGACCGCCTCCAGCCGGACCTTCCCGCCGGAGACCACGCTCATCGCCATGTCGAGGACGAGGGGGTAGGGCTTGTTCGTCGGGACCGTGATCGCCAGGGGGTTGTTCCCGATCGCGGACTTCCCTCCGCCCCAGGGGGCCATGACGGTGGCCGTGTTGCAGCCGGCGAGCCCGATCATCCCGCTTTTCAGGGCCATCATCGGATAGTAGGCGGTCATCCCGAAATGGCAACTGTTCCGCACCCCGGCAAAACAGATCCCCTGGGTCCGGGCCCGTTCGATCACCATCTCCATGGCCTTGATGCTCACGATCTGGCCGAGGCCGTTGTCCCCGTCGACCAGGATCGACGCGGGTTTCTGGGCGACGATCCGAACGTTCGGATTAACGTTCGATCCCCCGTCGAGGAGCCGCTTGCAGTAGAAGGGCAGGCGGACGATCCCATGGGAGCCGACCCCCCTGCAGCTCCGACTGGATGAGGGTGTCCGAGATCCATCCGGCGTGCTCCTGCGAAAGCCCGCTTGCCTGAAATGACCGTACCGAAAAATCCCGCAGGACTTCTACCGGGATGAACGGCGTTTCTTTCTTCTCCATTGTGATACCTCATTGATTCGTTCGGGTATTCCCCGAAGTTGTTTCATTTCCCTCGCATCCGACCCGGTTTCGCAGGGTGCCGTCCGGATTATACGCCAGCCTGCCCGTCTTGAGCGCCTGGATCGTCTTTGCCCACACGGCGCGGAGGATCGTCACGTCGTGGCCGAGCTCGATGGCCTTGACCCCGAGCTCCTTCGCCTTGTGGACCGTTTCCCACTGGGGGAATCCCGCCCCCGGGAAGATGACGAACTTGCCGTGCTTGTCGGCCGCCTCGATCGCCTTCCGGAGGCCGCTCATCACCTTCTCGTGCCCCGTCTGGAGCGGGACCCCGGCGGAGACGCTGAAATCGGCCGGGCCGAAGAAGACGGCATCCACCCCCTCGGTCGCGAGGATCGCGTCCAGATGGGGGATCGCGGAGATGTCCTCGATCATCGGGATGACGAGGGTCTCGGCGTTGCTCCACTCCATCCACTCGGTCCCCCCGTTGACGCCCCACTGCCCGGAGAGGCAGAGCCCGCCGTAGCCCCGCTTCCCGAAGGGCGGGAACTTGGCGGCCTGGACGATCGCCTCGGCGTCCTTCTGGTCGTGGACGTGGGGGACGATCACGCCGCCGGCCCCCGCTTCGAGCGCCTTGCGCACCAGATAGGGGTTGTCCCTGTCCACCCGCATGAGCGGGCAGATCCCCGCGAGGAGCCCCGCCCGGATCATGTGCTCGCCGCTCTCGTCCTGCCGCCAGGCGTGTTCGTTGTCGATCCGGCAGAAATCGAGCCCCGTGTACCCGGCAAGCTCGATGAGTGCCGGGCTGAAACTGTAGAGCGCCGTCCCCAGGGCGGTCTCGCCCCGGCGGATCTTTTCCCGCAAACTGTTCTTCTTGAATTCCATTTTTGTTTCCTCTCTTCCTTTCAGATTATCCGGTTTATGGCCCTGCCGTTCCTTTCACCCTCACCCTGCCCTCTCCCGTCGAGGGAGAGGGGAAGTCTACTTGTCTGGAGGCGCGGTGAAATCGATTCCCACGAAGGAGCCGAAGAAGTTGGCCATGGCGCTGATGTCTTTCTTCGCGTAGCCGGCGGTGGAGGCGGCCCGGTAGAGCTGGGCCGCGAAGGCGCTCAGGGGCATCGCATTGTTCATCTCGCGGCCCATCTGCAGGCCGATTTCGAGATCCTTCACCATCATTTCGATCCGATGGCCGGTGTCGAAGGTGCCGGGGATGATGAACTGGGGGAGCTTCGACTGGAGATGGTAGGAGTTGGCGGCGGTGTCGCTCAGGGCCTCGTAGAACCGGGTCGGTTCGATCCCCAGCCGCTTCCCCAGGACGACCGCCTCGCAGAGGGTGAGGGTGTTCATGGCGGCGATGATCTGCACGAGGGCCTTCAGCCCCCGGCCCGCCCCGACCGGCCCCAGATGATGGATATGCCCGCCCATGCACTGCATGAGGGGGGTGGCCCGTTCGACATCCGATCCTTCCCCTCCCACGAGGAACGTCATCGTTCCCTCGATAGCCCCCTTGACGCCTCCCGAGACCGGGGCGTCGAGATAGGCGATCCCCCGGGGCCGCAGTTGCTCGGCGACCTGAACGGCCGCCTTTGTCGAGCCGGTGGTCGTGTCGAGGATGAGGAGCCCCGGTTTGGCGCCCTCCGCGATCCCCCGGCTGCCGAGAAGAACCTCCTCGACCTCCGGGTCGAAGGGGAGCGAGAGGACGATAGCGTCGCTTGCCGCGGCCACCTCCGCCGGGGATGCCACGACCTTTGCTCCCTGCGCCTCCAGCGCCCGCGCCTTTTCCGGGTTTCGTGCGAAGACGGAGAGGGTGTGTCCCGCCTTCAGGATGTTTGCGGCCATGGGTTTTCCCATGGTCCCGATTCCGATGATGCCTACCTTCATGGTTGCCTTTCCTTTCACTTTCACCTGATCACCCCCGCCCCAACCCTCCCCCGTCACGGTGAAGCTGCGTCCTCCCCGTCAAGGGAGAGGGATGAGGGTGTCCCCCTCAAGGGGAGGGGGATTGAGAGGGTCCTCCCTCCTCAAGGGTGAGTGGGGCGGGGCGAGTTTTTTGTGCTGCGGATCCTCGCCAGCACCCGCGCCTCGGTGGTACGGATGTGGGACTCCATCTCCCGGAGCGCCCCGCTCAGGGAGCTGCCGCTTCAGCTCGGCCATGATCCGCTCGTGCTCCTCGATCGCCTCGGTGGTCCGGGAGCCGACCTCGAGGCTCCGGAGACCCGCCAGGTTGGTGAGGTCCCGGATCTCGTCCAGGGCGTTGATGAGATAGGTGTTCTCCGTCATCTCCGCGAGGCAGGCGTGGAAGGTCATGTTGGCCCGGATCGATTCGAGGGGCTCCCCTTTGAGGGCGACCTTCCGGTACTGCGTCTGGATGCGTTCGATCTCGCTCAGCGAGGCCTTCGTCAGGACAGGCACGATGTGGCGGATGACGGCAAGCTCGAGGGCGAGCCGCAGCTCGAAGAGGTTCTCCGCATCTTTCTCGGTCAGGAGTTTTATCTTGAACCCCTTGCGCGGGAAATAGGTGATCAGCCCGCGGGAGGCAAGATGGATCAGCGCCTCGCGAACGGGCGTCCGGGAGATCCCCAGTTCGCTCGTGAGGCCGGCTTCGGTGTACATCACCTCCTGCTCCAGCTTCTTCGAGAACATGGCCTCCTTGATCGTCGCCAGGGCCATCTCCTTGAGCGAGGGGGCGGGAAGCAGTTTCCCCAGGTTCAGATTCTGTTGCGGCATGACCATTTCCTCCTAACGATTCCCCTGTGCCGCGGCGAGCTCGGCCTGTCGCATACCGCCAGGCCCACCGGAACAGCGGGTAGAGCAGGACCAGGATGGCGAGACTGAGCAGCGTCGCCGAGATGGGCCGCGAAAAGAAGTAGAGCGGATTGCCGGTCCGGGACATGATCAGGGCCTTGCTCAGGTTGTTCTCCAGCATCGGTCCGAGGACGAAGGCCAGGATCAGCGGGGCGGGCTCGATGCCGAATCGCTTCATCAGGTATCCCATCAGGCCGAACAGGATCGTCGTCACCAGGTCGCTGACGCTGTTCTTCAGGGCGTAGGCCCCGAGCATGACGAACATGATGATGAGCGGCGAGAGGATCCCGTAGGGCACCTTGAGGAGCTGGACGAAGAGCCCGATCAGCGGCACGTTGAGAATGATGAGCATGACGTTGCCGATGTACATGCTGGCGATCACGCCCCAGAACACGTCCGGCCACTTGAGGAGCAGGAGCGGCCCCGGCGTGACCCCGTGGAGCATCATCGCCGCCAGCATCAGGGCGAGGACGCTGTTGGTGGGGATGCCGAGCGTGAGGAGCGGCACGAACCCCCCGGCGGTGGCGGCGTTGTTCGCCGTCTCGGGGCCCGCCACCCCCTCGATGGCCCCGTGCCCGAACTCCTCCGGGCGCTTGGACACCCGCTTTTCGAGCGCATAGCTCATGAGCGAGGCCACCGCCGGCATCCCCCCGGGGATGATCCCGACGCCGAACCCGAGAAAGCTGCCCCGCGCGATGGGAAGGGCCGACCGCTTCCAGTCCTTAAGCGTCGGCAGGAGGCTCTTGGGGGTTTCGAGCACCGACCCCTGCGCTTCCCGCTTTTCGATGTTGTAGAGGATCTCGCCGAGGCCGAAGATCCCCATGGCCAGGGGCACCAGGCCGATGCCGTCCTGGAGGTACAGGGTGCCGAAGACGAACCGGTCCACCCCCTGGATATCGTCGGTTCCGATCGTCCCCAGAAGCAGCCCGACGCACGCCATCAGGAGCCCCTGGGCGCGGGATTTTCCCGTCAGCCCGCCGATGCAGGTGAAGGCGAAGAACAGGAGGGCGAACATCTCGGGCGCGCCGAACTTCAGGGCCGTCTCGGCCAGGAAGGGGGAGATCAGCATCACCGCGATCACGCTCACCGTGCCGCCGATGAACGAGCCGAAGGCGCACATCCCGAGCGCCGGGCCCGCCCGCCCCTGCCGGGCCATCTGGTAGCCGTCGATGCACGTGACGACGGATGCGGCCTCGCCCGGGATGTTGACGAGGATGGAGGTGATCGATCCCCCGTACATCGCGCCGTAGTAGATCCCCGCCATCATGATCAGGGCCGTCACCATGTCCATGCCGATGGTGATCGGCAGGAGGAGCGCGATCGTGGCCGTGGGCCCCAGGCCGGGCAGCACGCCGATCACCGTCCCGATCAGGGCCCCCAGGAACACGGCGAGGAGGTTTCCGGGCGTGAGCGCGATGGCGAATCCGTGGAACAGTGCACTGATGGTATCCAAAACCACTCCTGAAACCCTACCAGCCCTGGGGCAGCGGGATCACCCCCAGGGGAAGGGTGACCTTCAGCAGGACGCGAAAGAGGATGAGCGTGATCACCGCCGCCAAGGTCGAGGTAACCGTGGTCGAAAGCCAGGTGCGGCCCTCCACCCAACGGAACTGGACGAAGAGCATGACGGCGGTCGCGAGCAGATAGCCGAGCGGCTCCAGCGCGGCCACGTAGAAGACCAGGGTTCCGAGGGAGATTGCGAACTTCCCCCAGCGCGATCCCCCGCCGGCCTTCGGCGCGTTCGGTGTCGGATGCAGGATGAGCGAGAGCCCCAGACCCGCCATCGTCACGACGATGACGAGCGGCCAGAATCCGGCGCCGGGGGATTTGGGGCTCCCCAACCCAAACCCCCAGGAGGCGACGGCGACCGGCAGCGCCAGAACAAGCGCCCCCCAACCGAGAAATCGATCCACGTTCATAAGGTTAAAAATCCACCACGAATGTCATACCGGCTACTTCTTCACCGACTCGCCGATCTGATCGTACATGCTCTTTAAGGCCTTCCGGAAATCCTCCCCGTTGAGGTAGGACAGCTCGAGCTTCAGTTTATCGGCGCTGGCCCTGAACTGTGGATCGTCATAGGCCTTCTTCACGGCGTCGTGGAGCTTCTGCCGGATCGGTGCGGGAACGCCCTTGCGGACCACGAACCCCTTCTGGTTGTCGATGTAGACGTCGTAACCGAGCTCGCGCATCGTCGGGGTGTTGGGCTCCGTTGGGGAGCGCTCCAGCGCCGTGATGGCCAAGCACCGCACGCGGCCTCCCTGCACCAGCGCGTAGGCTTCGTTCGGCGAGGCCATGGCCACGTTCACATGGCCGCCGGCCAGGGCGGTCAGGTTTTCGGCCCCTCCCTTTTGGGGCACATTGATCAGGCGGATACCCGTCCGCTTTTCGGTCACCAGCATGCTGGCATGGTGGATCCCGCCCACACCCGCGGTGCCGTACGTGTATTTCTCGGGATTCTGTTTTGCGTCCGCGATGAAGTCCTTCATGGTTTTCCACGGGCTGTCGGTCCGCACATAGAACCCGACCCTCTCCACCATGAGGCGGATGACGGGATCGAAGTCGGTGATGGGATTGAACGGCAGGTCCTTGAAGTGGGGTACGGAGACCGTCTCGCTGCCACCCGCCACGAGAAGCGTATAGCCATCAGGCTTGGCGTTGTAGACATACTGCGAGCCGATGATTCCGGTGGCTCCCGGCTTGTTGTTCACGACCAGGGGCTGCCCGATGTACTTCGCGGCCACGTCGGAGATGGCCCGGGCGACCATGTCGGTCCCGCCGCCGGGGGCGAATCCAACCACCACCTCTATCGATTTACTGGGATACTCCTGTGCCCCTACAGGTACTGAGCCGAACAGGACCATGCAGGCTAAAGCCAAAATCCAAACACTGTTCCATTTTTTCATCATATATTCCCTCCTCACGTGGTTTGGCCCCGACTGCCCGGGACTTCCGTTATGACAACGCTCTGTCTTTTTGATATTCACGGATGGACGGCTACGACTTTTTCCGGATTGCATCATTCACCTCCGATGCTGGTGTTTCGGGGTGATTGCGACTACGGCAACTGGTATGTAGTATGTGATATATTAATAGAGAATTGTCAAGTAAAAAATCTTTTCAATCAAAGGCGTACCTGATGGCGCCTTTTTTACAGGAGTCGATACATAAACCGCACAGGATACATTCCGAATGGTTCATGTCATTTTCAAAAATAGTGAGGCAAAAACGATGAAGCTTCCATTGACGATTCCGCCATACGTCGATTCAATGATCAGAACGGGGGACATATAATAGAATGTCGCAGGGAAAAGGAAGAACGAAAAAAGGATAATCCCAACTCTGATTTTCTGTCTGGTCGCCATTGGTCTCTCCAAACATAGGATGCGGATCAATCCGTCTTGACGAGGGGGGGAGCTTTCCGGCGAGTCCCACATGGCCGTCCTTGACGATCAGCACTCCGATGACACCCTCTATGGATACCATGTGATTGAGGGCCGGCTCCACATCGGCGACGGCCTTGACGAGATTGCCGGCCAGAGTCGCCGCGGCATCCGCGAGGGCTCCGTCTTTGGCGACTATCGTGGCCAGGTCGCATTGGCCGAGGCTCAGCGAGTGGCCCATTTTCCCCGAAGACGAACAGATGGAAAGCGGGGTGTCGGATGCCTCCAGCGAAAAGGCCAACCGGCCGATCTGCCCCGATTCGCCCGGATAAAGACCGATGATCACGGGCTCGACGGTCTGCAGATAGATGTCGCCCCCGTTGTCCACGATCACCTCCTCGGCGCCGGCCCTCAAAGCGGCCTCGACCGCAAGCTGCGCCATGGCGCCGGCGACGGCAGCCATCGGTCCGACGCCCACCGTGTCCGCGGCGCGGGCCATCCGCCGCGCAACTTCGGGTGCATCGGGAAAGATCGCAACGGGCTTTAGCGAATGTTGAAAATGGGGATGCCGCCGGATATAGTCCTCCAGGATCGCCCGCTGCCGGACGATCTCCTGCGTGACGGCGTCAAACGTTTCGCAGCAGATGCGGAGGACCGCTTCTTTATGGATGAATGTTCTGTAAACCCGTTTGCGGTTCATGGGCTTTTGGAGCTGGACGTGGCGGCATCTTGGTCTCAGCAACCTGCTCGAAAAAGTCTCTTTCGCAGGCTGTTCAAAAATGCCCGGATGCAAGGCCCCCGCAATCCTGAGCCGTGAGGCGTACTTCTCCGGTACGTTGAACGGCGAAGGATAAGGGAAACGCCGCAGATGGGCGTTTTTCAACAGCCGGTTAGAATGCCGATGTGCATGCGGCGAAGGGGCAAACGCGGATACAGGCCAGGCATTCGATGCACTCGGATTCGTTGTAGGCGACCTTTCGTGTGGCGTCGTTCTCGATTTTCAGCGCCCTTGGGGGACAGTAGGGGACGCAGTAACCGCAATGGGTGCAGCGTTCCTCGTCGCGGATCACCCCTTTTCCGGAGTAATTGACCGTGACGTTGAAGGTCCTTACAAAATCGATGCCGTCCTGGATCTCCTTCTCCGTGCCGGTGACGTCCAGCACAAGGTACCCTTCCTCCTCCGGTGTGACCTTCGCACGAAAGACATTGACGATGAGGTGATGGTCCTTGACAAGGTGATAGATGATCGGCTTGTCACATTCGCATTTGGGAAAGTAGAACATCAGTTTTTTGGTCACGGTTTCGTCGTTCATCGGGGCGGCTCCCTTTTCACAAGCGGTTTCATTTTGGCGTCTTTCTTGAGAGGGGCAATCGGCGCGGCCAGCAGGAAATCACCCCGCCGGATTTCATCCGCCAGCAGATTGGCAATCTCCAGGGCCTTATAATACGAAGACAAAGAACCGACCTCCACCGTCCGGCCGTCGACCTGGATCTGACCGGTCCGCAATTGCTCGTAGCTGACGTGACCGATGACGTTACCGGTATTTTGCGGATAATCGGTCCCGTAATCGATCACCGGGGCCAGAATATCCCGATCCCGCACGCAGGTGCGCCGGAGGACTTCCTCATTGAGAATGGGGATGGGGATGCCGATCCCCAGGGCCAGCGAGACCCCATACCCGATAAAGCTGACACCCCGGACGAACTCCTTGCGCATCTGCTTCATATCGGCGGTCAGCGCCAGCGTTCCCGCTCCGCCGGTCGGCACGCCGTCCGGCGTTCTGCCGACGCCGCCGGCGTGCTGCGTTCCTTCCGCGTACACATGTCCCTGCGCGCCGGCCAACCAGACGCGCGTCCCCACGCCGATGGTATCGTAGTAGGGGTCGTTGAGCAGAGGCGACAGTTGGCCCGCGGAGCAGTAATTCGCGTTTTTCTGCCGGGGTTCGAGCTTGCCCATGTAAGTGTGAATCGTTCTGTCCGACCGGTTGACCGCCACGTTATAGTTCTGGTAGCAGTTGCGCGGGTTGACCATGATCGCCTGATTCAGGTCCTCGATGGTGAAATAGGTGCGGATCTCCCGCAGGGGATAACAGTCCGTGCCGTAAGAAAGGGCGAACAGCTGGAGCGTTTTCCCCGCCACGAGATCCTCGATCACGTGACCGCCGCCATACCGGAATTCACCGGGCGGATACATGTTGGCCGGATCTCCGTGACGGAGCTGCGTGCACCCCAGATAAACGTCCACGGCGGCGAGGCCCGTGTAGACGAGCACATCGGCGACCCATGCCTCGGACATGCGGATCTTCGGCTTGGAGTGTCCGAAGTTCAAAAAACATCCCGACGAACACATCGGGCCCGAATGTGGCGGTCGTGACGACGTCCACCTCTTCGGCCGCAGCCTGGAGCCCCTTTTTGTCCACGTAATCCATGATCTCATCGGCCGTCAGCACCACGGCTTTCCCGGATTCGATACGATCGTTGATCTGTTCATAGGTCTTCATAGTTTCATTTCCCGCCGTAAGGATAGGATGGTTCAACCGTTTTGCGCGCATTTCCTGCACATCTTTATGCTTTTGTCAAGACATGGGGCGCGCAACGGCACATGGGTCGCCGGCCTGCCACCCTCTCTCTCCGCCAGAGCCAGTCGGAGGCCCAGCGACACGAAGACACCGGCAGTCAGCCAGTCAAAGGTCTTCGCTATGGTCGGTTTGGTGAGGATGAAGCTGCCGATACTGCCGGAGAAATAGCCGATCAGGCAGAAAATGACGACGGCCTGCGCCATGAATAGAAAACCCAACAGCAGCATCTGGAGGGGAAAATAGCCGGTATTCGGGGTGACGAACTGCGGCAGAAAGGCCAGGAAGAACATGGCGACCTTCGGATTGAGGACGTTCATGATGAATCCCCGCCGGAACAGCGCCGCATCAGGCCTGTCGTCGGCAAGCGGAAGCTTTATTGCGGATCGCTCCCGGAGCGTCCTGTAGGCCAGATACAGCAGGTACGCCGCCCCGGCATACTTGACGACGTTGAAGGCAATGACCGACGAATAAAACACCGCCGAGATCCCGAAGGCCGCCGCAGTGGTATGAACGCTGATTCCGCTGCACATGCCCAGGGCGGTGACGATGGCCGGTCTTCTCCCGCGGGTGATGCCCTGGGTGACGACGAAGATATTATCAGGCCCGGGCGCTACGGTAAGGGCGACGGACGCGCAGAGGAAGTAGAACAACGTAGCTGCTGTCATTCGATGTCCTTATGAAGCGGTCAGATGCTCGTGCATGTTTCTTACGATCCCGGTGGCCTCCCCCATGATCCTGTCGATCAGGTCCTGAACCTTGGGCAGGTCGTTCACCCGCTGCGCGCATTCGCCGCCCGCCATCATCGCGTTTTCCCGGTCGCCCATGCAGACGGCCTTGATGCCGGCCCTCTCATACGCGATCAACTCCGGCGGAACGGTGCTCCAGTCATCGGGGACGCCGGTAAATACCCCGGGAGACTTCACGATGGTATTCTGCAGATGGATCATGCTGGAAGGGGTTTTCAGCCACCGGGCAGGTCCCACGACGCCTCGGGCCACCAGGGTTCCCCGATCCTCCGTTTTGACGACCTGCTCCTTCCACAAAGGGTGGAAGTCGCTCTCTTCCGTCGCCAGAAGTCTTGTCCCCATCTGCACACCGGCGGCCCCCATGGCGATGGCCGCCGCCAGGGTCTTGCCGTCGCAGAATCCGCCGGCCCCCACCACGGGGTAATTGGGATCCGCTATCGCATCGATGACGGCGGGCAGCAGAACCATGGTGTGGAGCGGCTCCCAGGCGATGTGAAAACCGCCTTCGTGCCCGGAAGCGACGATGCAATCCACCCCCGCCTTCTTGCATCGCAGCGCCCCCTTCACCGAGGGAACGACGTGCAGCCAGGTAAATCCGGCGGACTTGATCTTCTCGCGCCAGGGGACGGGGTCGCCCGCCGAGGTAAAGAGCACCTTGAAATGGTTCTTCATTCCGGGGTTCTCCTCACGGACACGGATCGCCGTGTCGATCAGGATTTGCGCTTTGTCGAGCAATTCCGCCGACACCATCACGTTGATCCCGAAGATGCCGCCTTTATCCTTCGTCAGGCGATAGGTCCGTTTCAGGATCTTCTCGAGCACCTGGGCCATATCATCGTCCATCGACGCCTCTCCGCTCTCGATGAATGCGTTGTATATCCAGGGTTGCCCCTCCTTGTCCAAAAGTCCGCTGGTGGAAAGCAGTCCGAGCGCTCCGGCATTGGCCGCGGCGACGCAGAGGTTATTGTTGCTGAACGGACCCATGCCGGCCTGAACGATAGGATGTTTGATCCCGAGTAGTTCTGTAAGTCTTGTTTTCAGCATCATTGTCTCCTTTCATCAGTTGAACGTCTTCCTCTCGGCGGCAAGTTTGGTCAAAAGCGGCGCCGGCTTCCAGAACTCGCCGTGGCGGCCTTTGGCGTACGTCTCCATCGCAGCGACCACATTGGGCAGGCCGATCGTATCGGCGTAGAACATCGGACCGCCGCGGTGCATCGGGAAGCCGTAACCGGTGAGATACACGATGTCCACATCCGATGCCCTCTGCGCGATCCCCTCATCGAGGAGGCAGGCGGCCTCGTTCACCAGCGAGTAGACCAGGCGTTCGACGATCTCCTCATCACTGATTATACGCCTCTCCACACCGATCTCCTTCGAGTGGTTGACGATCATCGCATTCACCAGTTCCGACGGATAGGCCTTGCGGTCGCCCGGCTTATAGTCGTACCAGCCGGCGCCGGTCTTCTGGCCGAAGCGGCCCCTCTCACAGAGCAGATCGGCGGTCCTGGAGTAGACGACATCCGGATTCTCGGCGTAGCGGCGTTTGCGGATGTACCAGCCTATGTCGTTACCGGCGAGGTCGCTCATCCGAAAGGGTCCCATGGCAAAACCGAACTCCTCCATCACCCGGTCCACCTGCTCCGGGAGACAGCCCTCTTCGAGGAGGAATCCGGCCTGCCGCGCATATTGCTCGATCATGCGGTTCCCGATGAAACCGTCGCACACGCCCGAAACCACCCCGATCTTCTTGATCTTCTTTGCGAGCGCCATGACCGTGGCGAGCACGTCCTTGGCGGTCTTTGCGCCGCGGACGATCTCCAGGAGCCTCATGATGTTGGCCGGGCTGAAGAAGTGCGTGCCGATCACATCCTGCGGCCGCCTGGTGAAGCCTGCGATCTTGTTGACGTCGAGCGTGGACGTGTTGGAGGCGAGGATGGCGCCCGGCTTCATCACCTCGTCGAGCTTCCGGAACACCTTTTCCTTGACACCCATCTCCTCGAAGACCGCTTCGATGACGATATCGGCGTTTTTGATCTCGTCGTAGGACAGCGTTCCCCGGATCAGGCCCGTCAGCTGGTCGAATTTCTCCTGTGTGAGGCGGCCCTTCTTCAGCGAACTCTCGTAGTTCCTGCGCACCGTGGCGAGCCCCTTATCCAGCATCTCCTGATTCATCTCCAGGACGACGACCGGGATCCCGGCATTGGCGAAGTTCATGGCGATGCCGCCGCCCATGGTGCCGGCGCCGACGACCGCCGCCGATTTGATCGGGCGCTTCGGCGTCTCCTCCGGCACGTCGGGAATCTTGGACGCCGCGCGCTCGCCGAAGAAATAGTGGCGCAGGGCCTTGCTCTCCGTCGTCTGCACGAGTGCAAGGAAATTCTCCCGCTCCACCTTCATCCCCTCCTCGAAAGGCAGGGTGACGGCGGCCTCCACGCTGTCGACGCATTTGAGCGGGGCGGGAAAATGCTTCGACGCCGCGCCGACGGTGGCGCGCGCCGTCTTAAAGAAGGCCTCACGGTTGGGAAGATCGATCTTGATGTCGCGCACCTTCGGGAGCGGCCGCTTCCCGGCGATCTCCTCGGCGAAGGTGATCGCGCCCGCCATCAGGTCCCCTGTGATCATCCGGTCGAAGAGCTTTGTTCCGGCAAGCTTCTCCGAAAGCACCGGATTGCCGGTAACGATCATGTTGAGCGCGGTTTCCACGCCGACCACGCGCGGCAGGCGCTGGGTGCCTCCCGCGCCGGGAAGGAGGCCGAGTTTCACTTCCGGGAGGGCGATCTGCGCCCCCGGTGAAGCGACACGGTAATGGCAACCCAGAGCGAGTTCCAGGCCGCCGCCCATGGCCACCGAGTGGATCGCGGCGACCACCGGCTTGTCGGAGGCCTCGATCGCCGCGATGACCGAAAGCAGGTTCGGTTCGGCGAAGGTCTTGGGCGTGTTGAATTCCTTGATGTCGGCGCCGCCGGAGAAGGCCTTCCCCGCGCCGGTGATCACGACCGCCTTGACGGCGCCGTCGGCGAGGGCTTTTTTCAACCCGTCGAAGATGCCGCTGCGGGTCGCATGCCCGAGGCCGTTGACCGGCGGGTTGTTCATGGTGATGACCGCGGTGGAGCCTCTGACTTCATAGTCTGCGCTCATAGGACCTCCTGATTAAAGATGTTTGATGTGCCGGGATTGAGAAGAACTTCAAGTATACGAATGGGCACTGTATGGAGAACGGTTTTCGATGTCAATACTTTTAACCGGGTATCTGAATCAAGAGCACCAATATTTTAATAATCGTTGTCCCTATTTTCCCTGCGTTTTGGTTTGATGTTTTGCGCTCTCCAACTCGGCCCTGACCTTGGTTTCGCACTCGGGACAGATGCCATGTGAAAACGTAACATTTGAATATTTGCCGATATAGGATTCGATCTGCTCCCAGTAGTTCCTGTCGTTTCGTATTTTTTTGCAATAGGCGCAGATGGGCAGTAAATCTCCGCAACTGTTCAATCTCGGCTTCCTGAGCCTTTTTCAGTGCATCCCGGGCCTCTTTCCTTTCAGTCACATCGATGCAGCTCCCGATATAGCCTTTAAAATGACCCTCCGAGTCATGGTAAGGCACGCCCCTGTCGAATATCCACCGATACACCCCGTCGAATCGGCGAAGCCTGTATTCCATTTCGAAGGCTTCTCTCCTGGCAAAGTGATCTGTATAGATTTTCAGACATCGGTCGAAATCTTCAGGATGAACCCCTTCCGCCCAGCCATTGCCCGTTTCCTGTTCCATTGAGCGCCCGGTAAACGCCAGCCATACCTCGTTGAAGTAGTCGCACTCCATCGTCACTGTGGAGCGCCAAATCATGATGGGCGACTTTTCAACAAGGAGCTTATATTCTTCGCGACTCAGTTCCTCTTTCACCAAACACCTCCCACAATCTTTTTTAAACGCCATTGATGAGACCGGTTCAAACGTCATCGCTTTGTCGATGTCAAGCTCCACTATCAGCCGGACCAGATCTGGGGCGCATCCTCTCTCTTGCTCCTTCGATTAACCTGCGTTGCCGGTTAGGCGCGCTGTAAAGCAGCCCGCATGAGCTCGGTTATGGTTTCCCTTCTTTTAGTACTTCAGCCAGCTTGTCCAAGGCATCCCACGCAGCCGCAAAACCGGCGGCGGCCATTTGAAATATGGCTTTAAGAGCCGAGATTGTCCGCTGCGAAACCCCAATTGATCAGTTTGTCGAGCACGGCGTTGACATAGTCCGCACGGCGGTTCTGATAATCCAGGTAGTAGGCGTGTTCCCACACGTCGATCGTCAAGAGCGGTTTCATACCCCTTGTCAAGGGCACATCCGCATTGCCCGTCTTGACGGCCTTGAGCTTGTCCCCGTCCAAGACAAGCCAGGCCCATCCGCTGCCGAACTGGGTCATCGCCGCTGCTGGCCAGCTCTTTCTTGCATGCATCCAAGGAACCGAAGGCCGCCTCGATTTTCCGCTTCAGTGCCGCAGGCGGTTCACCACCGCCATTCGGCCGCAGGCTGCGCCAGTAGAACGTGTGGTTCCATATTTGCGCTGCGTTATTGAAGATCGCGCTCTTGTCGGCCTGGCCGGCCGTGGCCATGATGATCTTTTCCAGGGAAAGGTCGGCATACTCCGTCCCTGCCACCAGTTTATTGAGGTTGTCGACATACCCCCTATGATGCTTGCCGTAGTGAAAGCCAATCGTATTTGCGGATATCACGGGATCCAGCGCGTTATCCGCGTACGGTAGGGGCGGCAGGACATGTGGCGTGGCCGCTCGGACGGCGCCGGGAACCCCACCCATCGCAAACAAGAGCGCACCGCCGGCAGATGCGGCGAGAAAATCACGACGGCTGAGGGCTGGGAAACGACCAGTTTCTTTATTGTTCTTCATATGGCCTCCTCTGTTGTAAATGAAAAGCTTAGCGTACGCCTAAATGCTTGTATGGGATCTTAGCGGAATTTGCAATCCGTCTCCAGCCGATTGTCTCGGCGCTCATCCCTTCATTGCACTGAAATGATATAAACCTGACCGTCGCTGAAGAATTGATCTCCTATAAAATTGTTACCGATCAGAGGTTTTACAAGCTGTACCTTCAGATGGCTTTCTATTTTTCCTGTACGATTGAGGTCCATATACAACAACTCTCGTTCAGTGTCCAAATCGGGAGCAATTTTGGGAATGATGCCCCATTTGAAACCCACATTGGCATTCACCATACCGACAAAGATACTCTTTCCATTTTCCAATAAATGGTTTGTACGCCATATTTTAACATGATGTGCATTGCTGAGCCAATTAGGTCCAGGCACTTTTGCCAAAGCCCATATCCTGTATTTTCGCATCCCAGAAAGAGGGCGAAATCGGCGCGGAAGGATGTGGCGTCTTTAATATCAAGGCCTTTACTGCTTTGATGAATGACGATATATCCGCCTTGTCGGTTAAAATCCACCCTGCCTCCTGCAGTGCTGCAACGAGGTGGCGGTCATCCCGGGCAAGGAAAATCGTGTTTATCGGCTCTTGTCTATCACCGCTCAGCGTCTCGGTATATTTCATCTGTTCATTTGTGAATATATCTGTACTTTTCGAGACTACTACAGCACTTTTTGATGGGACCGATGCCAGCGGAGGATGGTAATTCATTGAAAAGCCGACATAGAACAGGATGGCAATGAAAACGAGAACGAGAGAGATTGGACGAACACCACTAACAAAGGATGTGGATTGATCACCCTTTTTATTATGTCTTAGCCATTCGGAAAAAGAGACAGCGATAATCAACCACATCGCTCCGACAAGATAGCCGCTCCATACGTCGCTTACATAATGTGCCCCAAGATATACCCGGCTAAAGCCGATCGCTATGACAATGAGAATGGTTGTGAAAAATATATTGACCTTTCTATTCCAGCTTTGGGAAAAACGCATTAAGAGGTAACCTACAAACCCGTAGAAAGTGACTGCTATCGCTGCATGCCCGCTTGGAAAAGAAAATAAATGCTCTGCATAAACAGCCATCTCCGGACGAGGGCGATGAAAAGCCAGTTTTCCTAAATAGGTAAATGCCGCACTTCCAGTAACAGCGATAAAAAGAGGCAAAATACAATGCCTTTTCTGCCGTAACCAAAGCAGTGTAACCGAGACCAAAGTGAATACCAGAATGACTGCGGTTTTACCAAGCTGGGTTATCCAAGTAAAAATAGTCGTCAGGACATCAGAGCGAAAGACAAAGAAAAGATTTGCAATGCGGATGTCCGCGGCAACGACGGGATCAGAGGTAATCAGGTCATGCACAACCCCGGTAAACAACGCCAGAACATAGACAAACGCCAACGTAAATATGGACAGGGTCAGTCCTGAAAATACGGTTGTGTCAAACCGTGACTTTAAAAACGAGATGCTGCGCGGATGTTTTTGCATCCATAAAAGCACGTGTTCATTCTTTATCACCGCCTCTTTGATAGATTGGCAGAGGGAGGTAAAAATGGTCCAGAATTGTTTCCCTTTCCTGATAATCAGCCATTTGATGAAGTAGACGATGCCGCCAAATATGAGGAGAAAGGCAACAAACAAACCAGCCCGAGACAACCACCATTCCGCGACATTAAGGGATTGGGCAAAGAGGTAGCCGGTAAGAACCCATTCAAATCCCCAGCCGACTGCACCGAGAACATTCCAGAACATAAATGTTCTTTTGTTCATCTTTACGCTGCCGGCAATAAAAGGGACAATCTCCTTGACGCTCGGCAAAAATCGGCCCAGAAAAATGCTCTTTGCGCCATGAGCGTCCATGAAATTTTTTGCTTTTTCAATATGGTTGGCCTTTAGTAACCAGAAACCCCCTTCCAGCCATTTGGCGCCATATTTTCTCCCAAGATAGTAATTTACATTGTCCCCGATCATTGCACCTAAGACGGAAAACCAGATGAGATCTCCTACATCGAGATAGCCGCGAGCGGATAGCGCTCCGAGGAAGAGAATGATGGTTGATCCGGGTAAAATAAGACCGATTCCGATAGTGGTCTCGAGGAGGGCTGCAAAAAAAGCAATCCAATAGCCCACACTATGAAAGTGCTCGATTGAGGGGAGTATGTTATTGATTAGGTCTATTACCACGATGCCTATGATGATCCTGACGATCGGCCTTACCTTGCAGAGTTTCACTCATTTCTTAAACTGCATATGACAGACCTTATGAGTATGGGTTCACTTACAATCTTTTTTGTTTTGGAAAGACTGAATCAATCATTGCCTTCACCTCTTCGAGCCACTGCCGTCGCTGAACTTCCGTGCTGGTAACAACAATACCGAATGTTCGGCGGTGGAAGACATTGACGCCGCAAAGGCCAAAGACGCAATTTCTCCAGATCGTTTCAAGCGGGTCCCCAAAAACGCTTGCTTCTCTTTCCGGTTCAGTGTTCGATGTGTTGAAAACGATCACGGCCTTGGCTCGGAGCAACCCCTTGGGTATGCCCTCCCCTGCATCGCCTTCCAGAAATTCGTACGCAATTCCGGGACGAATCACTCTGTCGATCCAGCCTTTCAGTATCGCCGGGGGTTGACCCCACCAGTTCGGGTGAACGATGATGATGCCCTCGGCTTCCCTGATTTCATCGCAATGCTCTCTGATCGCCCGGGGAAGAGAAACGTCTCTGTTTATCTCCTCCCCGGTAAGTAATGGATCGAAGTATTCACCGTACAGGTCATGGAAGAAAACGCCATGCCCGTTCTTCTCGAGCCGCTCGACTGCGGATTGCGCAATCGCATGGTTGAAGCTGCAGCGATCGGGATGGGCGAGAATGACTGATATTTTCATTGCCGTTAATTCCTCTCCAGTGTTTTACTTCACAACCAGTTAAAACGGCACAAATGGAACCCCGGGGGAATGGGCGTCCGAGTTGAATCCGGTAGTGATCTATTTATCGAAAAACATTTTGTCAATGTTGCTCAGTTCCTTCCGTGAATTGAATGACGTTTTGTTGGTCATTATGACAGAGGCCAAACCATCTGTTGGATAAACTCTCATTTCACAATGGAATCCCGCTCCGCCGCCTTCCTTGTAGAAGTATTGCACTCCTTCCAGAATTCCGACATGCCAACCCAAAGTCATATCGATATACTCACCCGATCGATTCTTTTGCCGTGAATAGAGAAGCGGCTTGAAATTCTCACCGAGCAAAATGGACCGTTCAGCCAGCAGATCCTGAAGGATTGTGCTGAATGCTTTTGCGGAGCCGATCGCACCGCCAAAGGACGGCCCGTTGACATATACCTCTTTTATATGCAGCCAGTTTCCTTCGTATCCTCCCCATACCGCCCTATCCGTTACAAAGCCTTTTACCAGATTCATCAATGAATATTTTGCCAAGTATCCTTTCGCATGACGACTGTCGTCGGTTATTACAAAATCGATATCGTCAGGTGTGAGCCGCAACGGCTGAAAGATATTTTTCTTGACGTAACCGGCATAGTCCTGTTTGGACACCGCTTCAATGACCTTTCCAAGCAGCCAGTAGCCGATATTTGAGTAGGCGTATTTCTCTCCCGGGGATCCGGCAGGATCGGGATGGTCCGCCATCACTTTTGCCAACGCTTCACTTTCGTTAAAGCGGTTATGATCCGTGGCCAGGTGAACCCATTTCAAGGGAATCGGGTCGGGAATCCCGGAGGTATGATTTAAAAGCTGTCTTATGCTGATTTCCTGACCGTAAGGGTGTTCTATGTACTTGGATACCCTGTCATCTATGTTTATCTCTTGCCTCTCTGCCAACTGCAGGACGGCGATCGCGGTTAATGTCTTGGTCATTGAAAAAGCCGACAGCGTATGACCGGGACTGAGCGGTGTCCTGTTTTTTATATCGGCCAACCCTGAACTAAAGGAATAAATCACGGCATCCCTGTTCACGATGATATATTGAATGCCGGGGGCATCATTCGGCGATAACTTTTTTAATAATTGAGTTACCTGCTCGTCTCGGGACATCATCTCGCTACCCATTGATGAAAACCCACAACCAGCCGGTACCAAAAAGACCAGCAACAATAATAAGCGCCTCATCCCGATATGGTCCTTCATAAAATCCGAAACGCAGTGTTCAGTCGTCTGTTCCGCTTGTCCGGTGCCAATACCTTCATTGCACTCAAATGCAGCCGGCGCTATTGCGCGTTTATAATACTGCTCGCCGCAACAGTTGCGCGTTGACCGCGACGATTACCGTACTGACAGACATGAGCACCGCACCTACCGCCGGGGCAAGCAGAATGTCGGCCCATGCCAGAACGCCCGCCGCGAGAGGAATGGCCACAATGTTATAGCCCGCAGCCCACCAGAGGTTCTGTAGCATCTTTCGATAGCTGGCGCGGCTGAGGCGCACAATCCGCGGCACGTCGAGCGGGTTGCTTCTGACCAACACGACGTCGCCGGCCTCAACCGCCACATCCGTTCCTGCTCCGATGGCAATACCGATGTCTGCCGTCACCAACGCCGGCGCATCATTTACGCCATCCCCTACCATCGCCACGCGCTTACCTAGGCTTTGCAATTGCGTGATCTTCGCCGCTTTATCCTCCGGCAGCACCTGGGCAAAGACCGTGTCAATGCCAAGTTCCTTTGCCACACGGTTGGCAACCGCTTGCGAATCGCCGGTGAGCATCACAACCTCCAAACCTTCTTCGTGAAGCCGCTTCACCGCTTCGTAAGATTCAGGTCGTATGGCGTCAGCGATCGCAAATACGGCCAGGACGCTATCGCCTTCTATGAGATATATGGCAGACTGGCCGCTTTCGCCAAAGCGTCCAGCCGCCTCGTACAACTCCATCGGAGGCTCAATCCCAAGTTTGCGCAACAACGCAGGCCCACCAACGCTCAGTTTTCGCCCCTCTACCATCGCATGTACGCCGTAGCCGGGAATGGCTTGAAAGTCTTCAGCGCCCGGCAACTGGATACCCTGTTCCTGAGCGCTCTTGAGCAGCGCCTGGGCGATTGGGTGCTCCGAGTCGCGTTCCACGGCCGCAGTCAAGCGCAAGACCTCTTTCTGCTCGATTCGCGTCGACACTGCTGTCTCGATCACGCGGTGTTCACCCAGCGTGAGCGTACCAGTCTTATCGAAAACAACGGTGTTGAGATGCCTCGCTTCTTCCAGACCCCGTCGATCACGTACAATCAGACCGCTGCGGGCACCCATTGTTGTGGAGATCGCAATCACCAGTGGCACCGCCAGCCCCAGCGCATGCGGACAAGCAATCACCAGTACCGTCACCACACGCGTGATGGTAAAGTCCCACGTGGCTCCCAATGCAAGCCATGTGACTAGCGTTAGTCCACCCACCCCAATCGCCACTAGCGTTAGGACGAATGCCGCTCGATCGGCAAGCGCCTGGGCACGGGAACGCGAACTCTGTGCCTGCGCAACCAGACGCATAATACCCGCCAGCGCTGTCTTTTCGCCAGTACCGGTGATCTCCACGCGAAGCGAACCTCCACCATTAACGGTACCGGCAATCACCCTCTCGCCTTCATACTTATCGACCGGCTGGGACTCGCCGGTGATCATCGCTTCGTTGACCGAACTTTTGCCGCTCTTAACGACTCCGTCGGCCGGAACGCTTGTCCCCGGACGAATCAACACCAGATCGCCATCCTGTAACCGGCCGACCGGTACTTCCTCTGATTGGTCATTGTCGGTGAGTCGCAACGCCCTATCCGGCAGCAGCTTAGCCAGTTCTTTAAGCGCCCCTTGAGCCTGGAAGATCGAACGCATCTCGATCCAGTGCCCGAGCAGCATGATCGTCACCAGCGTCGCGATTTCCCACCACAGCGCATGGCCCTCAAAACCCATTGTGACCGCTATGCTGTAAGCGAAGGCCACGCTGATTGCCAATGCAATCAGCGTCATCATTCCGGGCGCGCTGTCGGCAAGCTCCCGGTATGCGCCCTGCAAAAACACCCAGCCGCCATAGAAAAAGACGATGGTCCCTAAGATGACAGGAATGAAGTCAGAGGCCGGAAACGTGAATGCTCGATAACCGAGCCACTGCTGAAGCATGGGTTCCCAGATCAGCGCCGGCATGGTCAGTACCAAGCACACCCAAAACCTGTTGCGGAACATCTCGACGCTGTGGCCAGTATGCTTATCGTGGCCGGCGTGATCTGACCCGATGCGATCACCGCCGGGTTTTTCAGCACCAGAATGATGAGCGTGAGCATCTTCCCAGCGCTTCGCAGATCCGGAGAGTGAATTGCTTTTGTTATCATGAGGATGCTGATGATCGTTAGAATGCTTCATGATACCCTTCTATGGTAGCTATTTACAATATTTTCTAATGATCTCGCTTTTCCTAAAACAATCAAGAGAGTGATCGTTTACCATACCCGTAGCCTGCATATGCGCATAACAGATGGTGGAACCCAAGAATTTAAACCTTCTTTTCTTCACCCACTCCGCTATGAGCCGAATCTTTGAACCGCGCGGGCTCGCGCCTTGGCGGCTTCGACCTCACGGTTTCTGGGAGACGCAGTGGTCACGAGCGAGCTCAGCAATTTGGAGGACGCCTTTGCGACTTCTGCGACCGCGCGATTGAACGCCTTTTCGTTTGCCGCAGAAGGTCCAGCGAATCCGCTAATCTTCCTCACGAACTGCAGAGCCGCCGCATGGATTTCGTCGGCCGTCGCAGGCGGTTCGAAGTTGTATAGCGTTCTGATGTTCCTGCACATGTGAGTTACCCCCGTTGTCTGCTCTTGCCCTGCATGTCCCGGCTGCTCGGCTCACCATGATGAATGCCACCCGCGAACACCTATCGGTCCTCGTCAAACAAAGAGCCCTGCCGACCGGACTCATCCTCGCCGGCGGCTCCGCCGCCTTCTTCGGGAAATCGGCGGGGAGCTCCAAGCTTTTCTTGAAGCTGGACAAGGAAGGCGGCCTGGCCCTTCGAGATCTTGCGACCGGCCGCGTCAATCGAAAACCAGGCCGCCCGATCGATCTCCGGAAACTCCTCGTATCGCCCGGATTTCGGAGGCCACTCCATGGAGAACGTGTTGCTCCTTACCGCGGCAGGGTCCACGTCGCGCTTCATCGCCCAGGCGTAAACAAGCTTCCCGCTCGGCTGGAGCAGCGGTTCTAGTTGAATCATCTCACCATCCGGAGTGAAGCCCGTTTCCTCCTCGAACTCACGCTTCGCGGCCTCCAACGGAGCCTCCTTGTCCTCGAACTCCCCCTTGGGAATAGACCATGCCCCCTCGTCCTTCTTCGCCCAGAACGGGCCACCCGGGTGAACCAGCAGCACCTCAAGACGACCCGAGACCTCGCGGAACAGGAGGAGTCCGGCGCTCTTCTTGGACATGGCACTCACCTCTACGTTATCGCCGGCCCCTCCGCCGTGATTCATCATCCCGATCAAGGTCGCCTGCGACCGCCTTCTTTAACACTTCTATGTCAATTTTCTTCATTTGAAGCATTGCCTTCATAACCCTTCCCGATTTTTCAGGATCAGGATCACTCAGTAGCTCGATCAGCACCGTGGGAACGATCTGCCATGAGACACCGTATTTGTCTTTCAGCCAGCCGCATTGCTGCGCCTTTTCGTCTCCGCCTTCGGATAGTTTTTCCCAGTAATAGTCCACTTCGTCCTGCGATTCGCAATTGACGACAAATGATATTGCCTCAGTGAATTTGAAAAGAGGCCCGCCGTTTAACGCTACAAATTCCTGCCCATCAAGCTGGAACGCCACGGTCATTACCGTTCCCTTTGGTCTTCCGGAGGCCTCTGCCCCTTCTTCTCCATAATGAGTCATGCTCACAATCCTGGAATTTTTGAAAATCGAGATGTAAAAGCTCACTGCCTCTTCCGCTTGACTGTCGAACCATAAGAAGGGGGTGATCCTTTGCCTGCTGGTTTGCATCGTATTTCTCCTTTCTTTCTACCCAATGTTCATTTTACCGGCACTCGGGAGCAAATGCACTATGTTTTCCCCGAAAAGGTCTGTCGCCTCTTTTCTGATGTTCCTGCACATGTGAGTTGCCTCCGTTGCCTGACTTGCTTCCCTGCTGCGTTACTCGCTCGGACACGATCATCAGGTTCCCATTCGTTGCCGTGCAATCTCCGACAGCAGATCATTGCGATCAAAGTAGACCTCGTTTCGACGGATTTTCCCGGCGGCATCCAATTGAACGAGACAGACGCCGTAACGTCCAAGGTCTTTGAACCGACCGGGATCTTGGCGAGCCACTTGTTCAGAAAGCCGCCCTCGAGCGGAATGGCTTCAAGCTGAGTCCAAACCCAGTTCGGGTTGTAGCCGAGGAGCTTTCTGAAGTAGGCAAGCAGAGCGGGCCTGCCCTTGATGCCTCCCGGAACGGCCGGATCCAGGTAGAATGTATCATCCGAATAGAAGTCGGCAAGCAATTCCGGATTGTTGCCGCTCCACGCCGGGAGCCACTTCTGAGCGAATGCACGTGCGTCCTGCACTGAAAGACACTTCATGACGTGAGACTCTTTGTCAGGGAACATTCACACCGGAGCCGATTTAGGATCGACAGCATCCTGTAAACCGCCCGCACGATCAATAGACGAACGGGATGAGCTTGCGCACACGCTGCTGATAAGTCGCGTACGTCGGAAACCTCTCTGCCAACCACCTCTCTTCGCGCCGCGACTTCACGTCCAGGAACACGAACAGGGCAACCACGTATCCGAGCGTGAGCCAACCCTGGACATACAGCGCCCACCCAAGGGCAAGAATGAGCCCGCCGCTGTACATCGGATGGCGGACCAGCGCGAAGGGACCCGTCTGGATGAGCTCGGCCCCGTCTTTCGGATACGGCAACGGTGTCAAGCCGCGGCCCAGGCGGACGAGCCCGGCGACAAGCAGGACGCCGCCGGCGACCATCAACACGCCGCCCACGACCGGGCACGCATGCGGGAAAGGGAATGGCCATGCCGGTTGGCCGGCCACGTGCGAGGGCCGAGGAACACCAGCCCGATCAGGACGACCTGCGCGACGACAAGCCACTCGCCACGAGCCCCTTTCCACCAGGGCTTGTGATCGGCAGCAGCCATGTCCGGCAACATACCCATATGCCCCCCCTAGTATCACAGCTAACCGGCCGACGGGTGGAATCATGTTCTTTGGTTATTATGTACATGCTTCGCTATCGTGATATCAATACGCTGATATACACCAGGGGCTTATTTCTCGTCCAACACCTCGCGCACCTTGCGGCGAGATCCTTCAGGGAGAAGGGCTTCTGGATGAAGTGAACCCCCTTCGTCCAGGACGCCGTGGTGGGCGATCACGTCGGCCGTGTAACCGGACATGAACAGCACCTTGAGTTCCGGATGGAGCAGCCTGCAGCCGTTCTGCCAGTTCCCGGCCGTTCATCTCCGGCATCACCACGTCGGTGATCAGCAGGTGGATCGCGCCCTGCGTGCTCCTCGGCCAGGCGCAGGGCCTCTGCCGGCGTCGGCGCCGCCAGCACCGTGTAGCCCAGCCGGTCCAGGATGCGCCTTGGCCGAGCTTCAGAATCGGCTGCCTCGTCCTCCACCAGCAGCACGGTCTCGCCGTGCCCGCACGGGGTGTCCGCCGCGTCGCCGTCGCCGCGACGGCGCTTCGCCCCTGCGTGACCGCGGCAGGTAGATCTTGAAGGTCGTGCCCTTGCCCGGCTCGCTGTACACATTGATGAAGCCGTTGTTCTGCTTGACGATGCCGTAGACGGTGGCCAGCCCCAGGCCGGTGCCCTTGCCCATCTCCTTGGTGGTGAAGAACGGCTCGAAGAGGTGCGACAGCGTCTCCTGGTCCATGCCGCAGCCGTTGTCGCTCACCGCCAGCAGCACGTAGTCGCCGGGAACGAATCCCGCGATGCGTCGGCGCAGTAGGCTTCATCGAAGGTCGACGTTGTCCGTCTCGATGGTGATCTTGCCCACGCCCGCGATGGCGTCGCGGGCGTTGACGCACAGGTTGGCCAGGATCTGGTCGATCTGGGAGGGATCCATCTTCACCGGCCACAGATCGTGCCCCGGGCAGCCAGACAAGATCGATGTCCTCGCCGATGAGCCGCCGCAGCATCTTGAGCATGCCCGCCACGGTGTCGTTCAGGTCGAGCACCTTGGGGCTGATGGTCTGCTTGCGGGCAAAGGCCAGCAAGCTGCCGGGTGAGGTCGGCGGAGCGCTGCGGCGGCCTTCTGGATCTCCTGCAGATCTGGCATGCAGCGGCTCGGCCGGCATCCACCTGCGTTCAGCGCCAGCTCCGTATAGCCCGATGATCACGCCGAGCATATTGTTGAAATCGTGGGCCACGCCGCCGGCCAGCCGGCCCACCGACTCCATCTTCTGGGCCTGGATGCAGTTGCGCCTGCAGTTTTTCCCGCTCCGCCTCGGCCCGCTTGCGCTCGGTGATGTCGGTAGCCACACCGTCCCACACGACTTGTCCGCCGGATGCACGGCGCGGGCGAGAGCATACCTGTATCCAGCGCCATTGCCCATCGGCACGCCGTATGCGCATTTCCATCGTGAAGTCGGTCAAGTTTCGGGCAACTGGCCGCCTCCGCCGCCTTTAACGTCGGCATCAGCTCCGGATCTGTCTGGCGATTTAACAGCCCGGCGTCGCGCAACACCTCTTCCACTTTGAGACCGTGCAGTTTCTCCACTCCGGCACTGAGATAGAGGAACCGCGGCGTACCGTCCGCCTCATGGGTGTATTGGTAAACGTAGCTGTCAGGCAGGTTGTCCCCGAGTACGCGCAGCCGTTCCTCGCTTCGACGCAGTGCGTCCTGATCCTGCGCACGGATGTTCAGTTCCTTGCGAAGCATGAGCGACAGGAGAAACGCCGTGACGACTACAAAGGCCCAGCCCTTGTAAATCGATAATCGCGTTTGCGTGGCTGTATCGAGCTCCCCA
>CAWJHT010000069.1:0-9227 GCA_963842685.1 uncultured delta proteobacterium | reverse complement strand
AGTTCTGTTTTAGATGTTCCGGGGACATGATCCGTTCCCTTCGGGCTTCCGGAACGTGTCCCCAATACTTCATCCCTTGCCCGCCAGGCGGTAGAGGGTCTCCCCGGCGTGGTCCACGAAGAGGATCCCCTCCTCCTCCCGATTCCGATACTCATCGATCCTGATCGACGCCGGATCCAGGTAGCCCAGACCGATCCGCCGGCATGTTTCTTCGGGAATGGCCGTGGCCAAAACCACCTTGACGTCGGGCGTCTCGACGCCGTTTTCATACCGGCCCGTTCCGCAAACGTGGGTCGAGTGGGCCAGAACGCCGCGGGGAACGGTGCAAAACCGCTCGGGCTGCGCGAGAAAATAGTCGCGGACGTGATAGCCGATTTTTTCGATCTGATCTCCCCAGGTGGTTGAAATCTCGCGGATATGCGGAGCATAAACGATCAGCGTCCCGCCCGGGGCGACGACCTGCTCCAGCTTGTAGACGACCTTGCCGGCAACCCAGATCTCGTCATACATCTCCGGCGCCCGGCCCAGGACGATCCGGTAGGGTTTCTTCTTGGTGACGATGTGGAGCGTTGACGACAGATCCGCGGCGGCGGACCAGGCCTCACGGGGCGTGCCGGCGAAGAGGCCCCGCAGCCCCGTCCGGCCATCCACCACCATCGCCAGACAGTGAACGGGCCGATCGATTGCGTCCATTGCCCGGTCGATCACCCGCCGGACCGGGGTATCCTTGTTGCCGATGATCTTCCGGCAGGTGATCAGCGCCCCCAGCCAGTGGAAGAAATGGAGGAACGCGCCGCCGGAGATGCCGGGAAAGAGGTACTTGGCGCCTCCGGAGAATCCGACGACCTCATGGGGAAACACCGGTCCCAGGATGAGGATCAGATCGTAGTCGTAGATTTTTTTATTGATATCGATCGGCACCGGTTCTTTGAGCAGTCCGCCGGAAATGGTTTCCACCTCTGTCTCGGACAGCTCTCCGATGCGGCGGAAGGATTCCGGCAGATCCCAGCGGTGGCAAAAAAAGTCGGAACGGCCGAACTTCTCCCCTCTGTCTTTCGGGGTTATCCCGTAGAGTTCCAGGATCTTCTCTTCCGGGAGAATCGGATGGGTGCCGACGGCGACCATGAAATCCAGTTTTATCGCCTTCTTCCCGATCACTTCATTCACAAGGCGGACCATCATCGGCAATGGGCAGGTCCTCGTCCCGTCGGGGGTCAAAACCAGAACACGCCTCTTTTCATACAACCCCGCAGGCGTTCCGGCCTCGATCATTTCTTTGACTTTCGCTTCAGAAAGCGTCATGACGGCTCATTCCTCCACAGCCACAAGGGTGATCTTTGATCCATGTATAACAGGTTCTTTCTCTTTCCCGGCAGGTTAAGCAAAGTTGTATCTTGGCATTAAAAATCCTCCGGCTAGCATGATTACTATAAAATATTTCCGGGCATTCGGTCAATCCGTTCTTTTTCGAAGGCTCTGAAATTCGTTTACTTCCCACCCCCACCCTGACCCTCCCCCTCGACGGGGAGGGATTTTTACACTTTTATTGCAAAGCTCGAATTTCATTCTTCCCCTCCCCTGGCGGGAGGGGATTAAGGGGAGGGGGGCATTTAGACTTTTTACGAAGCCGTCATTTGTTGGCGGGACGAAATGTGCTCGCGATGGAAGATGTAAAGGCCGCTGCAGACGATGATGCCTGCTCCGACGAGTATTCTTGGTTCGGGATATTCCCCGAAAAAAACGATCCCGGACAGGGTTGCCCAGATTAGGTTGATGTACCCGAATGGCGTTATGGTGGCGGCGTTGCTTAACTGGAATGCCTTGATGACGGCGAAATGGCCGGTGCCTCCGAGCAAGCCGAGCAACACCATCAGGCTCCATCCGGACATATCCGGGGCCACCCAGTAAAACGGCGCGGCGACGCTGGCGGCCAAGGATCCGACCACGGCCGTGTAAACCAGCGTGGTCATGGGGCCGTCGGTCCGGCTGAGCATGCGGGTGGTAATCTGGTAGAAGGCATATACGCATGCCGCGCTCATCGGCAACAGCGAAGCGACGGTCATGGCTTCCGCGCCCGGACGCAACATGACCAGCGCCCCGGTGAATCCGACGAGTACACCTGCCCACTTGTGCACCCCAACCTTTTCACGAAGCAGCGGCACCGAGAGGGCGGTGACGATGATCGGTGCGATGAACATGATCGCGCTGACCTCGGCCAGGGGAACGACGCGAAGCGCCAAAAAGAACAAACCGGTCGTGGTTAAAAGGAGCAGGGAGCGAAAAAGCTGGATTCCCAGGCGTTGGGTCGCCATGATCTTGGGCAGCCGACCGCGCAGGAAAAGGATCAGGAACAGCATGTGAAAACTATAGCGGGCCCATGCAACCTGCGGCACGGTGTAGATTTGCACCATATACTTGACAATGCTGTCCATGCTCACGAACAGAAACGAGGCGAGCAGCATCCAAAAGATCCCGTTGTATCCCGCCGACGGAGCCGCCGGCAGTGATGTCGGCGGCTGTGATAGCTTGACCGGCCCGAAATCGGCATGCCCGTCAGTTGTAGAGTTCAGACCCGGAACCATATTTCCCTTTTTCAGCGGGGATGACGATAGAGATCGTCATGATCAAGGAGGCGGAGGAGGCGGACCGGCGCAGACCAGTCCGGGTTTCCCGCAGGCAGCGTTCTTTCCGGATCAAAAGAAAGGCGGTATTGCCGGTCCACACGGACGGCCTCTCATGTGACTGAATTAAATACCCAAGATCTGGTCCCTCACACCCCTTACACAAGAGAGAAAACCACCTTCAAGGCTTGATCGATCGCGTGCATATCATCATGTTCTAATTTGCCCCGTACCCGGGCCAATCGCAAGCGATAATCAACCGGACGGGTTTGCAGGCAGTCCGCTATGGACTTCTTCTCAAGTCCGTTGATCACAGATGGTGTAAGCGCCACATTAGTCGTGATTCGCTCCTTTTTCTCATTCCAGGCGGTGATCGGCACAACCTGAATGACGGGAACTCGTGCATTGTAAACATCGTTGGTCACGACCACGCAAGGGCGCACTTTACCAGTCTCAGACCCTTGTGTCGGATCCAGATCAATATCGATGATCATGCCCCGTTCCATGATTGTCATCCGGGCCATCCCTGTACGGCAGAGTCTGTCAATACCTTAAGCCCAGGATCCTCCCTGTAAGTCTCAGCATATAAATCGGCTGATTCCTTTAATCTCTGCGCTTCCAATTTTTCTCTTAATAGATTCAGCGACTCACGCACCATAGAGCTCTTATCCTTAAATCCGTAATCCTTATAGTTATTTAAAAATTCAACCTGATTCTCTTGGCAACTGAATTTTGCCTGTTGCATGGTGTCCTCCTAATGGGCCATAATCATGGGCCTTAACTCTGGGTCCAATTATGAGGACATAACGGAGGAATGTCAATGGGAAAATGAAAAACAAACAAAAAAAGAAGGGCCCGACTAGGTTAGTCGCCATTTTCCTCTGCAAGCGGTTGCAGTATGGCATTGTCCCTGCGCGTGTAAAAGCGGTCCATGAGGATAAACATCGGTATAAAACAAACCCAACTGGCGACCAAGGCTCCGGTAAAGCCGACATGTGCGGGTAAATAGCGACAGAAAAGCAGGACCGGCAGGAAGGGTATGATGAAGGACGGCATCCTGCGTGCCACTGTGTAGAGGCTGTGCCTGCTTTCATAGACGGCAAAGCTGGTGACGTAGGGAAAAGAGGTGATAAACCCGCGCATATGAGATTTGGCAAGGACGACGAATAAAACCATCATGAATATCAGCAAGGTCTTGAGCAGGACAGGCAGAGGACTTTTGTGGTGAGACTCAAGTTTTGCGGGAAGAAGAACGATCATGGCCAGAGAGACCGGTATCATGACACCCCAGGCGCTCCAGAAGCAGATGGACTCGATCAAACCATCATGGCCGACATAAAACGGCACGATATAGCTGACGCTTAAATAGAAGAGGAGTGCCGCCAGTTCGGCCAAAAGAATAGGCCAAATTTTCTTCGTATACAGAAACCAGGCGAGCCAAACAAAGGCCCAGATCGCAAGAAATCCGATCGCATTTGTGGCATCCACGGATTGCCCGCTCGATATCAAAGCAGCGGAGAAAGGCAAACGGGATTGAAAAGCAGATGGATTTGGCACGGGGGCTGGGAAAATAGGCCGTCCCGACCGCCAGGAAGGTCACCACCAATACAAGGGCAAGATCTGCAAGACCAAAGGTCACTCCTGCTATCGACATGGAAGTTCAAGGCATCCTAAGGGTTCAGACAGTCCGTTTTCCACAGGCAGTCATACTCGCATTCCTCTTTCGTGCGATAGCAGGGCGAATAGCCTTCCTTGACCTGAATATCCCTGATGATGTCCTGCTTTGAACGACCCACCTTTATATCAACGCCCCATTTCTTTGCGATCTGACGAACCTCATGCATTTTCATCGGAACACTCCTCCTGATTTGTACGTACTCCGTATAAAAAGCGGATATTCAAAGATATATTGGAAATCACACGGCGCCATACAATCCGCGCTTTATCTTTCGGATTTTCCCTTCTTTAGCGGCGCGATCCACGATGCTCCAGATCTGACGTTCGGCTAGCCCGGTCTTTTCCTTAAGCGTAGATGTTGAAATTCCTTCCGCGTTTGCCTGAACGAGCCCGACGATTGCGGCGATATGGGTGACCTTCTTTTTACCGGGTTCCATTTGAGCAACTTTACCGGCTTTCTTTGCGGGACGAGGGGATGCCGCTTTGGCTCCCTCTTCCTTTCCTTGCCGGACGAGTCTTAGCCGCTTTCGGGTCTTCCATTGGTTTTTCGGTAAATCCCGACATCATCGCTTGAAGTTTATTGAAATAGGTCTTGACGAACGCCTCGGAACCTTCAATCTCGATTTCCTTTGTGACTGGATTGAACCTGATACGTGATTGCTCGTTCATAATGACCTCCTTTGTTTGCGTAAGTACCTTCCAGTTAGATGTATTTTAGTGACGAATCTGCTCCCTTGTCAACCATTTCCTGATTGTGATGCTCTCCACATCAGGTTTCGTCATGTCCTTTACAGAGATTGGGCGTTATTTCATGAAGCGTATGCCTTCTTTATTTTCTCCAGAACTTCCTTATGTCCGATAATTTCCCTGTTATCGAGTCGATTTTGTGTTTTTTAAGAAATCGTGCAAGCTGCTCCCTTCCGGCGCCCTTGATGTCGATAAATTCAATTCCCATATGATACATGAATTCCGGCGCATCACGGGCAACGTCATACCAGCAGAGTTCTCCCATTGCCTCAAAGGTCGGCTCCTCCGGAATAAGCCCGATGCTCAGGTGCAAACGGTTTTCCCGTGCGCCGGGACGTCCTGAAAGCAAACTGATTCCGTTCACCTCGAGAGACTTTGTTTCGAGACAGATTCCCTCCTTGGAAATATTTCGGCTTTTCATCTGCAGCGGGGGCGGACCTTTCGGCACTTCCCCGACGGATACAGCCTCGACAGTGACTTCCAATGGGTATTCAAGACGTTGAAACTTCCTTTTTTCCAATCCATTGCCCATGGCCGACTCCAGTATACATTCAATAAGCCTTATGACCGAACCATCACCAGCATCATCTTGAATCTCTTCACCGCCTTCAATGCATGAGGTTTGCCACCCGGCATGATGATCATTTCCCCTGCTTTCAGATGATGAGATTCTCCGGAGATGATGATCTCCGCCTCCCCATCCAGTAAATACACCAGGGCGTCGAACGGGGCTGTATGTTCGCTCAATCCCTGATCTTTGTCAAAGGCAAATATGGTGACTGTTCCGGTCGGTTTTCTTATGATTTCCTTGCTGACGGTCGAACCCTCCTGATAGGTCACCAGGTCTTTCATGTTTGATACCGGCTGAGTCATATTTCCTCCATTCCTCTATTGATTTTATTTCCGTTCATATGCCTTATCCCCAGAATATTCCCGTCGGGTCGCGATCGAGTGCCTTGAGCATGTCATCAAAATCGGCGCTTGGATAGATGATATCATAAAGGTGCCACCGAGAGTTTCGATCCATACAGTATAGTGTCCATTTCTGGGTATTTTTATCAAGCCGGAATTGAGCCACAGGATTCTCCGTCCAGACGGTAGGGTCTCTGAAATAGGGCCTTGTTTCGATGAGAGTGACTTTGTCCCGCATAATTTTAAAGGTGAGCCTGACCTGGTCTCGGATATCTATGGGGATTCTGCGTTCACAGTACTCGGTGAGCTTCGTTTCGACCAGTTTCCTGGTAAATTCTGACAGGGGCATGTCGATCCACCTTACGGCTCGGTTCTATAAAGACATAAAGAACATACAACAAAAGACCGATACCGTAAAATAAAAATATGATATCCTGCTCATCTTTCGATACCGGAGTCCGACAAAAAGTATCCGATCGGGGCGGCAATGGCTTCAGCTGATGTAGGGAAAAGCCTTCTTTCTTTTCTTCAAAATGTAGGAAAATCCATTCAAAAACAAAGTCCGGAAACGGCATAATGAACAAAAATCAATCCGGTGGCAATATCGGAAGCCTCTTTAAATTTCTATCAAACTTGTGATTACGCAGAGATGAAATATATAACTTATTAATAATACATTGTTACATCCTGATCCTGCCGTTATTTTCTCTGTCTGTGAAAAGGGTTCTCGGTTCATGATTTAAGGATCTGGCATGCCCATTGCGAATATGGCAACTTCGTAAAAGTCAAATTTCCCGCTCCCCTGGCGGGAGTGAGTTTAGGGGAAGGGGAGGGATTTTCTTTGGACCAAGGACCGGGTAACTACAAACAGTAAGGAGAGATTATGAAATCAAAGATGAACCTAGTGGATCCTTTTATTTATGACACTTGCTATGGGAATCGTTTTTGGATGCAGCAGCAGCGCCGTGACAAGTTCTGAGGCAGGTGCAGATCCTGCAGCGGCCACCACAGGGACTTCCCCGCAAATATGGCTGAAGGTCGGGCCTTGTACGAGTCGAAGTGTGTCGGATGCCACGGCAATATCGACGCGACAGATATTGTGACTCCCACCAGCTTTTCCGATATCAGAAGTGCTATATCCGGTAATATGGGTGGCATGCGCATGTTTGCAACGATGAGTGATGCAGATCTCCAGATGATCGCCGATGCCATCAATACTCCTAGCACACCGACTCCGGCATCACCGTACAGACCTGCAGCAACTCCGCCGGCAACACCTGATGGCGCTGCCATTTATGCCTCCCGATGTGCCGCCTGTCACGGGGCCATTGCTTCATCGAATAAAATCGGGACAACCGTGGAAAGAGTGCAAAGTGCAATAGTCGGCAATGTAGGCAGGATGGGTTCGTTGTCAACCATGACGGCGCTGGAGGTGCAGGCGGTTGTGGCGGCATTGAACCCCACAGGTTCCACTCCGGCCCCTTTGGCTGTCCACTCCTTCACCAAGTCAGAACCAGGACGGAGCGAGTCTTTACTCCGCCAACTGTGCCGGCTGTCACGGCGCATTGGGATCTTCTGCCAAAGTGGGAATGACCCTTGCCCGTCTGCAAAGCGCCACGAATAACAACATTGGCGGAATGGGGTATTCTGTCGCAATTGACGGTTACCCAACAGCAGGCGATAGTCACAGTTCTGACTCCGACAACTCCGCATCGACACCGTCACCGATATCGAGCCAGGACGGAGCGACTCTTTACTCCGCCAACTGTGCCGGCTGTCATGGCGCATTGGGATCTTCAGCCAAAGTGGGAATGACCCTTGCCCGTCTGCAAAGCGCCACGAATAACAACATTGGCGGAATGGGGTTTTCCTGTCGCAATTGACGGTCACCCAACAGCAGGCGATAGTCACGGTTCTTGACTCCGACAACCCCGTCGCCGCACTCCACTGCCCAGCCCCACACCCGTGACCGATGGAGCGACGCTCTATAGTGCCAATTGTGCCGGCTGTCACGGTGCGCTGGCGTCATCCGGTAAGGCCGGTGCAACGACCAGCCGTATCCAGAGCGCAATCACGGGAAATGTCGGCAACATGGGCTACCTCTCAATGCTCTCGACAGCTCAAGTCACTGCGATTGCCGCGGTCTTGACCACAGCGGCTCCACCATCGCCTACCGATGGACCCGGCCTTTACGCAGCCAACTGTGCCTCATGCCATCGCAGCCTGGCAAAATCGGAAGTACGGGGGGACTCGGCCAATGACATCTCCGAGGCCATCAGAAAGAACAAGGGTGGAATGGGGACCCTTTCCTCCCTCACCTCGGGCATGATCACGGCAATAGCCAATGCGCTGAAGAAGTAATTCCTGAAGCATTCAATGGTAGTGGCAAAAGACCGCCTCGCTAGAGGCGGTCTTTTGCCAGGAATTCCCGATTACCAGATTGATCCGGTTTTACGGAAGATCGTTGGCGTCAACCTTTCAACGCACCCATCGTCAAACCTCTCACCTTCCCTTAATCCCCTCCCGCGAGGGGAGGGAAATTTACCTTTCACGAAGTTGTCAAGGCTCTCTTAGGGTTGTTTCACGTGAAACAACCGCATAAAGGATGGATTGGCTTTCGGATGAAATATTGACCTGACGGCTCGCGCAAAAGCACCATCACTTCGTTTCCCGTGATTACCCTGCCGGTGTTTTCACGGGATCTTCGCATCTGACGGTCCTTAAGCGATGACTTCCCTCATGAGGCGTATCATCCCTTGACCGGCTTCGTCTTCTTGCTGAAGACCTCGCGGTCGCCGCCGCTCATGCCGGCGATGTACTTCACGAGTTTCTTGCGGGACTCGATATCGTACTGGGTCGTGATGGCGATCTGCTCCATAATGGGTGAGCCGCCGCCATGGTAGTTGCCGATATTCATGATGCCGCCGGTCGCCGAACAGAGCAAGTCGCCCAGGAATCTCCAGAAATTGGCCTGATCCTCCGCCGACATGTTCGGATTCCGCTTGGTGTACTTGAGGAGCAGATCCCCGGTCTCCGGATTTTTGAAGTCCCTCTCGTGAGGAAAAGTGGCGACGATTCCGCCGGCGAGGTCACAGAGGATTTCCGCTTCGCGCCAGACCGCCTCGCCCGAAAGGCACCGTCCGACATTGCAGTAAATCGAATTGGGAATGTAGGAGCCGGGACCGTAGGGGACAAAACCAAAACCCGGTATGTAGACCTCCGGTTTACCGAGATCGGATGCCGTGTAACCCGCGGCATACCCCAGCTCGA
>CAWJHT010000068.1:0-37899 GCA_963842685.1 uncultured delta proteobacterium | reverse complement strand
CCGCGTCCGGAAACCTTCCGCTGCACTTTCTACGTACGTATCTTCTGTTTTGGGTTTCGCTCCTGATGGCTCCCGGAAGCAGGATCCTTCAGTCACTATCCTGTTTAGGTTTTCGCCCCTCTCCCCCCAGGCGTGAGAGATCAGTTATCCTGCCAGTATGACGCCCCCAAACCGGCCCGACAGGCGAAGCCGGGGAGACGTTAGCCGACTAAGCGGCTAAAGCGTAATCGTAGTTGTCTGCGATTATATTGTCCTGCCTGTTTAACGAGGCCTGCAGGAACCTCGGTACGCTTATGCAGCTTCACGCATCCCCGTCGAAACCGTGACGCCCCCATGGATGTGAAGCGATTTGAATGAGCGGCCTTAATATAGGTTCTTTCACCCGCCAAGTCAAGGCGGAGACTGCTTCCGGTTGCTATCGCATGCCTGAGATGGCGGCTTCAGGAGTCCCTGTTTTTCGCCCGGAGGCCCCTCTCCATATCCCGCCGGTCCTCCTTGAGTTTGATGTCCTCCCGCTTGTCGTAGAGCTTCTTCCCCCGGCCGACGCCGATCTCCACCTTGACCTTGCCGTTCCGGAAATACATCCTCAAGGGGATGAGGGCGAGCCCCCTCTCCTGCGACTTTCCGTAAAGTCGCCTGATCTCCTGTTTGTGCATCAGCAGCTTGCGAACCCGCAAGCGGATCGTGATTCGCCCGGTTCCCATGCGAATAGGGGCTGATGTGCAGGTCGTAGAGGAAGAGCTCGTCGTCCCGGATCAAGGCATAGCTGTCCTTGAGGTTCGCCCGGCCGTCGCGGAGGGCCTTCACCTCCGTCCCCACGAGGGCGATCCCCGCCTCGTAGGTCTCATCGAAGAAATAATTGATCCTGGCCCGCTTGTTCTGACAGATGGGCTTTTCCGCTGTTTCTTTTTTTGCCACGTTTACTACCCTGTCCTTCCGTCCTCCTGACGAATCGACCGCAATGAGGAAGATCGGATGTTGAAAATGCCTTCGCTCATCGCGCCGCGAGCCTGCCGGGAAGATAATCCGGCTTCACATGCGCCATCGCCTTCCAGATATTCTCCCGGACCCGCGGATTCTCCCTCTCCAACTCTCCGAGAAGGTCCTTGATATATCGCCGTCGCGACGTCCGGCTCGTCGGACATCCGTTTTCGATGGAGGGAAATCCCCTCTCCTTCGCGTATTTTTTCACCAGATCCTCCCTGATGTAAGCCAGAGGACGGATGATGTGCAGTTTTCCCCCGAAGATCGTCTGATTCGGCACCATCGTGCTGATCTCCCGGCCGTAGAAGAGGTTGATCAGAAGCGTCTCGATGATGTCGTCCCGGTGATGGGCGAAGGCGATCTTGTTGCACCCCTTTTCCGCGGCGATCTCGAAGATCCGCTTGCGCCGGAGACGCGAGCAGAGGAAACAGGGATTCTTCCGATTGTAGTCGCTGTGGGAAAGCGGACCGATATCCGTCTTCTCCAGGACATAGTCGTAACCGCCCTCCTTCAAATAGCCATCGAGCAGATCATAGCCCTCGTAGGTCGGATCGAATCCGCAATCGATATTGACCGCCATCAGCGAAAAAGGGGGCACATAAACCATCGGCGTGTTGAGCAGATCGAGGAGCGACAGGCTGTCCAATCCCGCCGGAGACGCCGACCAGCACGCGATCGCCGGCGGAGATCATGCCGTAGTCCATGACCGCCTTCTCCAGCCACTTTTTCAGATGCAGGAACAACCGTGTTCTTTTCTCTTCCGGCGCCATCCCGAGATCTCCACAATAGAATGCGTGGATTCTATCCGAGATCGGCCGGCTTATCAAGGAGCTTTCCGTAAGATTCAAGGACTCACAAATAATCGCCTTGAAAATCAGATCCGTTTGTTATAGAAATGGCCGTCAATAAGATGCTCATGAGGAACGGCACAGTCAAGAATCCCTTGCTTACATGACTATTCAACCATAAGGAGGCCGTATGACGGAAATCATCAATATCAATGCGAGAGAGATCCTGGATTCACGGGGCAATCCGACCGTCGAGGCGGAAGTCACCCTGCTTTCGGGCATCACCGGACGGGCCTCCGTACCCTCCGGCGCATCCACGGGGGAACACGAAATGCTGGAGCTCAGGGACGGGGACAAGAAACGATACCTCGGCAAAGGGGTTCTCAAGGCCGTCGGCAACGTCCTCGACAAAATCGCTCCGGAGATCATCGGGATGGACTGTCTGAACCAGCGGGAGATCGACTACGCGATGATCGCCCTGGACGGGACGGAAAACAAGAGCGCCCTCGGCGCCAACGCGATCCTCAGCGTGTCGCTGGCCTGCGCCAAAGCGGCCGCGGAAGCCATGGAGCTTCCCCTGTACCGGTACCTCGGCGGCATCATCGGCCATGACATCCCCGTGCCGATGGCCAATATCATCAACGGCGGCCAGCACGCCGACAACAACGTGGACATCCAGGAATTCATGATCATGCCCGTGGGCGCGGAGACTTTCCGGGAAGGACTCCGCATGACCGCCGAAATCTTCCACCACCTGAAGGCGGTCCTCAAGGCCAAGGGATACAACACCGCCGTCGGTGACGAAGGCGGATTCGCACCGAATCTCAAATCCAACGAAGAGGCGCTCGCGCTCATCGTGACCGCCATCGAAAAGGCCGGCTACGAACCGGGGAAGGACTGCTGCATCGCCATCGACTCGGCGGCCAGTTCTTTTTACAGCAAGGGGAAATACCTCCTTGCCGCCGAGAAGAAACCCAGCCGGACGGCCGCGGAGATGGTCAAATTCTACGAGGATCTCGTCAAGAAATACCCCATCATCTCCATCGAAGACGGTCTGGCCGAAGACGACTGGGACGGCTGGAAGCTCCTCACGGAGACCCTGGGCGGAAAGGTCCAGATCGTCGGCGACGATCTGTTCGTCACAAATCGGAAGCGCCTGGAGAGGGGGATCGAACTCGGCGTGGCCAACTCCATCCTGATCAAGCTCAACCAGATCGGGACGCTGACCGAAACGCTGGAGACGATCCAGTGCGCCCAGGAGGCGGGCTACACGACGGTCATTTCGCACCGCTCCGGCGAGACGGAAGACACCTGCATGGCCGACATCGCCGTCGCCGCGAACTGCGGGCAGATCAAGAGCGGCTCCCTGTCCCGGACGGAACGGCTCGCGAAGTACAACCAGCTCCTGCGGATCGAAGAGGAGCTGGGAGAGGCGGCCGTCTACAGGGGACGTTCCGCCCTTTATTCCATCGGGGGAAAGAAGTAGTTTAAAGAAACTTGAACAGCCTGCGGCGGAGGGATTCCATCTGCACCTTGTTTTCCGTCAGGGCGTATCTCTTGGTAAAACGTTTTTCTTTCTTGTCCTGGACCTCGGTGCACGGTGAGGATGTTCACATCCTGAAGATACCGTATGGCGCTCTGATAATTGGACTGCGACAGGGCCTCCGCCCGCCGGATCTCCCCTTTCCGGTACATCCTTGCCCCGAGACCCCGGATGTTTTTCAGCCAATCCCTTTCCAGCTTCGGGCCCTTCCGGAGATAGTAACAACCGCGGATGACCACCCAGTATGATTCCATGTAATTGTGGATAAGACCCGCAAAGGGGTGCAGGTTGGTCCGGCCCCTCCCCTTCACCTCGATCCAGGCCTTCTCATTTTTATCGAAACCGGCGATCATCCCTCGGTCGCGCAGATAGGCAAGAACCTCCCCGACCTCATCCAGATCGTTTTTCTGATCGTCAAAAATGAATTCATGCCGGAAGAGGCGTTTGAAAAAGGAGTAGTCGTCGTTGATCCGGTTGATGGGGACCATATCCTCCGAACTCGTCAGAATGGAGGTCGCCACAAAGCTCACCGGGAGAAAATAGTGGAGGATCGTGTTCTTATAGTACTCGAGGTTCATCCGCTTGTCGTCATCGAGCGAATAAACGATCTCCTCGACCTCCTCTTCCTCCTCTTCCGCCCCCATTCGGGAGATGAGCCCCGACTGATTGAAGAGGTGCAAGGCCTCGCCGACCGCCTTCTCCCGGTCGGCGAAGGTCATGGCGAAGGAGACCTTGCGGAAAGCGAGATAATCCTGAAACAAGACCAGGACCTCTCTGAGCTCTCCCAGGGAGATCCCCCTTCGGTCGTAACAGAGCAGACCCACAGCCGTCAGCGCAAAAGGGGTGACCACCGACACCTTGTTGATCGCCCGGACGATCGTATAGCCGATCCGGCGATAGAGGCTCTGCCTCTCGTCGACCGTCATCTCCTCCAGGGGTTTTCCCTGGGCCGCCAGGTAGGATTTCAGCAGGATCGGTTCCCCGACGTTCATGTAAACGCGACCGTACCGTTTCCGGAGCAGCCTGCTGCTCTTGATCATCTCCGTCGCTTTTTCCTTCTCCTTCGGGAGCGCCGCCGAGCTCCTGGAGATAGGACTTTTCTTCGATCACCCGGTCATATCCGATATAGACGGGGATCGCCGCCAGATCCTCACAGGCCTTTTCCTGATAGGCCTGGATGATCATGGAGAGGATGTCCGTACTTGGGCATCACCATCTTCCCCGTCCGGCTGCGCCCCCCTTCGATGAAGAATTCCAGAGGCAACCCCTCCTTCAGAAGAACCTTGATGTACTTGGCAAAGACCTCGGCATAGAGATCGTTTCCCTTGAAGCTCCGCCGCAGGAAGAATGCGCCCGATTTCCGGAAGATGTATCCCATCGGGAAGAAGGAAAGGTTGGTCCCGGCCGCCACGAACGGCATCTGGATGTTGTTCTTGTAGAAGATGTAGGAAAGCAGGAGATAATCGATATGGCTCCGGTGGCAGGGGATGATGACAAAGGGCATCTTCTTGGAGACGTTTCTGATCTTCGCAATGCCTTCCACATCGACCACCACGCCGTCGTAGATGTTGTTCCAAAGCCAGCTCGAGCACCTTTCCCAGATCTCGACGAAGATCTCACTGTAATCGGAGGCGATCTCATCCAGATATTTTCTTGCCTCCTTCCGGACGGCGTTGAAATCCCGCTTGGCCTTTTTCGCCTTCTCCGCCGTCTCTTGCATGAAGGCCACGAGCCCTCTGTCCCGAAGGACCATCCCGATAATCTCTTCCCTGGATTTCAGGAGCGGCCCCACGATCGTCGCCTTCTCTTCATCGATTCGGTCGATCAGCTCCCCGCGGAGCTGCCGGACGAGCTCTTCCCGGGAGAGCCCCTCACCCGTCTTGATGAACTCGGCAAGGTTGACCGGCTCGGCGGAGATCACGGAAGCCTTGTTGGAATACCGAAGGAAGGTGATGACCCGCCGCAAGGGATCGGTCGCATCGCTTTGGCCGAAGAGGATGTTGATCAGGCTTTCCTTTTCCTTCTCCCTTCTGCGCCCGTAGGTAATCAATTCCGGACAGAGATAGATCGGCACCGGAGAGGTCGCCTGCACCTCCATCAGCTGAAAGAGCGTCTCCTCTACAAAGGGATTTTCAAAGAGTTCGGACTCTCCGAGATGGATGATCGCACTCTTCCTGTCCCGCACGAGTTCTTTCAGATAATCGGTCCGTGCGGCATCGATGGTCGCCTTTTTGAAGATTCGCCGGAAAAGATGGGAGAGGATCACGCGGAGGGACATGCGAAAGGGCTGCCAGGTGATCATATTGATGCCGTGACAGTAAACCGGCTGGGGGATTCCATTTCTTACGCAGAGCTCGCGGAGGATCAGGCTGTTGAGCTGACTTTTGTTTTTCAGGGCATAGACGACCACCCCCTTCTCCGAAAGCGACTTCAGCCCTTGCGCCGTCTCATCGGAAATCCGGACCTTGGAAAGCACCTTCCGGACCAGCCAGTAGAGGAGGAAATTGTCCTCTCTGTAGAGACTCCCCACATGATAGACTCCGATCTCCGTCGTCCATGATCTGATGGTCGCCAGGATGGGCATGTTGTCTCAACCCCTCATGTGGTCACTGACCGTTCACCGGAAATTCCTCCGGGAAGTGTTTCCGCATGGCCGCATCGACACAGGCCTGAATCTCCGCGGTGGAGGAAAGGGTAATCACCTTGTTCAGGAGGGCCTTGGACTCCTTCAGTGTGGACCCCCGAATGATCTTCTTCACACGGGGGATGGCCAGAGGATTCATGCTAAGCTCATCCAGTTCCAATCCCAGCAGGATCATGGCATAGGCCGGCTCTCCCGCCATCTCTCCGCACATCGCCACCCTGATCCCCGCCTTGTGACCCACTTCCACGACCTGCTTGATCAGGCGCAGTACCGCCGGATGGAGGGGTTCATACAGGTACGTGACCCGTTCATTGATCCGGTCGATCGCCAGGACGTACTGAATGAGATCATTGGTTCCGATACTGAAGAAATCCACTTCCTTGGCCAGTTCCGCGGCAACGATCACCGCCGAAGGGACTTCGATCATGACACCTATTTCGATATCCTTTCCCACCGGCTCCCCTTTGGCCAGCAGCTCATCCTTCACCTCGAAAAAAATCCGCTTGGCGGTCACGGATCTCCTCGATACCCGATATCATCGGAAACATGATCCGGAGCTTCCCCTGAACACTCGCCCGGAGAATCGCCCGAAGCTGGACCTTGAAGAGCTCCACCTCCTTCAGGCAGAAACGTATGGCCCGAAGTCCCAGTTGGGGGTTCAGTTCGCGAGAGGTCTTTTTATCCGGGTAAAACTTGTCGCCGCCCAGATCGAAAGTACGGATCGTCGACCAGGAAAGGCCCTTGACGCCGACCACTGAACGGTAGCTGGCGAGGTGATCCTCCTCGCTGGGAGGCTTTTCCCGGTTGATGTAGATGAATTCCGTCCGGTATAGTCCGATCCCGTCCGCGCCATGGGCGATGGCGGAGGGGATCTCTTCGACGAATTCGATGTTGCCGCCGATCTCCACGCTATGGTGGTCCTTTGTCACCGCCGGAAGATGGGCGTAATCCAGGAGATCATCCTGGGCGGCCTCATAGAGTCTTTTCTTTGTCTTCGTAACGCTTGCGCACCTCCGGATCGGGGTGGACGATGACGACACCGGCGGAGCCATCGATAATGATATCATCATTGGTCCGGACATCCCGGGTAATGCTCACCAGACCCACAACGGCGGGGATCTCAAGCGAACGGGCCACGATCGCCGTATGGGAGGTCTTTCCTCCGATATCCGTGGCGAATCCGAGCACGCTGTCGATTTTCATCTGAGCCGTATCGGCGGGAGACAGATCCGTGGCAATGATGACGACCCTTTCCCCCATATCGAGAACCGCCCGTTTTTTCCCGGCAAGATTCGCCATGATCCGCTGTCCGGCATATTGGATATCGCTGATTCGCCCCCGGAGGTAGTCGTCCTCCATACGGTCGAAGATATCCCGGTATTTGTCGACGGTCATCCGGACAGCCCATTCGGCATTGACAGACATCTCCCGGATATTCTGGATCGTCTGGTCGACGAATTTCCGATCCTTCAGGATCATGATATGGACATCGATGATATAGAGCGGGTCCATCCCTCCGCCCAGGTCGCTCAGTCTGCTTTTCAGGTCGAGGAGTTGCTTCTCCGATTCCCGAAGCGCCTTTCGGAAACGCTGGATCTCCTCTTCGATTAGGCCCGGATCGCTCAGTTTATAGAAGGGGATCTGTGCATCGAATCGGTCGAAAAGATAGGCCTTACCGATGACGACTCCCGGAGAGACACCAATTCCCTTAATGACAAACGTTTTTTTCAGATCATCGTCAACCATGTAATCCCCTGTTATCGTAGATCGGCGAACGATTATAAGGGCCGCGCCCCGTCACGTTTCCCCGAATTTCTCCGCGATCAGCCCGGTAAAAGCCGCCATCGCCTCTTTTGCGTCGATACCCTGAGCAGAAATCGTCAATCGGCTCCCTTGCGGGCAGAAGAGCGTGAGTATGCCCAAGATGCTCCGCCCGTTGACCGCTATCCCGTCTTTTTCCAAAAAAATATCCGCTTGGAAGCGATTGGCTGTTTCGACCAGTTTGGCGGCTACTCGAGCATGTATCCCCAGACGATTCGTTATCTCAAATGTCCTTATTTCTACCATATCAAATGGACAGCACCATGCACAAGAATGTCATTCCATAGAGGATCATCAGCGGTGACATTCCTCTGTGGATACCCAGAAAGCACACAAGAATCAGAGTCAACGCCGCCGCCTTCGCCGGAATTTCCGGCAGAGAATCCAGAGGACTGTATGCCATTTCCACAACCACGGCCGCCAGTATGCCGGTTAGAGTCAGGGAGAGTAACCGAATTCTTCCGGTCAATCCGGGAAGGTCTAACCCTCTGATAAAATTTATACTGTGGCTGCCTTGACGGTAACCTTCGAAAAAGCCCCTTAGCCTGACCCATACATGGGCCGGATTATAGAGCAGCAAAAAAACCAGCGGCGCCAGTAGAAAACCTTGATGAGCAAGGATTACAGCTCCAACGGCTGAAAATAACCGCAACGCCCCCCAGAAGAAGGAATCCCCAATCGCCGCATAAGGCCCCATGACGGCTTTCCTCAGATGATCCGCTTCCAGCGTGTCGCCATCCTCCTCAAGCCTCACGACGGAGCCGATGACCGCCGCAGTAAGATAAGGATGGGTATTGAACATCTGCAAATGACTGGTGAGCGAATCCACGATCCGTTGTGGTTCATGTTTGCGGAGCAGCGGCAGCATGGCAAAGGCGAACCCCAGGTTCTGCATCCTTTTGAAGTTGAAAGAAGCCTGAATGGTCAGTGAACGTAAGAAAATATTGATCAGAACCGATCTTTTCACAAAAATACGCCCTCTCCGGGAAGATCATCGCAAGCCGGAGGCGCCGCACGTTTTTCGGATCGGCCTTCTGCCGTCCAGCGCGATTGATGGCGTTGACCTAACATGAATGGCACATGAAGTCAATTCATTCGCCCTCTTCCGGAAGGAATTTTTTTGCGATTTCGGCCATATATGATCATGTGCATTTTAACGCATTTTTTACTTGACAACCCATCCGTATTTTGATAGCAAGGCACGCCTTTGAGGAAAGGGAATCACCGACCCGACTTGGCCATGAACATGGTTTGTAAGCGGGTCGGTTTTTTTAGGGGTTTGTTTCCCCATCAATATAAAGAGGAGAGAAGCATGATTTGTCAAACCATAAAAAGCGGCATCGAGTGCGGCTTCATGGCCAAGAAGGGTTGCGGATTCAACGGCGGCAGCTGCCTTACGATCATCGATAAGTGTGAAGGATGCGGTAAGGTCATCGAGTGCGCAACGGGAAAGTATTGCCGGGTGTATCCGGATCCGGCCGGGAAATGGCGGACGGGGAAATGCCCGACGGCAACCCACCTCAAAGTCGAGGTCAAGGAAGCGACTCAGAAAATCAATCCGTTGAAGGCATCCAAACGGGCAAACAAGAAGTAGCCAAAGGGACGGATGCGCTCACCCGGCTCTCCACCGGCGGGTAGCCGGCGGTAGTGACGAGGACGGAGCCAGACCGACCGGTAACGAAAAAGGCCGATGGGAAACCGGGTGGTTTCTTATCGGCCTTTTTATGCACATCATGGGTTTTGCAGTCTTATTTCAAGAGCGTCCGGTTCAGCTGACGATTTCTCTGATCTGCTGTAAGCCTTTCTCTATTTCTGCAAGCAGTTCTTCCTGCCCCATGGCAGTGAGGGGTGCAGTATCCGGCTCCTCATCTCGTATCTTCCGGAGCTGTTTTCTGGCACCGTGGATAGTGAAATTTTCCTCATAGAGGAGCTTTCTGATCAGCAACAGTTCCTCTACATCCTTTCGCCGGTAGAGTCGCTGATCGGATCGGGTGCGGATCGGTCGGACAGTTTTGAATTCGGATTCCCAGTATCGGACGACATAAGGTTGAACATTCAACAGCCTGCCGACTTCGCCGATCCGGAAATAACGCTTATCGGGAATCGACCCATCCATAATCAGATCCCAACATCATGCATGATGTCCTTACGTGACACAGTCCTTGGCGTTTCGTTCACCGCGCTCATCAAGCGGCTTCGAATCAGTCGTTGAGCGCCTTGCGAAGAACTTGGCTGGACTTGAACGTCAGTACCCTGCGGGCAGAGATGGCGATCTCATCACCGGTCTGGGGATTTCTGCCCCGCCGGGATTTCTTCTCCTTGACCACAAAATTTCCGAATCCGGAAATCTTGATCTTCTCTCCCTTCGTCAGGCTGTCCTTGATGATATCGAAGACCGACTCGACGATCCGCGCCGAATCCTTCTTCGAAAAACCCAGTTTTTCATACACGTCCTGAATGATATCGATCTTTGTCATTTCTTGCCTCCTCCGTTATTGCCAGATTGGTCTATCCTCTATCTGATTGATCCCCCTGTCGCATGGACGATCTTCTGAACGATCCTCGCATGGACCTCATTGACTTCATCATCCGTCAATGTCCGATCCGCGCAGCGATAGGAAAACCTCACTCCCAGACTCTTCATCCCCGCAGGGACATTTACGCCTTCATATACATCAAAAATTTGAACTTTTTCAAGTAATTCTTCATTGGAATCTTCCGCCGGCCGGAGCACATCTCGCGCTTCCAGCTCACGACGTGACAAGAAAGGCCACATCCCGCGAACTTGATGGAAATCGGGGAATGCTGAGGAAGGGCGCCTTTGCGGAAAAATGGGCCGCCAGGAAATCCAGATCCAGTTCACATACCAGGATCGGACCCGTCAGATCGAGGCGTACCAGGAGATCCGGATGAATCTCGCCCAATAAGCCGATCCTTTTCTCCCCACTGAACACGCCGCAGGATTTCCCCGGATGCAGGATGGCTTCATGAATGCCGGATCTGAACGACGGCGAGGGAATCCGAAGCACATCCAGCATATTCTCGATGCACCCCTTCAGATCGTAGAAATCTGCATGCAAGTCCTGAGAATGCCAGCGGTCTTCGTAACGGAGTCCCGTGATGAGACAGGCCATGCGGTTCTGCTCCAGGGGCAACTCTCCTTCCCCGCGCCGGATGAAAGTCTTGCCCATCTCGAAGATCTTCAGATCGAAGCGGCCGCAATCGGCGTTTCTCTTCGCGTTGAGCAGGAGGCTGTAAGTCATTGTGGTACGCAGGACCGCCTGTTCTTCCGTCAGCGGATTCCGGATAGGGAGATGGCTGCGCCGCTCATCCGCCTCTCCAAGGCCGAGTTGATCAACGGCGTGAGGAGAAATGAAGCTGTAGTTGATCACCTCCGTATAGCCCGCACCGGTCATGATGTCCCGGAGGCGCCCTTCGACCGACCTCTTCCCGTCACTGATTCCGGTGCTCACCGATACGCCGGGAAGGGTCGCCGGCACACGGTCGTATCCATACAGCCTGACGATCTCCTCGATAAGATCGATTTCCCGGGCGATATCGACGCGACAGGTCGGGTGGGGTGACCGCGAATCGTCCTTCGCCTGCCGGTTCCACCGTCATCTCCAGACTCTCAAGGGTGCGAATGATCTCTTCCGCGGGGACGACAATACCGAGAATATCGTTCACACGCCCGATTCGCAAAGGAATCCCTTTCGCTGTCCGGATTTTCTGTGGATACTGATCGATCACCCCCTTGCAAAGAGTCCCTCCGGAAACCTCCGCGATGAGGCGGGCTGCCCGGTTGAGCGCCCGGATCACCCCCTCCGGATCTATACCCCGCTCGAACCGGAAGGCGGCGTCGGTCCCCATAGCAAGCTCACGTGAGGTTTTGCGGATGGAAGAGGGATTGAAATAGGCGCTCTCGAGGAGGATCACCTCCGTATCCGGCTGGATCTCCGAATTGAGACCTCCCATGACCCCGCCGATGGCCACCGGCTTTACGCCGTCGCAGATCAGCAGCGTGTCGGCTTGCAGTATCCGTTCTTTCCCGTCGAGGGAAATGAACTGTTCACCCTCCCGCGACCTGCGGACCACGATCCGCCCTTCCTCCAGGAAACGAAAATCGAAGGCATGCAGGGGCTGGCCCAGTTCCATCATGACGAAGTTGGTCACATCCACGATATTGTTGATGGGACGAAGTCCGACCGCCTCCAGCCTTTGTCTGATCCATAAAGGGGAAGGCCCGATCCGGACATTCTTGATGATCCTCGCCGTATAACGGGGACAGAGATCGGAATCGAGAATGGAGACGGAGGTGATCTCTCGGATGTCCTCATTGCTCTCGATGACATCCGTGGCGGGATAACGCAGTTTCTTTCCGGCAATGGCCGCCCATTCGCGGGCCACTCCGACGATGGAGAGGCAATCGGCCCGGTTAGGGGTCACGCCGATATCGAGAACGGTATCCCCCAGATCGAGGACATCTCCCAGTTCTCCACCCAAGGGAAGATCGGGCGGGAGGATCATAATCCCCGAAGCGTCGGCGCCGATCCCCAGTTCCTCCTCGGAACAGAGCATCCCCTCGGAGGCCTCGCCCCTGATACGTGAACTCCTGATGACTAAATCACCGGGGAGGGTCGCCCCGACAAGGGCCAGAGGGACGGTATCGCCGACGCGGATGTTCTTGGCGCCGCAGACGATCGGATAGATCGAGTCGCCGGTTGTGACTTCACAGAGGGACAAATGATCGGCATCGGGATGGGGTTTGAGAGAAAGGATCCTGGCCACCCGGACGCCGCGGAAGGCAGAGTCCCTTTCAGATTGAGGGCGTCCACCTCCAGACCGGCCATGGTCAGCCGTTCCGCCAGTTCCGCCGCCGGCACATCCACATCCACGTAATCTCTTAGCCATTTCAGACTGACTAACATAGGGGCTTTTTTCCGAAACCTTTAAAACTGTTCGAGGAATCTCATATCATTTTCAAAAAAGAGACGGATATCCGAGATCCCGAATTTCAGCATCGCGATCCTCTCCAGACCGAGACCGAAGGCAAAACCGGTGAATTCTTCCGGATCATAACCGACGTTCTTGAACACCTCGGGATCAACCATCCCGGACCCCAGGATTTCCAGCCAACCGCTCTGGCCGCAGACCCGGCACCCCCGGCCGCTGCACATGACGCACCGGATATCGACCTCTGCACTCGGCTCGGTGAAGGGAAAGAAACTGGGACGGAACCGAAGCGCCGTCTCCTCGCCGAACACCTGCTTGAGAAAAGCGGTCAGGACCCCCTTCAGATCGCCGAAGGTGACACCCCTGTCCACGAGAAGGCCTTCGATCTGATGAAACATGGGGGTATGCGAGATGTCCGAATCCCGGCGATAGACGCGGCCCGGGGAGAGGATCCTCACCGGCGGCTTGGTCTTTTCCATGATCCGGACCTGGACCGGGGAGGTATGGGTGCGCAGGACGATGTTGTCTTCTATATAGAAGGTGTCCTGCATGTCCCGCGCCGGATGGTCCTTGGGGATGTTCAGGGCTTCGAAATTGTAGTAATCCAGTTCGACTTCCGGCCCTTCCACAACCGAAAATCCAAGACCGGCAAAGATCCGGCAAATCTCCTCCCGCACCTGTGTCACCGGATGGAGACTGCCGTGACGGACGCCTCTGCCGGGAAGCGTGACATCGATCCTTTCGCGGAGGAGAGCTTCTTCTCTTTTTGAGGACTGCCATCCCGGCAAGAAGCTGATCGATCCGGGCGGAGAGATCCTCCTTGACTTCATTACAGCGCTTGCCGAATTCGGGTCTCTCTTCGGGGGGCACATTGCCGATATTGCGCAACAACCCCGTCAGCAGACCCTTCCTGCCGAGATAACGGGTACGGATGGTCAGGAGTTCCTCTTCCGTTCCGGCTTTCCGGAGCTCGGCCTCCGCCTGTTCCCGAAGCGCCGTCAGCTCTCCCGTCATGCCGTCCGATCACCCTTTGCGATGGTCACGATTTCGGAAAATCCACGGGGATCGTGAATGGCCAGCTCGGAGAGGACCTTCCGGTCGATCTCGACACCCGCCTTGTGCATACCGTCGATCAGGCGGCTGTAGGAGATATCGTTCAGGCGCGCGGCGGCGCTGATACGGGTGATCCACAGCTTCCGGAAATCCCTTTTTCTGACCTTCCTGTCCCGGTAGGCGTAAGCCATCGCGTGGTTCACGGCCTCCGTAGCCGTCCTCAGCAACTTGCTCCTGGAAAGGAAAAATCCCTTTGCCGCCTTCAGGATCTTTCTTCTCTTCTTGTGAGCCGTCACGCTTCTCTTTACCCTCGGCATTGCTTTTTTCTCCTCATCTCATTGATTTCTCTAAATATATTCTGTCTGATTACAGATACGGGATCAGTTTTCTGATCGCCTTTTCATTCGTCTTATCGAGAATAACCGATTTCCTCAGCTGTCTCTTCCGTTTGGTCGTTTTCGGCGTCAGGATATGGCTGGTATTGGCCCTGCTCCTCCTGATTTTACCCGTTCCCGTTACGGAAAACCGCTTCGCCGCACCCCGATGTGTTTTTATCTTTGGCATTCCATCACCCCTGTCGTAAAGATACTGAACCTCTGTCGGTTCAGGCATGTTGAACACTGCTGATCCGGGAATGACCACCATCCCGATACTCCCGCTTTCCTGGACACCCTTTTTATTTCTTTGGCGAAATGATCATGATCATGTTTCGCCCTTCCAGTTTCGGCTGCTGATCGATCACGCATCCATCGGCAAGGGTATTTTTAAGGTCCTCCATGATCTTCCTGCCGATGTCGGTATAGGCGATCTCACGCCCCCTGAACATCATGGAGATCTTCACCTTGTTGTGCTGATCAAGAAACTTTCTGATATGCTTGATCTTGACCTCCAGATCATGTTCCTCCGTCTTGGGTCTGAGGCGGATCTCCTTGACCTGAATGACCGTCTGGCTCTTCTTGGAGACCTGAACCTTCTTGCTCTGCTGGTATCTGAATTTTCCATAATCCATGATCCTGCAGACCGGCGGCGCCGCCGTGGGCGACACTTCCACCAGATCGAGACCCGCCTTGGCCGCCTCGGCAAGGGCCTCCGTCAGAGTAATGACCCCCAACTGCTCCCCGTCCATATTGATCACTCGAACCGACGCAGCCCTGATCTCACGGTTGATCCTTAAATCCTTAGCTATAGGTCACCTCCAGACGTCTAAAATGCTACTTGAACTGGCGCACACTGTTCGCGGACAAGGGCAATGAACGCCTCCACACCGATGGAACCGAGATTCTGCCCATCCCGCTGCCGCGGAGAAACCTGACCGGAGGCCACTTCCCGATCACCGATCACCAGCATGTAGGGTGTTTTCTGCATCTGCGCCTCGCGGATCTTGTAGCCCAGTTTTTCATTACGGAAATCACCTTCCACACGAATGCCCGCCGCGAGGAGTCGTCTCCGGACCTCCTCCCCGAAGGGGATATGTTTCTCGGTCACAGTCACCAAAACAGCCTGCACCGGCGACAGCCAAAGAGGAAAGGCCCCCGCATGGTGCTCGATGAGCACTCCCATGAACCGTTCAATGGCGCCCAGGATCACCCTGTGGAGCATGACCGGACGGTGCTTCTCACCATCCTCGCCGACGTAACTCAGGTCGAAACGCTCCGGCAGGGTAAAATCGCACTGGATCGTCGCACACTGCCACTTCCGCTTCAGGGCGTCCTTCAGCTTGAAGTCGATCTTCGGTCCGTAAAAGGCGCCGTCGCCTGCGTTGACTTCATAAGTCATGCCGTTGTCCTTGAGCGCTCCTTCCAGGGCGGTTGTGGCAAGTTCCCAGTCCGCATCGGAACCGATGGAATTCTCCGGACGGGTGGAGAGCTCCACCTCATACGTAAATCCAAAGATACCCATCGCATAACCGACGAAATCGGCGATCGCCCGGATCTCGCTGTTGAGCTGCTCCGGGGTGCAGAGGATGTGGGCATCATCCTGCGTAAACTGGCGCACCCGCATAAGGCCGTGCAGCACTCCCGCCTTTTCATGGCGGTGAACCGTTCCCAGTTCGAAATAGCGCAACGGCAGATCGCGATAGGAACGGAGCTTCGATTTGTAGATCAGCATGTGGGAGAGGCAGTTCATGGGTTTGATCCCGTAGGTCTGCTCATCCACCTCAGTGAAGTACATATTTTCACGGTAATGATCGAAGTGCCCGGACTGCTTCCAGAGGTCCACCTTGAGGATCTGCGGTCCGATGACCAGGTCATAGCCCCGTTTGAGGTGTTCTTTCTTCTCCCAGTCCTCGATGATCGTCCGAAGCAGGGCCCCCTTGGGATGGAAGATGACGAGCCCGGGGCCCGCCTCGTCGCTGAGCTGGAAAAGATCCAGTTCCCTGCCGAGACGGCGATGGTCCCTCTTTTTCGCCTCTTCCAGAAGCTGCAGATGTTCAGTCGAGCGCCTCTTGCGTCGCAAAGCCGGTTCCGTAAATACGCTGGAGCATCTTGTTGCGCTCGTCGCCCCGCCAGTAAGCGCCGGCCACATTGAGGAGTTTGAAAGCCCGGATCATCCCCGTCGACGGGCAATGAGGCCCGCGGCAAAGATCGACGTAGCCATTCTGGGTGTAAAGGCTGACTGTCTTTATATCCGCCGGCAGGTCGTTGAGCAGCTCGACCTTGTAGCGCTCACCTTTGTTCCTGAAGAGATCGACGGCCTCTTCACGACTCACCTCACGGCGTTCGAAAGGATAATCCGCCGCGGCGATCTCCCTCATCCGGGATTCGATCCGATCAAGATCCTGCAGCGTGAAACTCTCGCCATATTCAAAATCGTAATAGAAACCGTCTTCGATGGAAGGGCCGATGCTCACCTGAACGCCGGGGAAGGAGTCCTGTACCGCCTGTGCCATGACATGGGCCATGCTGTGGCGAAGGATCGAAAGTCCCTCCGGCGACGCCGCATCAATCAGATCTATAGCGGCATCGCCAGTCAGGAATGTGACCCAGATCAACCGGCGCTCCGTTCACTTTCGCCGCCACAGTCGACGCGAGCTTCGTCTCATTCCAGCCGGCCAGGATTTCTTTCACCGTCATCCCGGACCGATACGAATGCCTCATTTCCATCCGGCAGGATTATCCTTATCTGCTCAACCATTTCACGATTCCTACGAAGAAAGGGCATCAGCACACTGCGATGATGCCCTCATCAATACCTGCCGCCCACAACAGATCCAACACACCTGTCCCTTACCTCTTTGTCAAGAGGACACCCTTATTTCAATAATGGTAGGCACGCAGGGATTTGAACCCTGGACATCCACCGCGTCAGGATGGCGCTCTCCCACTGAGCTACGTGCCTACAGAAGTTCCTCTCCTCGGAAAAGGGTGCTACATCTAACAAGAAAATATAGTGATGTCAAGGCAAATATCACTTTTTTATGTCCTGATTGATGAGTTTCTGGCCTCTCATCATGTAATCCAGGCCGGAAATAATGGTAAAAAAGGCGGTTAACCAGAAGAGGGCCGTCTGCCAGATTTCATGGAAAGAACCGGGGATACATCGGTCGGAAAGAACCATCAGGACCGTGCTCAACTGCAAGGCCGTCGTGATCTTGCTGACGAAAGTCGGGCGGATTTTTACTGAAATCGACATGATGGAAAGCACGGAGATGCCGAGAAGAATGATGACGTCGCGGCTGATGACGATCACCGTCAGCCACCCTGGAATGACGTGCAGGACCGATAGTGTCACAAAGGAACTGGCCAGAAGCGCCTTGTCGGCGATCGGATCGAGATAAGCCCCGAGAGCGGTCTGCTGGTGCAGGATCCTGGCGAGGAATCCATCGAGGACATCGGAAAGGGCTGCCACGATGAAGACGATCAGAGCCTTGAGGAATAAACCCTGGATGAGAAGGATGACAATGACCGGAACCAAAATAATTCTCAGCAGCGTCAGAAGATTCGGGATATTCATGCTTCAGTTCTCAACGGTATCAGATTTCATGCCTTCGTAAAACTGAAGAACGCCGAACATTAGAATGGATCTCCTTGTCCATATTTTTCCGCATAAACAAATCGCTCAGGAACCGCCGGCATCCGGACCATCCGGCAGGGTCTCCAATGCCCGGGTGACCACCTCCTGAATCGCCGGCTCATAGACGCGTGAAGATTTCAGTTCCAGATGTTTACGTGTGAAATCCATAATTACGGTAAACCGCCCTGTGCCGTACACGCCAGAGGCTCTCTCCCGTTTTTGCGCTGAACAGCTCAAATTCGGCTTCCGCAACCGTCGAAGCAGAGAGGATGCTGCTGCCCATCCGGCTTTCGTTGAGGGTTGGGTACAGAACCGCATCGACTTTCAGCATTTCGCCGACCGTTTGCGGAGAGACCTTTCCTCCGCTGCCGACGAAGGACACTCCGGCTATCTTCTCATCGATCACTCTCAACGGAATCCTGGGATAACCTTTAAAATAGAGTTCTTCGACCAGTTTGGCCCGCAGCATCTCTGCAGACTTCGGATCGGACGAGCTGTTTTTGATGGGCATGACAGCGATCAGCCTCGTTCCTCTTTTGTCGAAATCGGATATGATCACATGGGGAATCTTTGCAGCACAGCCGACAAAGACCGGCAGGACCAACAATAACAATAACAGTCGGAATATTTTCAACATGATCATCATCTACCTGTTCACCTCAGATTGAGCTCCAGGAATCGATCATCCTGATGCTGAATATCCGCCGCCAACTTCTCCCTAAGCCGCTCGGCTGCAGCCGCGACCGTTCCTTCCGCCGCAATATCAAAACGGGCCAACCCCCATGACGCCTCCCGGGGGACAGCCTCTCGAATCCCTGGTATACGTTCCTTCAGCATTCCTCGCAAGCGGATATAATCGCTGTAGGTACGGATTCCCCGGATCGTCAGGAAAATCCGGGTCACCGAAGGATTTTGCACAGGGGGATTGATGAGGCCGAGTTCCTGAAGGTCTTTTCTGATCCTGTCCGAAAAGACTGTCGCCCGGACCGTCACGGAATAGATGTCCTGATCGGATATTTCGAAAAGGATCCTGAAATCCTGAGTAAATTCTTCCGCCCGATCATAGATCCGTTCCCTGAGTATCTCGTATTTTCGTTCCGCATCCTGCGGGGTGAGCCACTGTCCCGTCACCCGCATGACCGCCTTCTGCAGTGCATCCCGAATGGCGCCATCCCTCGCACGGGCAAGATCAGAACCGATAACCGCTGAAATTCCTTCCGTTTCGAAGACCTGGGTCCTTCCCCTTTCCTCACCCGGAGAAAGCTGAAGGACAGAAGATCATGACCGCAAACAGAAAAAAAATGAATACCGGCATCGGGTAATCCTTCATCCACTCTTTTTCAGTTTTTCAATCTCCTCGCGGATGACACGCTCGGCAACAGCGGGGATGACCTCCCGTGCGACCTTTTCTGCGATTTCCGAAGCCCGCTTCATGATCTCTTCATGCAGCCCCGTATCGACAAACGCCATCCGTGGCTTTTTCTCGACGACATCCACAAGATCGTAAATCCTTTCGCGGCCGGCTCCCCTGCCCGGAAGGCCTTGCGTCCGGGAAAACCGGATGAATCCTCCAGCACATCAAGCAAATCATGAATGATATCTTGCGGTTTAAGTACACGCCCTTCGATCATCATGATCCCCTTCCCGTCTCCCCCGGACAATTCTTCCATCACGGTCATGATCGTCCCCCTCAGTCCCTCTTCAAAAACGGCGGTTGTTACAACGAATTCCCCTGCTCTCGAGAATGTCTATTTGACCGTCGTCCGTTATCACATCTCAGAAAACAGTTCAAGGACGATAGTAGGAGACGGTAGATCCGTCTCCGGGAAACCCCGGTCTCCTGTGCAATCCTGTCCGCCATATCCCGGACTGAGAGTTCCTCTCCTTCCGCCGCCGCACCTGCTGAAAACAAAGGTGAAGATCCTCATCGGAATATTCCGGCGCCCCCCCGGAGCAGCCCGCAACGATCAGAGTCACCTCCCCCCTGATCGTACCCTCTCCCAGATCGGTGATCAAACTGCCGGCCGGTCCTCTCAGAAACTCCTCATAAATTTTGGTCATTTCCCTTGATACGACCACCTCTCTCTCCCCTAACAATTCATCGATATCCTGCAGGGAGGACAACAACCGGCGCGGCGATTCATAAAAAACGAGGGTCCTTTCTTCCTGTTTAAGGGAGGCCAAAAGCTGTCTGCGTCGGGCCTGCTTTGCCGGCAGAAAGCCGAGAAAAACAAAGCTGTCCATCGGCAGGCCGGAAACGCTGAGGGCAGCAATCAGCGCCGATGATCCCGGAACCGGCACCACCCGGATGCCCAGGGAGATCGCTTTCCTGACCAGGATATAGCCGGGATCGGAGATCCCCGGTGTTCCCGCATCCGAGACATAAGCAACATCTTCTCCTTTTTGCAATCTCGCGAGAATTGAACCGCTTTTTTTCGTTTCATTCTGATCATAAAGACTCGTCAGAGGAGTCGAGATCTGATACTTGTCGAGAAGAATCCGCGTATGGCGTGTATCCTCTGCTGCAATCAGTCGAACCTCTTTGAGAATCCGGATCGCCCGAATCGTGATATCCTCCAGGTTTCCGATCGGGGTGGCAACCACATACAGCGTCCCCGCCGGCCCATGCCCATCGTTCTCCGGATGCACCGCAGGTTTTTCTGCGACTAGGTCTTGGTTCGCAGATCTGCCCGTCCTGGATTTCCATCCCGGCTGTGATGACGTTTTTTCCCCATAAAGAATAAACAATACTCCTCTTCTATTCTAGCAGGAGTGATAAAGTGATTGACAGATAAAATCCTTATATGTTTTATAGCAGGACGATATGAAAAATACCAGAAAAACAGATTTACGGGGGAGTCACTTCACTTAGGGCAGAGCTCCTCGTCGAATTTACGACTGATTATGAGGAATTAACATTAATGAAACGGATTCTTATCACCGGCGGCGCCGGTTTTATCGGTTCGCATCTCTGCGAACGGCTGCTCTTCGAGGGACATGAGGTCCTGTGTCTCGACAACTTTTTTACCGGAAGCAAGGACAATATCCGCCACCTTCTGGGAAATAAGCACTTTGAATGCATCCGTCACGACATCATCAATCCCATCTATCTGGAAGTGGATCAGATATACAACCTCGCCTGTCCGGCCTCTCCCGTTCATTATCAGTACAACCCCATCAAGACGATCAAAACCAGTGTCATGGGCGCAATCAACACATTGGGGCTCGCCAAACGGGTGAAGGCCACGATCCTTCAGGCATCCACCTCGGAAGTGTACGGTGATCCGGAGATCCACCCCCAAAGGGAAGATTACTGGGGACGGGTCAATCCGATCGGGATCAGGAGCTGCTACGACGAGGGAAAGCGGGCCGCCGAGTGCCTGATGATGGACTACCGTCGCCAGAACCATGTTGACGTGAAAATCGTGAGAATTTTTAATACCTATGGACCACGGATGGCCGTCTCCGACGGACGCGTCGTCAGCAACTTTATCGTTCAGGCCCTCAGAGGGGAAGAGATCACCGTCTACGGTCAGGGAGAACAGACCCGCTCCTTCTGTTACGTAGACGATCTGGTCGAAGGCCTGATCCGGATGATGAACTCAGAGAAGGATTTTACCGGTCCCGTAAACCTCGGCACCCCGACGGGAATTCACGATCCTGGAACTGGCCAGAATGGTGATCCGGATGACCGGCTCCGCCTCCCGGATCGTCTTTTTACCGCTTCCCCAGGACGATCCGGTCCAGCGACGGCCTGATATCACCCTGGCCAGGGAAAAGATCGGCTGGGAGCCCCGGGTGCCGCTCGAGGAAGGGCTGGAAAAGACGATCGCTTACTTTCAACAGGTGCTTTGAAATAGCCAATTCATGAGGACGCTATGACCTTCGAAAAGAAGATTCTCTGCATCGGAGCCGGATATGTCGGCGGCCCGACCATGGCCATGATCGCCTACAAATGCCCCCACTGCCGGGTGACGGTGGTGGACATCAATCCCGAACGGATTGCGGCCTGGAACTCCGACGATCTCCCCATCTACGAGCCGGGGCTGGACAGACTCATCGCAGCGACGCGCGGGAGAAATCTCTTCTTCAGCACCGATATCGAAACGGGCATCCGGGAGAACGACATCATCTTCGTCAGCGTGAACACGCCGACCAAAACCTTCGGTCTCGGAGCGGGAATGGCCGCCGATCTCCAGTACTGGGAAAAGACCGCCAGGCAGATCCTCGAGTTCTCGGAATCCTCCAAGATCGTCATCGAGAAGAGCACCCTGCCGGTGAAGACCGCTCTGGCCATGGAAAGGATCCTCAACTGCCGGGAAAACGGCATCTGTTTCGATGTCCTCTCCAACCCCGAGTTCCTGGCCGAAGGAACGGCGGTTCGCGACCTCGAACAGCCTGATCGGATTCTCATCGGATCACGGGAAACGGAAAGCGGGCTGAAGGCCCGGGAGACCCTGACGGAGATCTACGCCGGCTGGGTCCCGCGGGAGAAGATCCTCACCTCCAATATCTGGAGCAGCGAACTTTCCAAACTGGTCTCCAATGCCTTTCTCGCCCAGAGAATCTCGTCGATCAATGCCATCTCCGCCCTCTGCGAAAAGGCGGAGGCGGATGTCACGGAGGTCGCTCGCGCCGTCGGAATGGACAGCCGGATCGGTTCCCGCTTCCTTAACGCCAGCATCGGTTTCGGAGGCTCTTGCTTCCAGAAGGACATCATGAATCTCGTCTACCTCTGCCGGCATTACGGTCTCGAGGAAATCGCCGATTACTGGGAGAGAGTCGTCAAGATCAACCGCTATCAGCAGGAGCGTTTTATCCGGAACATGCTCGGGGCGATGTTCAACACGCTGGCAGGAAAGAAGATCTGTCTATGGGGTTTCGCCTTCAAGGCAAACACGGGGGACACCAGGGAGAGTCCTGCGATCTTCATCGCCCGCAGGCTCCTCGAGGAGCGAGCCGAGATCGTCATCTCCGACCCGCAGGCACTGAAGAACGCCCGAAAGGACCTTGCCGGCCTCGAGGGTCATATCAGTTATGTCGAAGATCCCACCCTTGCCGCGAAGGGCTGCCATGCCATCGCGATCCTCACCGAGTGGGACATCTACCGGAATCTCGACTTCCGGAAGATTTACGAAACCATGATGCAACCCGCCTTTATCTTTGACGGCCGGAACGTACTGGACCATCGCTGCTGTTTTACCATCGGCTTTAACGTTTACCCGGTCGGTAAGCCGCCCCTGACTCACTTCTGATGGAGTCTGGCGTTCCATCTCCCCAGACAGAACGGTCTGCCGGGAATCCGGCAGACCGTCGTGCATTTCTATTCCTTCTGAGTACCTTCAAAAACTAGATAAACGTCCCCGAGAGGCGTGGTTTACTATTTACCCGTACGAGAGTTCGAAAGCGTCGCGGATGAGCTCGATACTGGTTCCAGCCGGCAACAGCTTCACCGCCACCACATCAAACCGCGCCGGATGGTGGCGCAGGTGTTTTTCGGAAAGATAATTGAGCGCTATTCTGGAGATTTTATCCTGCTTTTCGCGACCCACGGCGAGCTGCGGGGCCCCGTATGCTTCGGTGCGCCGGCTCTTGACCTCGGCAAAGACCAGGGTGTCACCCTCCCAGGCGACGATATCGATCTCTCCGAAGCAGCATCGGTAATTACGCTCGATGATGCGGTAACCGGTTTCGGCAAGATACGCCGCCGCCAGTTCCTCCCCTTTTTTCCCCGTGCGTTTTCCCGTGAGCGACATGGCCTTTTACATGAGGGGTCATGACCCCTCAAAATCCCAATTGGACATTGATCTGCAGATCATCGATTTCGGAAAGCCGGAAAGAACTCCGGTGAATCTTGCAGCGTCCGTATTTGAGGATTGCCTCCCGATGCTCTCGCGTTCCGTATCCCTTATTTCTGAGAAAATTGTACTGAGGAAACTGCCGGTGATACATCTCCATAATCCGATCCCGCGAAACCTTCGCCACGATGGACGCCGAGGCCACAGAGATGCTCCGTCCATCGCCGCGAACGATCGTTTCCTGAGGAATGGCAACCGATATCCGGTTCAGACCGTCGATGAGGAGATAATCGGGAGGGGGGAAAGGCTGAGGACCGCCTCCTTCATGGCGGCGAGCGTCGCCTGCAGGATGTTCACCGCATCGATCACCGGCGCCTCGACGACGCCGATACCGATCGCGACCGCATCCCGCTCGATGACCTCGTAGAGTCTCTCCCTCTGTCGTGAGGAGAGTTTCTTCGAATCATTGATCCCGGGATATTCATAATCCGGCGGCAGGATCACAGCGGCGGCAATGACCGGACCCGCCAGCGGTCCGCGGCCCGCCTCGTCTATCCCGGCGATAAGCCGACAGCCCCGCCCGCGGGCAGCGCGTTCGAAAGCGCTCATTTCCCGGGCTGCATTCATCACTGCACCCTTGCTCTACTGCCTGTCGCGGCTGTCGCCTTTACAAATCCGGCCGGAAGGTGTCCTACTTTCCGGCTTCTTTGATCCTGGCCTGCTTGCCTCTGAGGCTGCGCAGATAGTACAGACGGGAACGTCTGACCTTACCGCGGGTGACCACTTCGATCCGATCGATGGCGGGGGAATGGAGCGGAAAGGTTCTTTCCACACCGACCCCATAGGAGATCTTCCGAACGGTGAAATTGGACCGTACATCACCGCTTCTCCGGCGGATAACGACCCCTTCAAAGGCCTGAATCCGCTGCTTCTGACCTTCCACAATCCGGACAAAGACCTTGATGGTATCGCCCGTTTTGAAATCGGGGATATCTCCCCGCATCTGTTCTCTTTCCAATCATTTCCATGACATTCATAACACTAAACTCCTTCTGTAATCCCGTACTGTATATTTTCTATTTGTTATATGACGGTTATTCAAATCCCTCGGTCAGCCATTTTTTCTCCTGCTCCGTCAATTCCATTCCCGTCAGGAGATCCGGTCTCCTCTTGTGCGTCCGCAGCAGAGATTGCCGCCTGCGCCATAACTCGATTTCCCGGTGATTCCCTGAGAGGAGCACTTCGGGGACCTTCCAGCCCCGATATTCCGCGGGCCGCGTGTAGTGGGGATATTCCAGGAGTCCCATGGAAAAAGAGTCCTCCCCGGCAGAATCACTATTTCCCAAGCACCCCCGGAACCAGCCGGGAAACGGCGTCCACCAAAACCATGGCCGACAGCTCGCCCCCCGTCAGGACATAATCGCCGATGGAAATCTCGCGGTTGACCAGCTTTGCCCGCACCCGCTCGTCCACCCCCTCATAATGCCCGCAGACAAAAACAAGTTGCGGATAGGCAGCCAATTCCTCCGCCATTTTCTGGGAGAAACGCTCGCCCTGCGGTGTCAGCAGGATGATCGGCACCGCATCCGCCACCATCGGAATGGACAGGAGAGCCCGGTCGATCGGCTCTACTTTCATGACCATGCCGCCCCCGCCGCCATAAGGGGCATCGTCGGTCATGTGGTGCTTGTCCTCGGCATAGCTCCGGATATCATGCAGCTGAATGGCGATCAACCCTTTGTCCAGGGCCTTCTTCAGGAGACTGCACCCGCAGAAAGACGTGAACATCTCCGGGAAGATGGTCAGGATATCAAACCGGATCATGAGTCCGCAAGCCCCTTCAGCAGCCGTGACCACCATCATTCCATGATCCATATCGATCTTCCGGACGACGTCGTCGATGGCGGGCAGCAGGATCTCCTTTCCGTTTCCCCGGCAGACATAGACATCGTTGCTCCCCGTCGGAAAAACGGATTCGATCCTGCCGAGGATCTGACCCTCTTCCGTAACGACCTCAAGCCCGATGATGTCATGCCAGTAATACTCGCCATCGGGGAGTTTCTTCATTTTTTGCGGAAGGCATCCAGACAGAATGATCCCACAAGCCTGGAAGCCGCATCCTTGTCCTCGATTCCCCCGAGTTTCAGAATGAAAAATTCCCTTCCCGGTCTGCACGGCAGTCGAGTGGAAACATCGCGGCCTCCTGAACGCTCCGGCCGACCAACACCTCTGAAAGGTCGTCCAGCACATCCTGCGATTCAAGATACGACAGGACCTTCATACGACCTGTCAAGGCCGTGAGAACGGATAATCCTGCCTATTTCAAGGAGCTCCATGGGAGAATCATTCGATGATTTCGAGAACGGACCGTTTGCGAATCTTTGTTGACGCCGCACTCAGGATGGTCCTCATCGCCTTGGCCGTTCTACCCTGCTTGCCGATCACCTTTCCCAGGTCTTCCTTAGCAACCCTCAGTTCAATAACGGAAGTCTGCTCCCCCACAATTTCGGAGACCTCGACCATATCGGGGTTATCCACCAAAGCTTGAGCCATGTACTTGATCAACTCTTTCATCACCACAACCTCCAGAGTTCCTGAAAAAGTTAAACCCTGATCCCCTTCTTTTCAAGCAACTGAGATACCGTTAACGTCGGTTTGGCACCCTTCGAAAGCCACTCCCGGACGCGATCCTCTTTCAGGATCACTTCTGCGGGGTTCTTCCCGGGATTGTAATTTCCCAGGATTTCCAAAAATTTTCCATCCCTTGGGGACTCGGAATTGGCCACCACCACCCGGTAGCTGGGTTTGCCTTTTGCACCTATCCGTGTCAATCTCATTTTTACCGCCATCCTCTGTATTGATCACCTCCTGAATAGTAATTTTTTTATAGATCGAGTTATATAACATATCTTTTTATTCATTAAAAGGGGAAATTGCCCCTTCGAAGGGATTTTATCCCCCCTTTGGTCATCCGCTTCATCATTTTTCGCATTTCGGAGTAATTCTTCAGCAGGCGGTTGACGTCCTGAACCGTCGTCCCGCTGCCCCGGGCGATCCTCTTGCGCCGGCTTCCGTCGATGAGCAGATGATTCCGGCGCTCCTTGATGGTCATGGAATCGATGATCGCCGCGATACGGACAAGCTCGCCTTCATCCGGCGTCATCTCCTTGAGCGCCTTTATCTTTTTCATCCCCGGGATCATGCCGAGGATATCCTGAAGCGATCCCATCTTCCTGATCTGGGTCAACTGGTTCCGGAAATCAGCAAGGGTAAACTCATTCTTCCGGATCTTCTGTTCCAGTTCCCGTGCGTCCTCCTCGTCCATCGCGGCCCGGGCCTTCTCCACGAGGGTCAGGACATCGCCCATGCCAAGGATCCGGGAGGCCATGCGTTCGGGATGGAAGACCTCCAGGGCGTCGATCTTTTCGCCGACGCCGACAAACTTGATGGGCTTGCCGATGACCGCCTTGAGCGACAGGGCCGCGCCGCCGCGGGCGTCACCGTCCATCTTGGTCATGATCACGCCGTCGATCCCCAGGAGTTCATCGAAACGGCCCGCCACATTCACCGCATCCTGTCCCGTCATGGCATCCGCCACGAAGAGGATCTCCGAGGGATTGATCAGCGCCTTGATCCTCTTGAGCTCATCCATCATCTCCGCATCGATGGCCAGCCTGCCCGCCGTATCGACGATGATGACCTCATAACCGTTCCGCCTCGCCTCCTCGACGGCCTGCACGCAGATCGCGACCGGGTCCTCCGAACCCGCCGCATCGAAAATTCCGGCGCCGATCTGCTTCCCGAGCACCTTCAACTGCTCCATGGCGGCAGGACGGTAAACGTCCGCGGAAACCAGATAGACCCTTTTTCCCTGAGCGGCCACAAGGCGCGCCAGCTTGACCGCAGTCGTCGTTTTTCCGCATCCCTGAAGACCGGCCAGCATGATCGGCGCCGGGATGCGGCTGCCGAACTTCAATTGGCTGCTCACACCGCCCATCAGTTCGATCAGGCGATCATGGACGATCTTTACCACCTGCTGTCCGGGGGTGATGCTGTCCAGGACCTCCTGACCGACGGCCCTCTTCCGGATGTCCTCGATGAAATCGCGCACCACACGGAAATTCACATCGGCCTCGAGCAGGGCCATGCGGATCTCCTTCAGAGCCGACTGGATATTCTCCTCATCGAGACGTCCCCGCCCCTTCAGTTTCCTGAAGATACCGTCCAGCTTTTCGGTCAGATTCTCAAACATTCTCCGCTCTCGTCATCGCTCTTCTCTTGTTCAGTTTCCATTATTTCCGGAGGCGCGAATCACGCAGTTCAATCCGCGGATCTTACCGGCCATCTGATCGGCAGTCTCCTTCGCCTTTTCCCGGCTTTCGAAACCACCCACGATCACGCGAAACCATCTCCCCTTGCCGGGGAGATCCTTCATCACGACATGGGGCGAAAATCCGAAAGCCTTTAACCTCTTTACCAGTTGTTCGGCCTGCTGCTTCTCACGGTAGGCGGCCGCCTGGATCTCGAAGCGCCCTGTCTCGGCCTGCACCGCCGCCTTCGCTTTCTGTGTCGACGGAACCGGCGACACGGCGGTTTCTGCACACCGGACTCTCCGGCCGGCCCTTCGGCCAAAGGGGGCTGCTTCTGCAGACCGCTTTCATCCGAGGGACCCATGGGTGTGGTTTTGCTCACAGCATCTCCGGAAATCGACGCCGGCACTTCTTTCTTCGGCTGATTTGCAGCTGGAGCGATCTGCCCGGCGGGCGCCTCGGAATTTTTGTTTTTTGCATCACCGATCCGGCTTCCAGCCGCGGTGGCCCCTTTATCCCCCCCCAGTGTTTCGTAAAACGTCAGGCCGAATTTCTCATCCTTGACCACCTGGGCATCCTTTCCCCGAGCCTTCGTCGGGGCAGTCAGCAGACGGTCACGGATCAGCTCTGTAAGTCCCGAAGAATAACGCTCCGGATAGGCCTCCATGTGCTTGCCGACGATGACGCCGATCAGGAAACTGGAGAAGAGCAGGAGGGACATCCCGCTGACAAACAGGAGCAGCCCCAGCTTGCCCAACCTGAGTTCAAATATGCGCCTGTTTTTCAATGTCATGGTTTTAAACGTCTCTGCTACATTTTTTCCGGAGTGGATACCCCCAGCATGGTCAGGGCATTTTTCAGGACGGTCCGTACGGTCTTGACCAGAAACAACCTCGCCCCTGTAAGGGCGCCGTCATCGGAAATGACTTTATTTTTATTGTAATAGCTGTGAAATAATGCCGCAATATCATTCAGGTAGAAGGTCAGACGGTGCGGTTCCAGCGTCCGCGCCGCCCCCTCCACCACCTCGGGAAAACGGGTGATCGCCTTGATGAGATCAATCTCCTCCGGCAGTTTCAGGAGACCAAGCTCCGCCTTGTCATAAGGAGGCGGCGCAAACCCTCGCTCGTCCGCCATTCGGATGATGCTGCAGATCCGGGCATAGGCGTACTGGACATAGTAGACGGGATTTTCGTTGGACTGCCGTTTGGCCAATTCCAGATCGAAATCGAGATGGCTGTCGGAACGCCGCATGAGGAAATTATAACGGGCCGCGTCTTTCCCCACCTCATCGACGACCTGGCGGAGGGTGTCAAACTCGCCGGAGCGCGTCGACATCGCCACGGGTTTTCCATCCCGCAGGAGGTTGACCAGCTGAACGAGAATCACCTTCAGGGCATCCTTCTCATATCCCAGGGCCTGCACGGCAGCCGACATCCGGGGGATATAACCGTGGTGGTCGGCGCCCCAGATGTCGATGACCGTCTCGAATCCCCGGAGAAACTTGTTCTGATGATAGGCAATGTCGGCTGCAAAGTAGGTCGGATCCCCATTCTGCCTGACGACAACCCGATCCTTCTCGTCCCCGAAGGCGGTCGTTCGAAACCAGAGGGCATTCCCCTCACTATAGATGAAATCCTTCTCCTGAAGCGTCCGGAGGAGTGACCCCACGCCGTCTTCCCGATAGAGCTCCCGTTCGCTGAAATAGAGGTCGAAAACGACGCCGAAGGCCAGAAGATCCTCCTTGATCCCTTCGAGGATCGCACCCCCGGCATAGGCTGTCAATAGGGGAATCGCCTCTTCCTCATCCATATCGAGATAGCGCTCTCCATCCCGTTTCAGCAGTTCCGCAGCCAGGTCCCGGATGTAATCCCCTTTGTAGCATCCCTCGGGAAAGTCCTCCGTCCGGCCCAGGAGTTCCCGGTAACGCAGGAGAATGGATTTCCCCAGATTGTTCATCTGGTTTCCCGCGTCATTGATATAATATTCCCTGAAGACGTCATAGCCGACGGCCGCAAGGATGTTCGCCATGACATCGCCCACAACGGCGCCCCGTGCGTGACCGATATGAAGAGGCCCCGTGGGATTGGCGCTGACGAACTCCACCTGGATACGCCGGCCCTTTCCGAACTGCGCTGATCCGTATCGGTCTCCTTCGCCGTCCACGATTTTCAGGAACGAGGACCAGCAGCCTTCCCGGATGAAAAAATTCAGGAAACCTGGACCGGCTATCTCCACCTTTTCCAGAACCTGCCCGGAATCATCGATCCTTTCCGAAAGGATTTTTGCAATTTCACGAGGATTTCTTCTATTCTGGGAGGCAAGGATCATCGCCACGTTGGAGGCATAATCCCCGTGACTGGGATCCTTTGTCCATTCCACTTCAATACGGGGAGGTACTGCCGCGGACAGCAGACCGGCAGCGATTGCCGATTGAATCGATCTTTCCAAAAGCGCAACCAAAGCCTGTTTCATGAATGGCCTTTCCTCAATACGAAAAAAGTTGGCCGCAAGGCCAACCCATTGCCTTTAAGGCAGGTAATAAGCTTTCTCTGATACGTTAGTCCGGAGGGACAGAAGACAAGCCTAATTTTCCCGGCACGCCTTTTCCGCTTCGGCGATATCTCTGTCCTTGATGGAAAGATCGCGCGAATAATCGGTGCAGCGGACACAACCCGAAGAATCGGTGACGACACTGAACCTCTTCTGACAGTTCTCACGCCAAGCGCAAATCAAACAGTACTTTTTATCAGTCCCCATGATCAAATCCCCCTAAACAGCCAATTCCCAGTACGGTTCTGGCAAGCACACTATCCTGATACGGATTTGAAGTCAAGGCATTTTAGGCCTTTAAGACTTCCCGGTTTCCTCCGCGCAAGGGTATCCCATCAAGGGATAACTCATATGCACAGACGAAACGAAAATAAAGCGCAAAATCAATTGTTGAGATTTCTCGGTACGATATCCGACGACAACACGATCGTCGGATAGGTCTGATTCACATTGGGTTTGGCCGTTTGGGCCGTGATGGAAACCCGTATCTTCTTGACCAGGGCCAGATTGGTCGTGGCGCTGTTATTTGCATCCAGGTAGGTAAACGAAAGAGCGGAGATATTTTCTACGACCGGTTGTTTCGAACCATTCGATGTTCGACCCAAAGAAGGTTTTCCTCCGGAGGTGTAGACATCGAACGTGATATTCTCATTGGGATTTGTGCTATCTGCCGTTAGGCTGCCGTCTCCATCAAGGTCGGACGAAAAGCTGAGAGTAGAGGCGGCGGCAGAGGTAATTCCGACGCAGGGGGTATTGGTCGCATTATTTGTTCCCGTACACGGTAAAAGGCCGCCTGTGGTATTAGGATTGTAACCGGCCATAAGGATTTCCCGCGTCATGAGGTCCAGTCCCGCTCTGGCGTTCTGCAGCATCTCCGCCTTTTGTTCCTGCATGCTGAAATGTCTGCTCTGAAACGTAAAAAGGCCGTAGGTAGAGATCAACACCACCAGCCCGATCAACATGGCAAGCAGAAGTTCAATCAGCGTAAAGCCTTGTTCACTATTTTTTTCTTTCATAGTCAGCAGCCTAACACGGACAGCTTTCTTCAATTGAGCGCCTGACGCCAAGCGGTCCTTTGCACGTTTCTGACGCGCGGCGTCCCCGGCGGCAGATTGGCCAGCGTCATGCCGTACTGCCAGTTTCTGGTCGGAGGATTGTAAACGGTCCCTGTACCGGGCCAGTTCCCCGTGGCCTGCTGGCTCTGCCACAGACAGGTCAGCGATCCGGCATAGTTCAGAGTCTTTCCCGACCAGGTTTCCAAAAAACGCATAAAATTTTCGACGCCGCCGCTGTACTGGGTCCCCGCCGTGTCCTTATTCCCGGCCATGATGGCGGCATTGACCGTCGTCGTGGAAGCGACACGAGTGCTGAGAGGCGAGAGGGTGGTGCCGGCGGCGTTGGCATCCGACCAGCTATTGGAAAGCACCGTCACGGCGTCGGCGTAGATCCCGGCTGCCCCTCCTCCGTTGTAGGTATTGTAATCTCCCTTGACGTAGAGAGGATTGTTCGTCGTGACGGAAAGTCCGCGTCTGCCATCGGGAAGGTGGGGAGGGTTCCGCCGTTGACCAGACGAACCGCCGGATTGGTCGAGGTGAGCCAGAAGTCGAGGAAACGTAGAGGATACCGGCTTCACCGCCCGCGGGAGGATCATTGAGGGCAGCCATGGCGACGGTGTTATTCTTGAGAACTCCGATATCCACCTGCACGACCCCCATCCTCTTTGCCTCTCTTCCGTCGTAAAAAGCCGACGATATCGTCGATATCGGATTGGTCAAAGTGCCGCCCGCAGTCAGATCGATCGTATTGCCGTTCTTGTCCTTGGCCACGCCGTCGATGATTCTCAATCCCGACTTTTCATAGAGGCTCCCCGAACCCGTGCCGAGGATGTCGATCGGTTGACTGCCCTCCGGCAAAGGGAGATTGATGCTCTGGATACCGTGCACCTCTGATTTGACTCTCCCGTTCCAGTCGGCCAGTGCGTTAGCCTGCCAGTTGGGATCCGTCTCACTGTCAAGCGTCAGGTTATGGTAAGGCCCCGGCGGCATCCCGAATTTGCACGGCACCGGCTTCCGTAACACCCGTATTCTTTCTTTTGTGTAAAATATCACCGGCGGTGGTGATCATGGAGTTCACCGTGAGCGTCGCACTCGTGCTCATGTAAATATCATGATTGGAATGGATGCGGCCGCCGGAAAAAGTCATGTTGGCGCCCGGCAGCATCTCCAGATCGTTGTGATAGAAGATCCCGAATTGGAACAGGGGGATGAGCTGATCTTCCACGTCATACACCACGGTAGCCCTCGCGTTGGTGTTGGTTTTGAGCACAGCAGAGGTGAGAGTATACGTCCGACAGTATGCCGTCAAGCCTGCAAAATTTCCCGTGACCTGTTTCTCAGTGGGGGGATCATCAGCAGCGGGATCACTTATCCGGAAGGAACCTGTATTTTCAAAGGTAAAGCCGCTAAGGGCAGGCGGAACGACGCTGCCCAAGGAGCCTTCACCGTTCAATATCGCCAGTGCGGCGCGCAACCGGTTGAGACCATACTCGGCGCCGGCCTCGGCGGCATACAGGGCCTGCTCGCTCATGCGATAATTGCTGCTGATCTGCAAATCCGTCGAAGTCGCCAGCATGGCGGTCGATCCCAAGACCGTAAAGACAGTCACCAAAAGCAGAACGACAATCAGGGCCATCCCTTTTTCGCGAGGCTTCGAAGCCTTCATGTGTTTGAGCGTCGTATCGTTCATAAGCAAATCCTATTTTGTGATGATCGTGTTCAATGTGACATTGCGGGCCAAACCCTGCCATGTCCAGGAAACAGTGACGGCAACGGTTTTGTATGTATCGCCTGGGATGGCACGTCAGGCGTGACGGTCGTGACGGTCCATTGCCTGGTGTAGTTTGCCTCCGGTGTATCCGCCCCGCCCGTAATCTGTGTATAATTAAGATTTTTCAGACCCTCTATTTTGTCTTTGGCCATGATCGTCGCCTTGGTCGACATCTGGCTGAGCGAGTTCCCCTTCATCGCCATGACCGTGGCGCCGCATAGGCCCAGGAGGGCAATGGTGAGCAGGCTGATGGAGATGAGCACTTCAATCAATGTAAATCCATCCTGCTGTTTATGGACCATCATGATTTCTCCCTTTCCTGTTAACGATAAAGCCGGCCATTTTCCCATCCCCCGATTGGATCCCTAGCTGATTTTCACTCGGCCGGCGGTGCTTATCGTGATTGTCCTATTTCCGAACGAATGGTTCACAGTAATCGTGGGATTAATCGCCCCCGCCCTTCCCGTAGGATGAAAAGTGACGGTGGCTGATGGTCGATTGCACAGTCACACCTGAATAATGATTCTGAATGTTCTTCGTCACGGCCTCCGCCTGACCGACATCAAGAGTGTACTGACCACCGCCGCCCGTGGAAAAATCCACCTGCACATCACGGTTCACCTTGATGGCCTTCATCCTTGCCGCCATGAGATCCGACATGATCATTCTGGCCGCTCCGTTTAACCTGCTCTTGCCCATGTAGGTCTGGAAGCTGGGGAAGGCAATGGCCGACAAAATCCCAATGATCGCGACAACGACAAGCAACTCGATCAGTGTGAAACCATTTCCTCTATTGATCCGCATGACTCAACACCGCTCACTCGTTAAACCAATTGCCGTTGCGCCACCTGAAGGGGAGTCCTCCACGCAGGAAATCAGGATCTAGCAATGGCCGACACGATCGTCATGACGATCACCTGATTCAGCAGGGGAAATCCGTTTTTCTCCAATGTTTTCAGAAATAAAGTGGCCACGGCTGCATGATAAGGGCAATGAAATCCTTTTGTCAATAGAAACCACCCCTCTAAAACCGATATTCTGTGTGATTCTCTTCACATTCGCAGCGCAAGGGGGATTGAACGGATGACGTTTGACTATGGGCGGCAACTGCGATAAAATCATATTTAAAGTCCGGCCATAAGAGGCACCCCCACCGCAACGGCAGACTTTGTGAGGAAAGAGGCGGCTCCCTATGAATCCAGCGGACGTTCTCAGTCAAATCCCCATTTTTGCGTCTCTCGGGGACGAAGACCGCAGCAGCCTGGCAGAAAGGATCGACCGTCAGTCAATCCCGAAGGGAAGCACCCTTTTCCGCAGAGGGGAGCCGGGGAATGCCCTTTACATCATCATCCACGGTCAGATCAGGATCTTCGCATCGACTCGGCAGGGGAACGAGATCACCTTGGCGCTCCTGGGAGCGGGTGAATTCTTCGGCGAGATGGCGCTCCTCGACGGGCAGCCGCGCTCCGCAAACGCCGAGGCCACAGAGGACACGGAGCTGCACTTCCTTGACAGGGAAAATTTCTTTTCTTTCCTCATGCATAAGGAGAGCGCTCTTCGGGCCATTCTCTGCGCCTTATCCCGACGTCTCCGAAAGACCGATGATCTGCTGACGGAGGCCTACTTCCTTCAGATCTCGCATCGATTGGCGAGAAAGCTTGTGGAACTCTGCGACAGTGTCTGCGACAGAGGAAGGAGCCCCCCCTCCCCTATGCATCACGCAATTGGAACTGGCCGGCATGATCGGTGCGACGACGGGAAAGCGTAAACAAGGAGTTGAATGTCCTTGCGCAAGAAGGGATTGGTCCAGACCTCACGGAACCGGATCACGATCCTGGATCTGGCCCGCCTGAAACGGCGCATCCGATGAACACTCGGATATGACAAAAACCCTCATATCCGGAAGGAAAGGAAAAGTCCGGTCAGATCAGTCCCCGAAAAAGAGGTAGAATATGGCCGCCGCACAGAGAAAGGGGCCGAAGGGGATTGCATACCGCATGTCCTTGCCTTTGATCAGCATCACCGCTATTCCTACAACGGCTCCGATGAGCGAACTGACCAGGAGTATGAACAGGAGGGATTTCCAGCCAAGAAAGGCCCCTAACATGGCAAGGAGATTCACATCCCCACCCCCCATCCCTTCCCTGCCCGTCAGCGCTTCATAATAAACAGCCACAAAGTAGAGGACGCCCGCCCCGATCATGATACCGAGAAATGAGTCTACGGCGGTAAGTCCCATGAATAAGACGGCCAGAAGGGCAAACAACGGGATACCGATCAGGGTAAGGACATGGGGGATGATCTGCCGATCGATGTCGATGAACGTGATGACGATCAGTGTGCAGACAAAGATGAAAACGGCCGGATAGGCCGGAGTCAGTCCGTATTTCCGGAAGAGAAGCCAGGCAAAGACCGCGGTGACAAGCTCGACCAGCGGATAGCGGAAGGAGATCCTTCCCCGGCAGTCCCGGCACTTTCCCGAGAGGAAGAGGTAACTGATGACGGGGATGTTGTCATAAAAACGGATGGGATGGCCGCATTGAGGACAGCGGGATGAAGGGGAAACGATGGAAATGCCCTCGGGAATCCGGCCTGATGCAGACATTGAGAAAACTCCCCACGGCGGCGCCGATCAGAGTAAAGATCACTGTGAACCACACCGACGGGAACATGCCGCTCCATACACCGGAAAACTGACCGTCCATCAGCCGTCCTTCCGCTCCCAGTCATAGGGGATATCGTTCTCGTGGGGATGGACCCGAAACTCATCCGGCTCCCGGTAGTTGTAACTGTCCGTCGGTGTATTCACGACGATCGCCTCTTCCTGGGAAATGCACTTGAAGCCGTGAAAAACCAGGGGCGGGATATGGACGAGGATCGGGTTATGGACACCCGCGAAGAATTCATTGACCTCGCCGAAGGTCTTCGATCCTTCCCGGCTGTCATACAGGACGATCTTCATCATCCCCCGGACGACCGCCATGTTATCGGACTGTTTCTTGTGATAGTGCCACCCCTTGACCACACCCGGATAGGCCGTCGTCATGTACACCTGACCGAAACAGGTAAACATTTCATCATCAGCGCGGAGAATTTCCATCAGTCGTCCCCGCTCGTCGGCTATCACCTTCAATTTCTTGATCAGCACCCCTTCGATCATCGCCTCTCCTCTCTATTCCCCTCACTTCTTTTTAATTTGTCTTTCACAAAGCCGTCAGAGTTTGTTCGCCCCCGTCTTTGCCACCATGTTGCCCGCATACTGGAGGGAATCGAAGGTCCCCGCGTCGGTCCACCATCCATCGAGGATGTCCCAGGCGATCTTTCCCTCACGGATGTAAAAGTTGTTGACGTCGGTGATCTCCAGTTCCCCCCTCTCCGAGGGCTTGAGCGTCTTGATGAAATCGAACACCCTGTGATCGTACATGTAAATACCGATGACGGCATAGTTGGAGGCGGGGGCAGACGGTTTCTCATCGACACGGACGATCTTCTCACCCGCGAAGACCGGTACTCCGAAACGCTGGGGATCAGTCACTTCCTTGAGCAGGATGCGGGCCCCCTCTTTCTGCGCCCGGAATGATTCCACCGCCGAGCAGATGTTTCTCTCGATGATATTGTCGCCCAGGATGACGACGATCTTGTCATTGTCACTGAAATATTCGGCGAGACTGAGCGCGGCGGCGATCCCCCCTCCCCTTCCTGATAGGTGTAGTTCAGGTGGCGGAGACCGAATTCTTTTCCGTTTCCCAAAAGACGGAGAAAATCGCCGGCACTGTTCCCGCCGGTCACGATCAGGATCTCATCGATCCCGGCGTTTACCAGGGTCCGGATGGGATAATAGATCATCGGTTTGTTGTAGATCGGCAGCAGATGTTTGTTGGTCACCTTGGTCAGGGGATACATCCTCGTCCCCAAGCCTCCTGCTAAGACGACGCCCTTCATATCATTTCTCCTTTCGGTACGGCAATCGGTGTCGCACTCATAGCATATTTATAAAAAGGATCACAACAAGAAAACCCTCTGGTGTTTTCACTCACGAAAAACTTATGAAAACATCCAGAACCTATTTCCTTCCTCTCTGAAATAAAATAAGACCATCATGCTCCGTTGTCGCGCTCAAAGCGGTCAGAAAAAAAGTTGCCATCCCGACTGTACGTGTTATAAGCAGGTCATGGCAGAAAGAAAAACCATTTCGACGGATGAGCGCTTCATGCGCTTGGCGCTCCGGTTGGCCCGGAAAGGGGAAGGGTACGTCAGCCCGAATCCGATGGTCGGCGCCGTCATCGTCCGGGACGGCCGGATCATCGCGGAAGGGTACCACCGCCGCTGCGGTGAGAACCATGCCGAGATCAACGCCATAGAAAATGCGACGGAACCGATCGCGGGGGCAACTTTCTATATCACCCTCGAACCATGCAGCCATTACGGCAGGACTCCCCCCTGTGTCGACGCACTGATCGCCTGCCGTCCCGGTCGCGTCGTCGTCGGGACCGCCGATCCCAATCCAAAGGTCTCCGGAAAAGGCATTCAGGCCCTCGAACGGCACGGAATCGAAACGACGGTCGGGGTTCTTGCAGAGGCCTGCCGGCAGTTGAATGAGGTCTTCTTCAAA
>CAWJHT010000067.1:0-97753 GCA_963842685.1 uncultured delta proteobacterium | reverse complement strand
TCCTTTTCCGTAAAAGCTATAAAAGACATCAGCAGCATAAGCCACTTGAACATTTGGATCAACCCCTAATGATGCCTATTGGATTGTCATTACCACCGACGGTGTGGTCGGGTGGGTATATTCTCGAAACAGAGGCGTTGTCGTGCTCTCATATGAAAACAACAGAATAGATATTAGCCACGTGCCGTACAAAACTGGCACATATCATGCGCAAACAACAAAGCAAAAAGGAGGTAAACGTGTAAAAGCGCCTCCGGTATATCGATTCAAGTTTTTCACAAGAATGCCGATAATGAGATTGTCAAATAAGAAAAAAATCTCAATCACGCTGAAATTATTGAGATAGCGATTTAACGTGGGAAACCACGTGACGACACACTTATCGCAAAAGGAGAAACAGGAGATCTAAAATGAAGAGAATCATGGGTAATTTGAAGATGTTTTATAAGATGATGATTTCCCCTCTGGTGGTGATCACCTTTCTTATTGTCCTGGCCGTCCTATCATTCAATGCATTTTCGAAACAGAAGGATTCCACCCATGACATTTTCAATAACCGCTTCAGCAACTACCAGGAATGTGCCGCGGTCATTATCGATTTGACGAATGTTCATGTGAATTTTTATAAGATCATCGGTTGGGCCAATGCCAATTATGATCAGAAGAAAGTCGAAGGATTCGCCAAAGAACAATTGACGGTTTTAGAAAAAACCGTCGGATTTATGACGGGGATTGTTGGTTCCCAAAAGATAAACGATAAAGAAAAAGGATTCTACAAACAGGCGTTGGCCGAGGCTGTGAAATACAGCCAGGCTGTCCGTCAGGTCATCGATATGGTAACCGCCGGCGATACGTCGACGGCCTCGATACTGATGGGGCAAGCCGATGATAGTTTCCAGCTTTTGAATAAGAGTCTCTCCGACTTGATGACGCTGGAAAAGACATTGAGCAAGGCGAAGTACGATGAATCGGTGGCCGGTATCGATTCGGTCATCAAGCAGTTTGCCGTAATATCGATTATTGCCATTGTCATTTCTTTATTGCTGAACATCCTGATGGGCCGAATGATCGTCACGCCTCTGCATGAAACGGTGGCCGTGATTGGAAAGATCGCGGAAGGGGATTTGACCCAGGAGATCACCGTCACATCCAGTGATGAGATTGGAGAGCTGGCCCATTCGGTCAATCGGATGCGGGAGAAGATGGGAGAGGCTGTCGGACAGTCGGTGGTCACTTCGCAGGTGCTGTCCGAAGCGGCTTCGGAGCAGGCGGCGGCCTTGGAGGAGACATCGTCTTCGCTGGAGGAGATGTCGGCCATGATCGGGAAGAATGCCGAAAACACCGCCCAGGCGAATGAGCTGATGGTGCAGGCCAAGCAGATGACGGAAAGTGCGAACGAGTCGATGGACAAGCTGACGCAATCGATGACCGAGATCGGCCAGGCGAGTGAGCAGACCCAGAAGATCGTCAAGACGATCGATGAGATCGCTTTCCAGACGAACCTGCTGGCCCTCAATGCGGCCGTAGAAGCGGCCAGGGCCGGGGAAGCCGGCGCTGGGTTTGCCGTGGTGGCGGATGAAGTGAGAAACTTGGCCTTGAGAGCGGCGGAGGCGGCCAAGAACACCTCCGGATTGATGGGGGATATTGTCAGCAAGGTGAAGGCGGGAGAACGGTTGGTGGAGGTGACCAACAGCGCCTTTAAGCAAGTGGGTGCGAGTTCGGCGAAGGTGGTTGTGTTGGTAGGGGAGATAGCGGCGGCTTCTCAGGAGCAGTCCCAGGGGATATCGCAAGTCAACAAGGCGGTGGTGGGGATGAACACGGTAACGCAGCAAAATGCGGCCAGCTCTGAGGAGTTGGCCGCCGCCATGGCGATGTTCAGGACAAACCATACCGGTTTCCAGGATTCCTCCCGCCGCAAGGGTCCGGTGAAAAAAGGCAAGACCCTCACCGCTCTTCCGGAGAAGACGGGAGAGGATGACCGGTTTTGACCGGCGCCTGATAGCCGCCTGGAAATGTCAATCGGCTAGGCGGATGACAGCGAAGAGACAGAGATGTGGATTTACCCGAATTACGGAGATATAACACTAAACAAACGGAGGTTAAAGAATGAAGAGAGTATTGATGGGGATTGCGTTAGTGACACTGGTGGTTTTCGGAACGACATACATGGCGCAGGCGGCGACGCTGGAAGAAGCCAAGACGCTGGCTGAAAAAGCCGCCGCCTTTATGAAAACCAATGGGAAGGACAAGGCGATAGCCGAATTCAATGACCCCAAAGGGCAATGGGTGAAAGGCGATCTGTATATCATTGCCCAGGATTACAATGGTATTATGTTGGCCAACGGTGGAAATCCGAAACTCGCAGGGCAGAATCACCTGGATGTGAAGGATCCGAACGGTAAATTTTTTGTTAAGGAAATGATATCCGTGGCCAAGTCAAAGGGAGAGCGGCTGGGTGGAATACAGTTGGACCAACCCGGTTGCCAAGAAAGTGCAGCCGAAAAAGACCTGGGTTCAGAAGGTCGAGGGAATGGATCTCTACGTCGGTTGTGGGATATTCCAATAACATTCCGGTCTGATCTTTGATGAGGATCTGCTGAGGATGGACCGGAAGCGTGCCTTCTTGGTGAGGCGATCCATGACCACTTTAGTTCCTCCGCGGTTCATGCCGCCCGCAGGGCCTCGACGATCTTCATGCGGGAGGCGCGGAGGGCGGGCAGGACGCCGCCGATGAGGCCCATGACGAGCGAAAAGGCCATGGCCTGAAGGACGATGGGCGCCGTGAGGGTGAATTTGAACGCCAATTCCGAGAAGGTCTGAAAATTCACCGTCGAGACGGTGATGAACTGCATGAACGAGGCGAAGAAGAGTCCCGCGGCGCCGCCGAGGAAGCCCAGAAGCAGCGACTCCGCGAGAAATGCGGCCAGGATGCTTCGCCGGCGGAAACCCAGTGCCCGCATCGTTCCGATCTCCCCGATCCGGTTGGCCACCGCGGAATACATGGTGATCATGGCCCCGATGATCGCGCCGATGGAAAAGATGATGGTCAGCGACAACCCGAGGATCCGCAGGAACTTTGCCATCATCTCGGACTGATCGAGGTAGTATCGCGTTTCCCGCTTGGCCTCCAGCGTCAGCCGGGGATCCGTCTCGATGGCCGTTTTGGCCGCCTCAAATGAGTCCGGGTCCCGCAGCTTGAAAATGAGCGACGAATAGACGGGCCGGCGGAAGGCCTGCATCACCTGATCCACGTCCCCCCAGATCTCGGAACTGAATCCCGTATTCCCCGCATCGAAGATGCCCACCACGGTCCAGTGCCTCTGTCCCCAGTCCAGGGTTCCCTGGAGGCCGACCCCCACGAACCCCTTGGCGATGCTGTTTCCGACGATGACCTCCGACGATCCCATCCGGAAGAGGCGGCCCGAGACGAGCTTCACCTGCGGCCTCAGGGGGATGGAGTTTTCCTGGACGCCGCGGACGACGACATTGGAATGGCTCGATGCCTTTCCCGTCGCCCCGCTTGGGGAGGGAGATCAGGACCACGACCTCCTTGGCCACGAGCCTCCGGCCCTCCGGACCGATCGCCGCCTGGGGCACCATCTCCACGATCGAGGCCTGTTGGCGCTCGATGCCGCTCATCACCTCCGATGTGGATCCCTTGCGGAAGACGACCACGTTGTCATAGGAGCCCGTCTCCACGAGCGTCTTCTGGAGACCCTCGGCCATCATCAGGACGGCGGCGAAAACGAACACGACGAGCGCCATCCCGGAAACCGTCAGGCTCGTCGTCAACCGGCGTTTCCAGAGGTTCCGCATGCTGTAGGAGAGGGGAACGGCCATTATCCGATCCTCCTTAAGCCGTCGGCGATGCCGACGCGGATCGCATGGCGGGTCGGGATGATCGCCGCGCAAAAGGCGATCAGAAAGGCGGCCAGGAGGTCGAGCCAGAGCGTCTCATCGGAGACGAGAAAGATGGGGAAATAGGTGGAGAGGGAATGGCCGAAGGCGGCGGCCGCCGGATAGGTGAGGGCCATTCCCGCGATGCAGCCCGTCAGGGCGATCACGAGGGATTCGCCGAAGATCATGACGGCGATCGCGCCGCCGCCGAATCCCATGGTTTTCATGATGGCGTAATCGCCGATCCGCTCCCGGGTGGTCATGGCCATGGTGTTGGCGACGACCGCCATGATGATCAGGATGACGACGAAGGAGACCATCTGGATGGCCGTGACGATGGCCCCGCTCATGGCGATGAACCCCTGGTTGAAGGCCTTTTCCGTCTCCGTGAGCGTCTCGGCCAGGGAGTTCTTGAAGGTTCTGTCCACGGCCAGCGCCACCTCCGGCGACAGGTCCGGCCTGGCGACGGAGATCATGTAGAATCCCACCTGATCGGCCCGCCGGGGCGACACCTTTTTCATGGTTTCGTTGAGGTAATCCCAGTGGAAGAGAAACTGGGTCTCGTCGATCGTTTCATCCCTGCCCCGGTAAAGGCCCCGCAGGACGAAATCCCAGTTGCCCGGATAGATCGTCCCCTTGAGGGTGACCGTATCGCCGATCTTCCAGCCGAATCGCGCCGCCAGTTTCCTGCCGGCTATAAAGCCCTTCCGGTCGGCCAGAAAGGCCTTTTGCTCCGCAGGGGTGAGCACGAATTCCGGATAGATCGCCAGATAGGTCTTCGGTTCGATACAGAAATTCGCAAAGAAATTCTTCTCGTCGATGTAGATGCCGCCGAACCAGTTGCCGTAGGAGACCTGCTTCACCCCTTCGATCTGCCGGATCTTTTCGTTGTAGGCCAGGGGGAGCGGGAAGATGATCGAGATCGCGTTTCGTCGTGACGAGTCGCGAGGCCGACGCGGCCTCGACGCCGGCATACCAGGCGCCGATCACCGTTCTGAGCAGACCGAAGGCCAGGATGGCCACGGTGATGCCCAGGATCGTCAGGCCGCTGCGGAGCTTGTTGTGGAAGGCATTTCTAAAGAGGATTTTGAGAAGCATCATGGTTCATGAATCCCTTGTCCAAATGCCTGAGCACCTTTGCCCGCTGGGCCGCCCGGGGGTCATGGGTGACCATGACGATGGTCTTGCCCATTTTGGCGTTCAGGCTCTCCATCATCGCGAGAATCTCCTCGGCCGACACCCGGTCCAGATCCCCCGTCGGCTCGTCGGCGACGAGGATCGTGGGATCGGTGACGATGGCGCGGGCGATGGCCACCCGCTGCTGCTCGCCGCCGGACATCTCCTTGGGATAATGGTCCATGCGGTGGTCCAGGCTCACCATGCGCAGGGCCATTTCGGCGTGCTCCCGCCTTTCCCTCTTGGAGAGAGACGTCAGATGGAGGGGCAGCTCCACGTTTTCGACCGCCTTCAGGACGGGGATCAGGTTGTAGAACTGGAAGATGAAGCCGACGTTGTTGGCGCGCCAGTGGGCGAGCTCCGTTTCCGAAAGGGTCGTGATGTCCACATCGCCCACCCGGATCATCCCCTCGTCCGCCTTGTCGATGCCGGCCAGGAGGTTCAGGAGGGTCGTTTTCCCGGAGCCGGAGGGTCCCATGAGCGCCAGGAACTCCCCGTCGGCGATGTCGAAGGTAATATCGTGCAGGACCGGGACGACGAGGTTTTCCCGGTGATAGGACTTGTAAATGTGTCTGATTTCGACGATGGGTTGTTTCGGTTCGGTCAAATCAATTCCTTTCGAGCTTGAGACAATTTTTCGGGTTCATCCGGTTCTTGCGTACTTTCTGGTTTAAAAGGATTATACTGACAGCATATGAAGGAATTCTTCACGCATACATTCGCGGGTATAGGCAAAAACGCCAGCAGGCTTTCTTTCGTCAAATTAGGATAATTTTCGAGGATTTGATCTTCAGTCCATCCTTCCGCATAGAGTCCGAGAATAAACTCAACAGACAGCCTTGTGCCCTTTACAACTGGTTTTCCCAAAAGGACACTCGGATCTGAGTGAATAAAATTGCCCCATTCAATCTTCTTCATATACCCTCCTTACGCAATGTCTGATTCAACCTGACTGTTGTTCATGATTTGCCATCTTGCCCCCTTTTAGCATAAATAATTAACGATAACAAATGAATAAGACTTCATCCTTATGATGCCTCTTTTCTCGAAGGTTGCCTCGGGTCGTGGCGTAGTAAGGGGAGGGGTTCGGAAGGGCCGCTCACCGTTCGGCGACTTTGATTCGCGATCCATCCTTCAATCCCTTCGGGGGCTTGATGACGATACGGTCTCCCTCTTTGAGTCCGGACAGGATTTCCATCATATCGCCAAGCTTTAAACCCGTCCGGACAGGCGTTTCCTTGACCCGATTCCCCAGGAGAAGATAGGCGATTGTCCCGGCACCCTTGGCGATCAGGGCCGACTGGTTGGCGGCGAGCCGCGGCTTCAGTTCCGCAGGTTCGAGCCTGCGGGAGAGAAAGGAGACCTTGGCGCTCATGTCCGGCAGCATTCGGGGGTCCTTGTCGAGAAAGCGAACCTTGACCAGGACGGTGGCCTTGCTGCGGTCGACGGTCGGCACAACCGTGTAGACCTCCCCGCGGAACCGCTGGTTCGGCATGGCGTCCAGCTGAATGTCGCAGGGCTGGCCCACCCGGATGGACGTGATGCTGGTTTCCGAGACGTCCACCTCCACCTGCAGGGAGTTCATGTCGGCAATCGTCACGACGGCGGCCTTGGCATTGGCGGCGGCGCCGATGGGAGTGACGATGTCGCCGACGTCCGCGTTCTTCGTCAAAACGATGGCGTCGAAGGGCGCCCGGATCAGGGTGTAGTCGATGCCCACATCGGCGTTTTTCAGTGCGGCCTCCCCGGCATGAACGGCGGCTTCCGCCGCCTTCACCCCTTCGAGTGCCCGCCGGTAGCGCGTCTCCATTGCATCATAATCGGACCGGGATACGAAACCGGCGGCGACCAGCTTTTTGTAGCGCTCATACTCCTGCAGGGCGTTGTCCCGATCGGCCTTCATCTGTTCGAGGGTGGCCCGGGCCGTGTTCAGATTGGCCGCCGTCTGGTCTCGGAAGGCGGACACATCGGCATTTTCCATGCGGGCGATCACCTCTCCCCGTTTGACCTTTTTCCCTTCCTCCACGAGCAGTTCCACCAGGCGGCCCGTCACTTTGGAGGCCACCGCGGCCTTCCGCTGGGCGACGATGTAACCGCTGGCGTTCAGCAGGGAGATCGACTGGGAGGGGTACATTTGGGAAACGGTCGTCACATCGACGGAGACGGCCGGGGCAATGACGCCGCCGAAGTACAGGCCGCCGGCCGTCAGAAGCAGCAGGACAATGGCCGCGATGACAAAGGGTTTCTTTCTGCGCCTTTTGGGGCCGGTGATCTTGTCCGACTTTTCAATCTTCAGCTGGGCAATATCTTCTGCGGGCATGACGGTCTCTCCGACACAATGATAGACAGGTCCATTTTTCCCATGAGGGTTGAAAATCCGTCATGTCTATAACATAACACCGCATCCTTTGCCACACGGATATGAAAGCTCCTCCACTTTGGCCATTGAAGCCGGCCGGGGCGGGCAACGCGATGGCGGCTGAATTGTCTTGACACCTACGAGCCCTCTTCCTATACTGCCGCCTAAATCCGTCTTTGCCAGGCAGCAACGGTATGCACGGGGCGCGAGCATACCAACTCTTACGGAACCGAATTTCCGTCACGGGAAAATTGCAACCTTATAAGGACAGTGTATGAGAGCCACCCCCAAACATCTCTTTATGTCGGCCCTCTTCGGCGGCCGCCGCGGGGCGCGCCCGCCGGCCGGGAACCCCACCTCCATCGCCTGTGTGGAGCTGATGAAGTCCTGCGGCGCCTTTTTCCCCGAAGCGCACCTGAATCCCCGGGCCATGGCCGACCTGGCAATGGCGGGGCACGAGATCGCCGGTTTCGATACGGTCATGCCCGAGTTCAGCGTCCACCAGGAATCGGCCGCCCTCGGCTGTGAAGTCGACTGGGGATCTCCGGAGAGGATGCCCGATGCGAAAAACGCCCCCCACGCCGATTTTTCCGCAATCACGATTCCCGAGGCGATCTTGGAGAAGCCCTCGCTCCGCGTGGTCTTGGATGCGATCGCCCTCCTGCGGAGAGAGGCCGGCGGACGGGTGGGGATCATCGGCAAGGTGATGGGCCCCTGGACCCTCTCCTACCACCTTGCGGGGACCCAGAATTTCCTCCTCCAGGTGGGGCTCGGGGAGACGGAGAAGGTCACGCGGATGCTCCGGCAGTTGATGCCCCTCACCATCGCTTTCGCCAACGCCCAACTTCGGGCCGGCGCCGATGCGGTGGTCCTCGCCGATCATGCGACGGGCAATCTGGTCGGTCCCTACCATTACCGGGACCTGCTCCTCCCCCTCCACCGGGAGATCACCGCGGCGATCGACGGGCCCGTTATCCTCCATGTCTGCGGAAACTGTCTCGACCGCCTGGAGCTCTTCGCCGATTCGGGCGTCGACGCCTACCATTTCGAGTGGCAGGTCGACGCGAAGGCGGCCGTGGAGCGGATCGGCGCCCGGGTGTCGCTCGTGGGGAACGTCAACAATCCCCAGGCGCTCCTCCAGGGAACGCCGGAGGACGTGTACGGCCAGGCGCGGTATGCCATCGAGGCGGGGGTCGATATCATCGGCCCGGAGTGCGCCATCCCGCTTGCCACGCCCCTGGCCAATCTTCAGGCCATTGCGGCGGCCTGCCGGGAGGGATATTGAGGTGCTGATGCCATGCAGGACTTGAACGCCATCAGGGCGGCGGTGATCGGAGGACTCCACAAGGAGATCGAGGCCCGTATCGGGGAGGCGACTGCCGCGGGTATCCCGCCGGCCGCCGTCATGAACGACGGACTCATCGCCGCCATGGACGAAATCGGCCGGAGGTACGGCGCCGGGGAGATCTTCGTCCCGGAGATGCTCGTTGCGGCATTGACGATGAAAAAGGGGCTCGACAGCCTGAAACCCCTGCTCGCCGCCGGCGGCGCCGCTCCGGCCGGGACCATCCTCATGGCCACCGTCAAGGGGGATCTCCACGACATCGGGAAGAACATCGTCGCGATGATGCTCGAAGGGGCCGGTTTCCGGGTGGTCGACCTCGGCGTCGACGTCGATGCGGAGAAGGTGATCCGGGGCATCGAGGCGGAGAATCCGGATATCCTCGGATTTTCCTCCCTTCTGACGACGACGATGCCGGAGATGGGGGCGATCATCGCGGCTCTTGTGACTAGGGGGCTCCGCGACCGGGTGCGGATCATGGTGGGCGGGGCGCCGTTGGACGCCGCCTTTGCCGCGCGGATCGGCGCCGATGGCTACGGCAAAGATGCGGTGGCCGCCGTGGAGATGGCCCGACGGTTCATGGCCAAGGGCCGGCCGCGATGCTGTTCTGCACCAGCAGGATAAACTCTTGCCTCCGGCAACGGCTTGCTGAAATAGAATCCTTGCATCTCGTCGCATTTGTGGGCGCGCAGGAAGCTTAATTGTTCTCCGGTTTCGGCCCCTTCAGCGATAACCTTGAGTTTTAGACCGTGCGCCATCGCGATGATCGCCTGCGTGATCGCGGCATCATCGCCGTCCAGCGGCAGTTCCTTGATGAATGAACGGTCGATTTTCACACTGTCTATCGGGAAGCGCTTGAGATAACTCAGCGACGAATAGCCGGTGCCGAAGTCATCGATCGAAATACTTATTCCCATGGCCTTCAGCTTGTTCAGCAGTTCTATCGCATGCTCCGGATCGTGCATCACCATGCTCTCGGTGATTTCGAGTTCCAGAAAAGCCGCATCCAGTCCGGTTTCGTTCAGCACCCTTGCCACATCCTGCAACAGGTTTTCGTGAGTGAACTGGCGTGCCGACAGGTTCACCGCGATGCACAGAGGCGTGAGCCCCTGTTCCTGCCAGGACTTGTTGCGGGCGCAGGCGGTCCTTAGCACCCATTCGCCGATCGGTACGATCAGGCCGGTTTCCTCCGCCAGTGGGATGAACTGCATGGGAGGGATCAGTCCTTTGGTTGGATGCTGCCAGCGCACAAGCGCTTCCATACCGATGATGCGTCCGCTGCGGATATCGACCTTAGGCTGGTAATGGAGCACGAACTCGTTGCGCTCCAGGGCGCCGCGCAGGCTCGATTCAAGCGCCAGGCGTTCCAGAGTATGGATGTTCATCTGCGCCGAGTAGAACTGAAAGTTGTTCTTGCCCAGTTCCTTAGCGCGGTACATCGCGACGTCCGCGTTCTTCAGCAGGCTCTGAACGTCCTCGCTATCGGCAGGATAAGTGCTGATGCCGATGCTTGCGGTCAGATGAAATTCTTGTGTGTCGAAGGCGAACGGCCTGGCGACAGCGGCGAGGATTTTCTGCGCCACCTCGGCGCAGTGCATCGACTGCGGTGTTCCCTCGAGCAGCGCCACGAACTCGTCCCCGCCGAGACGGCCGACGGTATCGCTTTCGCGCAAGCAGCCATGAAGCCGTTCGGCGACTTCCTTGAGCACGCTGTCTCCGGCTTCGTGGCCGAGCGTGTCGTTGATCTTCTTGAATCGGTCGAGGTCGATGAACAGGACCGCCAATTGTATGCCGTTCCGCCGCGCCTGGGCTAGTGCGTGGCTGAGGCGCTGACTGAACATGCTGCGGTTGGCCAGCCCGGTGAGCTCGTCATAATGCGCGAGATGACGGATGCGCTCCTCGGCCTGCTTGCGCGCGATGAACAGGCCGATCTGGCTGCCGATCGCGCGCGTGCTCTGCAACAACGCGTTGTCGGGTGGTCGGCTGGTGAGGCTGAAAAACTCCATGACGCCGAGGGTGTCATTGCCGGATCGGATCGGAAACGCAAATGCCCCGTGCAACCCCGCCTTTGCCGCGAGCGGGGCGCGCCTGAATCTCGTGTCCTGAGTCACATCGTCAACCCATACGGGCTCGCCGCTGCTCCGTACGCGCATGAACAGTCCACCCGATAGGTGCAGTGGGTGCCTGTACTGGCGGTTGCTCTCCGTAAACTCCATGATTTGGGTGGACGGAATACTCCAGATCTCGGTACACACCATCTCCTGCGTTTGCGCGTCCTCGATCCAGTAGGCGCCGCAGGCGCAGCCGAAGGCTTCGCCGATGATTTGGATTATTTTTGACATGACTCCGCTCGATCGATCGGCTTCGGACAACAAACGGGTCACGGCGTGTTCCAGCGTCAGCCGCTGTTCCGCCTGTTTGCGCTCGGTGATGTCGACGATGGTGCCGATCAATCCCGCAATGCCGCCGTCGGCGTCGGTAAAGGTGGCCTTGTAGTAAATCGTGTTATGGCTTTTTCCATCGACGGTCGTGATGGTCGTCTCGGTGGCCCTGGTCCCGGGGCGGTCCCACAGCGCCTGATCGTCTTCGTGCAGCCGCTGTCCGATTTCGGGGTTTTCGGGGTAAAGGTCGTGCACGGTTTTGCCCAGGAATGCTTTGCGCGGCACGCCGAAGAAGGTTTCCCATGCCTTGTTGAAGCCGAGATACCGTCCATCGGTAGCCTTGAAATAAATCGGGTTTGGCAGCACCTCGATCAGTTCCTGCGTCCTGCGCTGCTCTTCGGTGAGCCTGGCCTGGCTCGCGAGCAAACCGGCCGTCATTTTCGCGGCCAGCGCTTGCGCCCGCTGCCGGGAACCGGCCAGCGAGTGGATCAAACCGCTCAGCAGCAGGTTTGCCACCAGCACCGCGGCGAACGCGGCCCAGGGCAGCACATGATCGGCTGGTCGCAAAAATTGCTCCTGCGGAGCGCTGAATTTAAATTCCCAGCGACGCTGGCCCGTATCGACGTAAACAGAATCCTTGAAAACCGCGCCGACTTGAGGCGGGCGTAAAGCAGCGTTCGAGTACAGCTCTTGCGGCGCCGGTTTCGGGGTGCTGTCAACGTAGCCCGCATCGTGGATACTCAGAGTGAACTTCTCGTAGCCTTCGCCGGACAGCATGCGCTGCGCCAATTCGTGCACCACGAAGGTCACGTTTGCCATGCCGATAATAGCCTCACGGCGTCGCTCGGCATCGGGCACTAATGCATCCTTGCGATACAGCGCAAGACGCATGACTACCCCGGTCTCACTCTGGGTCGGATCGATGGCCAAGACAAGGCGCCCCGACAGGGTCGGCATGCCCGTGTCGCGCGCCCGCTCTAGCAAGGCCATGCGTTCCGCATCTGCGGCAAGGTCAAAACCCAGCGCCGATTTATTGGCGTGCAGCGGTTCGATATACGTGATCACGAAGTATTCGGGCCGTTCCCCGGCGGGCTTGATGACGACGTTTCCGTAACCGCGCCGGACGAGCCCGGGATCGCTGCGTAACTGCCTTTCAAATTTCGCTTTTGCGGAAGCCGGCACGCGATGGGCGTAGGAAACCGAGCGGATACCGGGATAGCGCAGGGGCAGATTTAACGCATAAACGTAACGGTTGAACGCGGCGCGGCTGACCGCAGGTCGGCCTGGAACAGGCCTTGCAGACCGTACAGCAAATTGTCGTAACTGCGCATGTGCGTTTGAGCGGTTGTTGCAACGGCAATCATGGCGGACTGGAACTTGAAGCGTGCGTCGCGCTCGACCACGGCCTGAGTGAAAAACCACGCGGCGACGGACAAGACGACGCCAATCGCCAGCACCATCCATGCTGCCCATCGTCCGCTTTCCCCTAGCAACCTGAGACGCGATCGTAGTGTCATGCGCGCTGCCTTTGTGCAGTTTTCTCCTTATGCAGATGCAGATCCTCCGGATGCGCGATCGCTGGGAAGGCGGTAGCCAGCAACTCCTCCTCCGTCCTACCGATCACCCCGCAAAGGCGCTGGTTCACTGTAATGAAAGGGCCCGTCTCCATGACAATCTCAGCGAATCCCACCGCCGCCTGTCCGACCAGGGCACGGAACCGCCCCTCGCTCTCCCGCAACACATCATTCATCCGCTTGCACTCAGCATCCGCTTTTTCCAGTTCCCGAATTCTCTGCTTTAAGACACATATTTCTTCGGCCAGTTCTTGTTTTGTCCCGGACGGATCTTTCATCTTGCCTCCTGTCGATATAAACAGCACCAACCGAAAAACGGAAATGGATGAGATTTGTTAATAGATTTATAAAACTGCGCGGATAATACAGAATATCCATTAAGATGTCCAAAGAAAAATGCATCATCCGATACTGTTTACCGTTTGGAACGTCGGATACCCGTCAAAGTTACAAGAGGCTACTTATTTATGCCTCGATATTTGAAATAGCCTGGTATGAATCATGTAGCCCGCATCTCCTTCGAGCAGAAAAAAGATGAGGCGAGTCTAACCCTGTTGACATTGAAGGCGGCTTCTCCTATAGTCGCCAACGACGAAAAGGGGATTTGTAGAAATCCCCGAGCCCATTCATGTAACAAAGAAGTGCGCAAAGAAGTGAGTGATGAAGAGGGAATCCTGATGATCACAGAAGAGATTAAGAAAAAATTACGCGATATTGTGGGATTTGAAAACGTTCTCGATTCCGACCTCGACCGTTTCGGTTATTCCTACGATTCGTCCTTTGTGCCCCTGCTGCCGGCCAGCAAGCCCGACATCATCGTCCGGCCTCTGACGACAGAAGAAGTGGCGAAGGTGATGGCCGTCGCATACGAACACGCGATTCCCGTCACACCTCGGGGCGCGGCGAGCGGCAGGACCGGCGGCAGTGTCCCCCTGAAAGGCGGTATTTCCCTCGGCCTCGACCGTATGACGCGGATCATCGAGCTGGATGAGAGAAACATGATGGTTACAGTCGAGGCGGGCGTGCGCACGATCGATCTTTACAACCACTGCGCCGCCCGGGGCCTCTTCTATCCCCCCGACCCGGCGAGTTGGAAATTCTCCACCATCGGCGGCAACGTGGCGGAGAACGCCGGCGGCATGCGGGCCGTCAAGTACGGTGTGACGACCAACTACGTGATGGGCCTCGATGTGGTCCTGGCCGACGGGACGGTCCTGAAGACCGGCGGCAAGGCGATCAAAAACGTCACCGGTTATGACCTCAGGAGCCTCTTCACCGGTTCCGAGGGGACCCTCGGCATCATCACCCGGGTATTGCTCAGGCTCATCCCGATGCCGAAGAAGCGCGGCACGCTGCAAATCATGTTTCATTCTCTCGATGACGGCTGTGCGACAATCCATCAGATGCTGCAGGGGGGACTCGTACCGGCGGCCGCCGAGATCATGGACCGGGTCTGTCTCGATGCCGTGGCGCGGTACCAAAAGACAGTGATCGAACCGGGCGTCGAGGCCTGTATCGTCATCGAAATCGACGGCGACAGCGATGCGTCGCTGGAAGCGCAGGTGAAGCAGATCGAGGCCGTGGCGAATCAGTGCGGGGCGATCGGATTCCGCGTTGCCCAGTCGTTGCAGGAGTCCGACGAACTCTGGGCCATCCGGCGGGGTCTGAGTTCCGCCGTGGCGGCCCTCGCACCCAACCGGATCGGCGAGGACATTTCGGTTCCGCGCGACGCCTTTCCCGAAGTAGTACGCCGCATCCGTGCCATCTCCGAGAAATACAGGCTTCCCATCGCCGTGTACGGCCATGCCGGCGACGGGAATCTGCATCCGTCGGTGCTTTGCGACCTGGCCAATCCCGAAGAGGCAAAGCGTGTGCACGAAGCGGTCGATGAGATTTTTGCGGCCGCCCTCGACGTCGGAGGGACGCTTTCCGGTGAGCATGGGATCGGCATCACCAAGCGGCCCTATATCACCCAGGCGTTGGGCGAGGCCGGCGTGAAGACCCTCATGGCGGTGAAGAAGGCGCTTGATCCGAAAGGGATTTTGAACCCCGGGAAGATCTGGTGACGGCATCGTAAAACGCCCATATGCTGCGTTGCGCTTCATTCCTCGTCGCTGCGGCGTGTTCCGGGGACACGTTCCGATCCCTTTGGGCTTCCGGAACATGTCCCCGACGCCTCACTCCTCGGAATTCGCACGCCTTGCCTCTTGACGTTTTACGAAGCCGTACAATAGAGATATGCATGATTTCATTGGGTGCGGCTGAAGGATAGAGAAGGAAATGAATGGTATGGACAAGACCGCGGATGCTGCATTGTTGCAGAACGCCAAGAAGATCGTCAGCCAGTGCGACCGCTGCGGGGCCTGCCTGCCGGTATGCCCGCTCTTTGGGGCGAGGGACATCGAATCGGCAAGCGCACGGGGAAAGAACGCCATCACACGGGCCCTCGCCGAGGGCGGCATCGAGCCGGCCCCGGAGGTGCTCGCCGCGGTGGACTTCTGTCTGCTGTGCCGGGCCTGCGTGGAGAACTGCCCGAGCAAAGTCAAGACCGACGAGGCGATGATCGACGTCCGCCAGTGTCTCGTGAATCAGACCGGCGGTGTCAGCGCGAAATACCGGGCGGTGGGCGGTCTTCTGAAAAGCCGCGGACTGGTGAAACTGGCGGCGGGCACGCTCGCGCTTCTTCGGAAACTCGGCCTCAACAGCGTCTTTCCCTATGGTATGGCGCCGGATGAGTATACCCGGTCTCATTTCCTTGCCGCGTTCTCCGGGCCGGCCGCACTCGGGCAGCCGGCGCCGCCCTCCGAAGTCAAGGTGACGGCAGCGACGAAGGTGGCCTATTTTCACGGCTGCGGCATGAGGATGATGTTTCCCGCGGCGGCGGCGGAGACGCTTGCGATTTTAGAGAGCACGACGCATGTCATAAGGAAGGACAACGTCTGCTGCGGCCTGCCGCACCTCGCTCACGGCCTGCGCGCGGAGTTTCTGGCGCTTGCCAGGCAGAACATCCGGCTTTACGAGGACGCCGATCTCATCGTGAGCGACTGCGCCAGTTGCGGCGGGACGCTCAAGCACACCGCCTCGTGGTTCGCCGACGATCCCAAGTGGAAAGATCGGGCGGCCGCCTTCAGCGCCAAGGCGATGGACCTGTCGGAGTACCTGGCGAAGGTCGGCTATATCCCGCGGCGGAAGATCGATGTCGCGTTCACCTATCACGATCCCTGCCATCTCGCGCGAGGCCAGGGGATCCGGCGGGAGCCGCGCGACCTCCTGAGGGCGACCGGAAAATTCATCGAGATGGATGAATCAGAAATGTGCTGCGGCGGAGCGGGATCGTTCCATATCGATTATCCCGATATAGCGGCGAAGATACTCGCGAAGAAGCGCGCAAACATCGAGCGGACAGGTGCGGCGGTTGTGGTGACCGGCTGCCCCGGCTGCCTGATCCAGATGAGTAAAGCGGCCAAGGACAGCGGGGGAAAATTCAAGGCCATGCACATCAGCCAGGTGATATAGGCAGGGCTGCTGGTTGGAGGGAAATGGATATGTCTCAGGGAACCATCAGGGTTGTTTTAACGACACCCATCGACGCGCAGAATGTGCAGAGGATCAAAGCGGTCAGTGAGCGCATCCAGTTAGAACAGGTCTCTCCTTTGGTCCTCGCGGAAAAGAAGGGGGATTTCGCCAACAAGGAGAAATTGACTCTTCTGCTGCGGGAGGCTGAGGTCATCTATGGCTGGATCCATCACTTTCCCAAAAACCTTCCGGAGAGAACGTCCCGTCTGAAATGGATCCAAACCATGTCAGCAGGAGTGGATCGGCTGCCCGGGGAGATCCTGAAAAGTCATGTACGGATAGCGACGGCCAGGGGGCTCCATAGGACGCCGATGGGTGAGGTGGTTCTGGAGATGATGCTGATGTTTGTGAAAGACGCCCCGTCCTGCCTGCTGATGAAGCAGGCCAGGGAGTGGCGGCGTTTTAGACCGAAGCTTCTCAGGGGTCAGACCGTGGGGATACTGGGACTGGGGGCCATCGGAAGGGAGATTGCCCGCCTGTGCAAGGCGTTTGGTATGAAGGTGATCGGTGTCCGCAGGTCCGGAGGACCGGAACCCCCGTTTCCGGATGTGGATCGCGTGTATCCCCGGGACTGTCTGCCGGAACTGCTGGCCGAGAGCGACTTTGTTGTCCTGGCTCTTCCCCTGACGAAAGAGACGAAAGGCATGATCGGGGAAAAGGAGCTGCGGGGCATGAAGCCGAGCGCCTATCTGATCAATGTGGCGCGGGGGGCGATTGTCGATGAAGGGGCTTTGCTGCGCGCACTGGAGGAAAAATGGATTGCCGGCGCGGGGCTCGATGTGTTCATCCAGGAACCCCTGCCTCCGGAAAGTAAATTCTACGAACTGCCCAACGTGATCTTCAGTCCCCACATCTCCGGGGATATGCCGGATTATGAATTACGCGCCACTGAAGTGTTCTGTGAAAATCTCAGGAGGTATCTGGCGGGCGAGCCCTTTCTCCATGAGGTGGATAAGGAAAAGGAGTATTGATGGGTTTGCCTATGAGAAGCGAGTTAAAGGATACTGATGTCATCCGATGAAGTCCCTGTTTAGCCTGCGCGCCTTTATCAAGCCTTACGCCTTGCAGATTACGGCCAACATCGTCACTCTCCTTACCGTCACGGGGCTGTCCCTCTTCGTTCCGCGCATCCTGCAGAGAGTGATCGACGACGGGCTGCTACAGGGCCAGGTCGGGTATCTGGGCCGCGCGGCGCTTCTTCTGCTCGGGCTGGGGCTTACCATTGCCCTGCTCAATCTGATCCAGCACTATCTCTCGGAGTGGACCGCAGCCCGCATCGGGTACGACCTCCGCAACGCCATGTATGACCGCATCCAACACCTGCCGTTCACCTTTCATGATCATACCCAGTCCGGCCAATTGATCACCCGCTGCATCGAGGATGTGCGCGCCGTCCAGGACTTTGCCGGCAGCGGTATCATCGACCTTGTCCAACTGCTGCTCTTATTGGTTGGTGTGACCGCCATGATGATTTCCAGCAATTCAGGGCTTGCGGTCATAGTGCTTCTATCGTTCATCCCCCTGGCGCTGATGACCTCTGTCTTCGGGGACCGCGTCACGAAACTGTTCTACAACGTCGATCTCACGCTGGGCGACCTGTCGACGCGTCTGCAGGAAAACGTCACGGGCGTTCAGGTTGTCCGGGCCTTTGCACGCGAAGCATACGAGATTAACCGTTTTGACGAAAGCAACCGCAAATATTTCGAGTCCCGCCTCAAGGTCATCCATGAATGGTCCAAGATCATGCCGACCACGACCTTGCTCATCACGCTCGGCACGATCCTCATCCTGCTCTTCGGCGGCCAGATGGTCCTCCAGGGCAAGATGACGATAGGAGAGATCGTGGCTTTTAACTCTTACATGCTCATGCTCTCCTCTCCGGTCCAGGAGCTGACCTGGCTGGTGAACAGCGCAGGCGAAGCGGCCGCCGGAGCGCAGCGCGTACTCGAAATTCTGGACCACGAACCGGAGATCCGCTCCCCGGCAACGGCGGCGATACTCCCGACGCTCAGCGGCCGCGTTGAATTCCGCAACGTATCCCTTCGTTATCAAGACGAGACCTCATTCGCCCTGAACGACATCAACCTCACCGTCGAGCCGAACCAGATCGTCGCCCTGATCGGACAGACCGGTTCCGGGAAAACCTCGCTGGTCAACCTGATCCCGCGCTTCTATGATGTGACCGAGGGCGCAATGCTCGTGGACGGCATGGACGTCCGCTCGATAGATCTCGACTCGCTGCGCCGCCGGATCGGCATCGTCTTGCAGACCCCGCTCCTTTTCTCCGACTCGATCAAGGCCAACATCGCTTACGGCAGGCCGGAGGCCGGCGACGAGGAAATCATCGCCGCCGCGAAGGCTTCGCAGGCGCATGAGTTTATCCTCGACCTCCCCAACGGTTATAAGACCATCGTCGGTGAGCGCGGTGTGACGCTCAGCGGCGGTCAGCGCCAGCGGGTGGCCATCGCCCGCGCCCTGTTGATGGACCCCCGCATCCTTATCCTGGATGACTCGACCTCCTCGGTTGACACGCAAACGGAGAAATCGATCCAGGAGGCCCTGGACCACCTGATGAAAGGCCGCACGACCTTTGTGATCGCGCATCGCCTGGCCACCGTTCGCCGCGCGGACTTGATTCTTGTTATGGAAAACGGCCGCATCGTCGAGCGCGGTAAGCATGAGGAACTGCTCTTGCTGGGCGGACTCTACAAGGCGATTTATGATTTGCAGTTGCAGCAGGGGTTCACCCCCCCCTTCCCTCCCCCGTCGAGGGGGAGGGATATAGAGAGTCCATACAATGACAACGATCAACCCGCCTCCCTATGTCACCCAGTCGGAGGAGGAGTACGACAAGGGCTACGACCCGAAGGTGGCGGGCCGGTTGTTTGCTTACGCGCGGCCATACGCCAAAAAGCTTACCCTCGCCGTCCTGCTCATGTTCTGCGCGTCCGCCGCGTCGGTCGCGGGACCGTATTTCGTCAAGATCGCCATCGACGGCGGCCTTACCGCCCGCAATTACCCGGTACTGCTGTACACGGTCCTTGCCTATCTGGCGGTATCCTTCATTCAGTGGGTCTGCACCTACTACCGCATCAACATCATGGCCCGTGTGGGGCAGGCGGTGATTTACGACCTGCGCACAGCCCTGTTCCATCATCTGCAGCGACTCTCCCTCGGTTTTTTCAGTCGTTACTCGGTCGGACGGGTGATCACGCGCGTCATCAACGATGTCGAAACCCTGCGCGACTTTCTCACCTGGGCGATCCTTGCCATCACGCGCGACATCTTCACCCTCGCGCTGATCCTCGTCGTGATGCTGGACATGAACCTGCGGCTGGCGCTGCTGACGTTCAGCGTCCTGCCGTTCATGGTTCTGGCGGCCATCCTCTTCCGCCGTCTCTCACGCTCGGCCTATCGGAAGGTCCGTGCAGCAGTCTCGTGGGTCAACTCGGTGCTCGCAGAAAATGTCAACGGCGTGCGGGTGGTGCAGGCGTTCTCACGCCAGGGATACAACAGGAAGAGCTTCGCGGATGAAGTCAACCGTTATCACCTAGAACGTTCCATCGATGCCGCTCGAATCGCTTCCTTCTTCAATCCAGTTGTGGACGTGCTGAGCGCCGTCGCCACGGCCCTTATCGTCTGGGTGGGTGGTTCGGCCGTGCTCGGCGAGCAGATCACTGCGGGGGTGCTCGTTGCCTTCACCTTGTACATCAACCGATTTTTCGAACCGATCCATGACCTTTCACGCCGCTTCACCGCACTCCAATCCACCATGGCGGGCGGGGAACGTATCATCGATCTGCTGGACATGGAAGTGGAAGTGAAGGACGCCGCTGAAGCACAGGACATCCCCCCCATCAAAGGCGAGGTCCGATTCGATCATGTTTCGTTTCACTACCCCGATGATGAGCAGCCTGTATTGAGCGATATCGATTTGGTCGCCCATCCGGGCGAAACCGTCGCCCTGGTCGGCAAGACAGGAGCCGGGAAGACGACATTCGTGAAATTGCTGGCGCGCTTTCATGACCCGACTGCGGGCCGCATCCTGGTAGACGGCCGCGACCTGCGGACCATCACACAGGACAGCCTGCGACGGCAGATGGGCATTGTGCCGCAGGACCCGTTCCTGTTCAACGGATCGGTCAAAGAGAACATTCTGTTCGGCCGATTGGATGCCGGCGATGAGCAAATCGTCGCCGCGACGGAAGCAGTGGGCGCCCACGGGTTTATTATAAACCTGAAACAAGGCTATCAAACCTTGGTGGAGGAAGGGGGCGTTATGCTCTCCGTCGGGCAGAGACAACTCATCTCCTTTGCCCGCGCCCTTCTGGCAGACCCGCGTATCCTTATTCTGGATGAGGCCACTTCATCCGTGGACACACAGACCGAACAGGTCATCCAGCGTGCGCTGGCGAAATTGCTCAATGGAAGAACATCGTTCGTCATCGCCCACCGTCTGTCGACGATCACCAGCGCAGACAGGGTTGTGGTGATCCACGAAGGGCGGATTGTCGAGCAGGGCACGCATGCCGAGCTCCTGGCAGCACAAGGAGGGTATTATCAGTTATATAAAACCGGCTTTCAGGATTAGGAATAAATATATATTTTCAAATTGACTTACTTTCATCAACATAGCTATAATTATTCTCTTATGGGGTAGCACTTGAAGTGCTATGTTCACAGAAAGAAAGGGAGAACGAAAATGAGATTATTGATAATTGTGGCGTCATTTATTTCATTTTATTTAGGTGTAGGCCAATCTTATGCGGCAAACCCAGGCACATATCTCTGTAAGCAAGTCGAATCGATCCAGGAGAGTCATGCGGCGGATATCGCAAATACCCTGAATTCTATGGGTTGCGCTACTGAAAAACCGTTTATAGTTAACTTGTACCCAAACTCAAAATATGCACTAGTCTGCTGTGTGCGTGAAGTACCGCGTAGCGAGCTTAAGGGACCCCAGCCATGAGAGGTTCAATCGTTGGTGAGCCTGGATTCCCGGTTCATGCGTTGAGCGTTTCGCTGATACTGTAGCGCGGCTGCTTGACAGGGGAAAGGGTGAGAAGGCCCAAATCAATCCAGCAATACAAGAGCATCTGCGGCAAGTTTCCCCACGGTTATGGTTTCAAGTTCTCCATTATTGTAAAGGAGAACTCCCGAGGTATCGTTCTTCAGGTCCGCGATCCTCTCTTTTGCCTCTTCAACCCGGAGGATCCCCAAGGCGCGCACCGCCAGTCCTCGCACCTCCGGGTCCTCTGAATCAAGGTAGGGTAAAAGATAAGCAGGCGCATCCCATTTTCTGAGCAGATCGGGCCTTACGCCGGCAAGACGGCCGACACCCCACATGAGTCCCCGTTGCAGGGCGGGAAGTTCGAGATAGCAACCGTCATGGCGCAGATAGGCCACCAGAATATGCGTGTATTCCTTTGCGAGCCCATCATGAACGGCCATGATCTCCGCCATGGCTTCAGGGGCTCCCCAGCCGATGCTTCCCGACTCGTCGTTCAAGCTCCACATCAGGCGGCGCATGATGATGCGCGCGGTCTCCATATCCCTTTCCGCCAACGCCGCCACAACCGCACCCAGGGCAGATACGGCATGCCACTTGATAGGATCTTCCGTATAAAATAGGCCGGCGAGGAGAGGTCTGACTGCTTGACGGGGCGGAAAACGCCGTACCTCAGCCAGGACCGCTTCGAGCGATTCCGTCTTCAGATAGGAGATGAGGCCTTTTTTGAATCGAAAAAGCACATCTTGCCCTTTTTTCTTTTCATCATTGTCCATCTTCCGAATGAACATATCGGCTCTCTTCTTGTCTATCTCAAAAGGAATGAAGCGGACAGGGGAGATAAACGGATCACTCCTCCTGCTTGCGGAGGCGATGCTTGATCATCTTGAGCTGGAGGCCCTTCCGGCTCAGCCCCAGCCTCTCGGCCGCCCTGGTGACATTGCCGCCGCACTCGTCGAGGCAGCGGGAGATGATCTGTCGTTCCATCTGTTCCATGTGGCTCTTCAGGACGTCATGTCCGGCCGGCTTCCGTTGTTTCCTCAAGGGGCGGGTTCTGCTCGCCGGCGGCGCAGGTGATCTCCGGTGGAACGAGCTTCAACGTCAGGGAAGGTCCTTCCGCCATGAGGATCATCCGTTCGATGAGGTGTTCCAGCTCCCGGATGTTTCCCGGCCAGGGGTAGGCGAGGAAACACTCCCGGACCTCCGGGTCGAGCCCCTCGACTTTGCTTCCGAGTTTCCGGTTGAATTTCTCGATGAAATAGTCGGCCAGAGGGAGGATGTCCTCGGTCCGCTCCCTGAGCGGCGGTATGTGGATGGGAAAGACATTGAGGCGATAGAAGAGGTCTTCCCGAAACTTTCCCTCTTTTACCGCCTGCAGGAGGTTCCTGTTTGTCGCCGCGACAAGGCGGACATCGACGGAGACGGTCTTGATGCCGCCGACCCTCTCGAAATTCTGATCCTGGATCGCCTGGAGAAGTTTCGCCTGCATCTCCCGGGGGATTTCGCCGACCTCATCCAGAAAGAGGGTCCCCCGGTGCGCCAGCTCGAACCTCCCCGGTTTCGCGGTCACTGCGCCGGTGAAAGCCCCTTTTTCATAGCCGAAAAGCTCGCTTTCAACAAGATTCTCCGCAATGGCGGCGCAGTTGATCTTGATGAAGGGTTGCTTGTTCCGCGTGCTGTTGCGATGGATCGCCCGGGCGATCAGTTCCTTGCCCGTTCCCGTTTCCCCTGTGATGAGCACCGTGGTCATCGTCGGCGAAACCTTGCGGATGATCTCGTGGATCTCGGCCATACGGCTGCTGGCGCCCACGATTCTGTATGGATTTTCGTCACCATTTGCCGCCGAAAGGTCACGGTCGTTGCTCATCCGGGTCTTGACCGCCTTGAGGAGCACCGTTTTGAGCTCATCCTGCTCGAATGGTTTGGTGAGGTAATCGAACGCCCCTTTTTTCAAGGCGTCCACGGCATTCGCGACGGTGCCGTAAGCGGTGAGGATGATGACCGGCAGTGCGGGGTCGTCCTGCATGATCCGGTCAAGGAGGCCCATGCCGTCCAGCCGCGGCATCTTGAGGTCCGTGGCGACGACGGCAATCTTCTCCTCTCGGAGGACCCGCAAGGCCTCCAGGCCGTCCGCGGCCGTGACGACTTCATAACCCTCCTTTTTCAGCATGGCCTTGAGGACCAGGCGCATGTTCAGCTCGTCGTCCACGATGAGAATCTTTGCCGCTTTCATTCCGGCGCCGCCCTTTCCTTTCCGTTCCGCAGGGGTCTCTTTCCTGCCCTCAGGCGATGTACTATCCATCGGATCTCTTCTTTCTGTCAAGCTCCCTCCGTTCTAGCGCACTGTTTCAAGACGGATATAGAAAATGGTTCCCTTGCCGGGGATCGATTTCACGCGGATCCGTCCCCCGTGGTTCCGGATGATACGCTGGCAGACGGCCAGACCGAGACCGACGCCTCTCTCCTTGGTCGTGAAAAAAGGAGTGAAGATCTGCTTGAGCGTCTCGCGGCGGATCCCCTGTCCCGTGTCCCGGATGGAGACGCCCACCGCGTCGCCGGTGGCGCCGTCGATCCGGAAAGTCCGGACCGTCAGCGTGCCGCCGTCCGGCATCGCCTCGATCGCGTTGATGATGATGTTCAGGATGACCTGGTGGATCTGCTCCTGGTCCATGGGGACCGGCGGCAGGTGGGGGTGGAGCTCCCACTGGATCTCAATCCGGGACGAGATACTGTTCGCTTCGACGACGGTCAGGACCTTTTCTATGACGGCATTGATCGACCGTGGTTGCAGGTCAGGCTGGTAGGGCCGTGCATAGTCGAGGAACTGGGTGACCACCCGATTCAGGCGGTCCACCTCTTCGGTAATGACGTCCAGGAGATTCCGCTGCTCCGCACTTTCCGCCTCCGACCTGAGGACCTGGGCGGCCCCCTTGATCGAACCGAGGGGATTTCGGATCTCGTGGGCGAGGATGGGGGCCATCTTCTCCAGGAGCAGGGCCTTTTCTCTTTCGAGTTTCTCATCCAGGTCAAAGGGCGAAGTGAAGACGTCCTTGATCTCAGGGTAGATCCGGGTGAGCATCCTTTTGAGGAGGACCTGGAACGGCCCGATGGCGATGATGATGAGGAAGGAGACCATCAGGACGAGTGTGAACGGCGGTGCGGGTTTCTGGCCGAAGAAACCGATGATGAGGTAGAAGAAGACCGTCGTGAAGAGGGTGACGATCAGGATCACGAGGGCACGGGCCATCAGGTCGTGGAGCTCGGTCAGATGGGGGTGGGTAATCATGATCAGGATGAAGTAAAGTATGGCGGCGATGATGAGGTTGAACAGGGGAGGGAAGCTGGAGGCCGCGATCGCCGCCGTAAAGGCGATGATGAGGTAGACAAGCCGTTTCTTATCCGCGCCTGCCGCTTTCCCTCTTGCATAGACGATGAGGGAGAAGTAGCACAGCAGCAGCACCGCTCCTACGTAGAGATAAAGCATTGACCCAAGGTGTTCCCAGTGCTTGAGGGGGGTGAAGAGGGCTACGGCTGCCGCCGCGCTGAGGAGGGCCGTGTGGCGGATGTCTCTCTTCCTGAGCAGGGTCTGTTGATGAAAGAGGTGATGGCTGAACTGGATCACAAGCGGTGGAACGGCAAGAAGGCCCAGCCTCTCGATCAGGACCCAGGCGGTGTGATGGAAGAATTGGTTGAAGAAGACGCCCCCCTTGTGAAAAGAGATGGCCAGGCAGAGGGCGGCAAAGGAGAGATGCAGCGGCTCCCGCTTCTTGGTAATCACCAAGGCCGCGGACACGGTAATGCCGACCGCCATCAGCATGAAGATTTCCATTGCTCGCTCGCCTTTCTACAGAACAGCCCTTGTCGGAAAACAAATAGAGCTTTTACAAATAATTATCATTGTGATATACTGTAACATTATGCGGGAAGTCAAGAAAAGGGGGAGGCACTGCGTAGCCTGCTTCGCACCATGATGCGAATTTACGCACCCCAAAGGCACCGCTGAAAAAACAAGCACCCATGACACGGGGTGATCAATACGATTTAAGCTTTCGAAACAAGTTGGTTTTTTAAAATAGGACAGAAACACGTCTGCCGTGGCATGATTGATGCTCTTTCCGTCGAAGCCGGGGCTGTATTGCCGGATGCGGTATCGCTGGTGACGGCGATGGAACGGAATGATAAAAGAACAAGGAGCACAATGGATTTCAATCTGACCGAAGAGCAGAAACAGTATGTCGAGACCGTACAGCGTTTCGTCGGCCGGGAGATCACTCCCCGCGTCTTGAACCTGGAGAAGGCCCATGCCTTCCCCTTCGACATTATCCAGAAGGCCTGGGAGCTCGGTATCCTGAATCTCTCCATCCCGGAGGCGGTTAAAGGCTACTCGCTCGACCTCATCTCAACAGCCCTGATCATCCGGGAAATTTCCTACGGGGACAGCGGCATCGCTACGTCGGCCATGTGCAATGACCTGGCCAATGCCGTGATCGCCATACACGGCTCGGAGGAACAGCAGCGCTCCTTTCTCGGCCCCTTCGTGGAACGGCCGCTTCTGGCCTCTTTTTGCCTGACGGAACCCTGGGCGGGATCCGACAACAGCGCAATGACGACCACGATCCGGAAGGGAAAGGGAGGGAAGTACCTGCTCAACGGCTCGAAATGCTTCATCACGAACGCCTCCTTCGCCTCGCAATTTACCGTCTTTACCCGGGTCGGCAAGCCGACCTCACCCTTCATGGCCTGCGTCGTCATTCCCTCGCTGGCCGTGGAGCCGGAGACGGCGGAGACTGAGTCGCAGGCCTGCCGCGAGATTCCGCTTCCCTGCGGGGGGCGGATCGTCACCGGGAAGCCAGAGGACAAACTGGGACAGCGGCTTTCCAATACGGCGACCGTGTCTTTTGAGGATGTCACCGTCGAGGAGGAACAGATCATCGGCGACCGGAGGCTCGGCTTCCAGTACCTGACCGACGTTCTCGACTATGCCCGGCCCATGGTAGCCGCAATCGGCGTCGGCATCGCGCGGCGAGCCCTCGATCTGACCTTGACCTACACGCGGGAGCGCCGCCAGTTCGGAGAGCGGATCTGTGATCTGCCCGTGGCCCGGGAGACGCTGGTCGAGATGTGGAAACGGACCGAGCAGGCGGAGATGGCATTGATGAAGGCGGCTTTTCTGGTTCAGGAAGGGGCGCCCGACCGCGGCGTTTACGCCTCCCTGGCCAAGAACCTGGCTGCGGATGCGGCGATATTCTGCTCCGTCCAGGGACTCCATCTCCACGGCGGATACGGATTCATGTCGGAGTTTGAGATCTCGAAACTGGTCCGGGACGCTCAGATCATCGACATCTACGAGGGGGTCCGGGAGGTCCAGGATATGATCATCGGGAGGGAATTGGTCTAATGCTCTATCTGCACGGCATGGGTCACTTCCATCCGGAAAACGTGATTACGAACCGGTTCCTTGAGGAGCTGGAAATCGGGACCGATGAGGCGTGGATCCTCGAACGCGTGGGGATACGCGAACGGAGAACGGTGCTGCCCCTGGATTACATCCGCCAGACGAAGAATCGCGATCCGCGGGCAGCCCATGAAGCGAGCCTCTACCGGAACGCTGAGACCGGTGCGGCTGCGGCGCGGATGGCTCTCGACAGGGCAGGCCTCAAACCTTCCGACATCGGCCTGGTGATATCGGGCAGCAGCTCCCAGGCTTTTTTGATTCCTGCGGAAGCGGCTATGGTGGCGGCGGAGCTGGGGATCGATGCGACCTGTTTCGATGTGAACTCGGCCTGCACGACCTTCGGTATACAGGTCGATCTTCTCAGCCGGATGGCGACGGACCGACTTCCGCCTTTCGTACTCATCGTCCAACCGGAGAACGTCACCCGCGTGATCGACTACAGTGACCGTTCCGCGGCCGTCCTGTTCGGCGACGGGAGCACTGCCGCCGTCCTTTCGGCCTCGGTGAAAGCGCGAGCGGCCTTTGTGGAATCCAGCTGCGGGACGAACGCCGCGGCCTGGGAGAAGGTGACGATCCCGACGACGGGTCATTTCCATCAGGACGGCAACGCCGTTCAAGGGTTTGCGATCCGCAGGATGACGGAATCCTTGCGTCCTCTCCTGCCCTCTTTACGCAACGACCATAACGGCCGTTTCCGATTCATCGGCCACCAGGCGAACATGGGCGCGCTCCTGACCGTGTGCGAACGGGTAGGGATACTGGAGGAGGAACATTGGTTCAATGTGGATGAATTCGGCAACACAGGCTGCGCCGGAGGACCTGCCGTTTTGAGCAGGCATTGGGATGATCTGTGTCCCGGCGACCGCGTGGCCATGTGCCTCGTCGGGGCGGGCCTGACCTGGGTCAACCTGCTGCTTACCGTGGAGAAGGATCGATGACGTACGATGAGTTTAAAAAATGTTCCCGCTTCGGCCTCGAGGAGCTCATCGCCTTCTCCTACGGGACCCTGGTGGATGATCCTCCGGAGGATTTCACGGCCCGCTTGCCGGCGCCGCCCTTCCTGATGGTGGACCGGATTCTGGAGATCACCGGGGACGGCCATCAAGGGCGGATCGTGGCGGAACAGGATATCCGTCTCGACGCCTGGTATTTTCAGTGCCACATGCCCTCCGATCCGGTACAGCCCGGTTGTCTTGCGGTGGATGCCGTATGGCAGCTCCTTGGATTTTACTGTGTCTGGCGGGGGGCGCTCGGCTCGGGTCGGGCGCTCGGCAGTGGAGAGGTGATCTTCAGCGGCCAGATCCGTCCCTTTAATCGCTGCGTCAGGTACGATGTAGAGGTGCGGCGCTTCACCCAGTTGAAGGAGTCGGGAACGAGCATTGTCATCGGAGAAGGAATGGTCTCTGTGGACGGCGAGCTGATCGCCGAGATCCATGGGGCCCGGACGGGCGTTTTCAAGGGGATCGCCTATCCCGACTATCCCCGCCGGTCGGTCAACTCCGTCGGCGGAAGGATGGATAAATGAGGCGTTCCTTAGTGTATCCCGCTTGGGAGTATGAGACATGAGTGAAAAAAAAGTGGCGATCGTGACGGGCGGCGGGACGGGGATTGGAGCGGCCTGTGTCCGGGAGCTTTCGGCCAGGGGATTTCGAGTGGGGATTCATTACCGGTCGAGCGGCGAGGCTTCTGAAGCGCTGCTTGCGGAGATCGGCGATGGATTTCTCCTTGCGGCGGATCTGGCCGATATCGGCCAGGTAGAGGCGATGGCGGAGCAGATCAAACAGGAAACGGACCGTGTCGACGTCCTGGTGAACAATGCCGGGGTGTCTATTGACGCGGACATGCAGAGGATGAGGATCGAACAGTTCGACGCGCAGCGGGCGACTGTCCGGGGCGCCTGGGTTCTTATGAAACGTCTTCTCCGCCACTTCATGTTCCGCGCCGACAGCGGACGGATCATCAACATATCGAGCGTCATCGGCCACACGGGGAACAGCGGCCAGATTCCCTATGCGATGGAGAAGGCGGCACTGGACGCCCTGACCAAATCGCTCGCCCGGGAGCTTAAAGGGCGGAACATCCTGGTCAACTCCGTTGCGCCCGGTTTCATCGCGACGAAGATGACAGCCGGACTGCCTGAGGAGGTCAAGGCGGAAATCCTCGGCCGGATTCCCCTCGGCCGGATGGGGCGGCCCGAGGAGGTGGCGGAGGTGGTCGGCTTTCTGGCCACGTCGGGATCTTACATTACCGGCACGGTGATCCATGTCAACGGAGGCATGTATGGAGGCTGATCGCTTCATGCGGGAGCGGGTCCTTTCGATGGTGCCCCAGCAGCCTCCCTTTCGGTTTATTGATGAGATACTGGTCATGGACGAGGAACATATTGTCGGCGTCTACCGGTTCCGCAGCGACGAATATTTCTACCGGGGCCATTTTCCCGGACTCCCCATCACCCCGGGGGTGATCCTCATCGAGACGATGGCCCAGACGGGAGTGGTGGCGTTCGGCCTCTATCTGTCGCTGCTTTTCGGAGAGAAACGGAAGGGAATCGAAGATCCGATCACGCTCTTCACATTGGCGGAGAATGTGGAATTCACGGGCGTGGTAGTTCCCGGCGAGTCCGTCATGGTGACGGGCAGGAAGGTCTATTTCCGAGGAAGCCAGCTCAAGGTCGACGTCTCCATGGCGCGGCCGAACGGGGAGCAGGTCTGCTCGGGACTCCTGGCCGGGAAAGGGATACCGCGGGTGCAGTTTTTGATGAAGCAGGAGAAAAGTATCGCGGAGGAAGTGAGTTTATGAAGCGAAGGGTGGTCATTACTGGGATGGGGGTCGTTGCGCCGAACGGTCACGGGCTCGTGGAATTCGAGAGGGCCCTCCGGGAAGGGATCTCGGGGATTCGACATATCCCGGAGCTTGAAGCGCTGAATTTCGGCTGCCAGGTGGGGGGAGTGCCACAGAATTTTGAGGTCGTACGCAAGAGCTATTTCGATCACGAAAAGCTCCAGTCGTTGAATGACAATATCGGCTATGCCTCCGTGGCCTCCGTGGACGCCTGGAAAGACGCAGGCTTTACCGTACCCGAACCCGAGGATGATTGTGTGGACTGGGAGACGGGTGTCATCGCAGGCTCGGGCATCGGCGGGATGGACACGATCTCCCGGACGGTGGTGCCGATGGTCAACGCGGGAAATGTCCGGCGGATGGGAAGCCGGATTGTCGAGCAGGTGATGAACAGCGGGACAAGCGCCCGGATCGCCGGTCTCTTGGCCCTGGGAAACCAGGTGACCTCGAATTCATCAGCCTGCAGCACGGGGAATGAAGCGCTCATCGAGGCCATGGAGCGCATCCGGAACGGACAAGCCATCCGGATGCTGGCCGGCGGGTCGGAAGGGGCATCGCCTTACATCTGGTCCGGCTTCGACGCCATGCGCGTGATCTGCCGGAAGTTCAACGACCAACCGGAGAAGGCCTCCCGACCGATGAGCGCGAGCGCCTGCGGATTCGTCCCCGGGGCGGGCGGCGCCATGTTCATGCTCGAGGAACTGGAATCGGCCCTGGCGCGAGGGGTTCGGATCTATGCCGAGATCCTGGGAGGAATGGTGAACTGCGGCGGTCATCGGATGGGAGGCTCCATCACGGCGCCGAATCCGGAAGGGGTGAGACGGTGCATCCTGGGCGCCATCGCCGATGCGGGGATCGACGCCCGGCAGATCGACGCGATCAACGGCCACCTGACGGCGACCTACGCCGATCCCGTGGAAGTGAAGAACTGGTCGGTCGCCCTGGGGCGGCCTCCGGAGGCGTTTCCTTACATCAACTCGACCAAATCAATGATCGGCCATTGCCTGGGCGCGGCGGGCGCGATCGAATGCGTGGCCGTCGTCCTGCAGCTTTGCAAGGGCTTTATCCATCCCTCGATCAACTGCGAGGATCTCCATCCGGAGATCGTTCCGTTTGCCAAGAGCATTCCGCATACCGTCGTGGAGCACCCCGATCTCAACATCATCGCCAAGGCCGGTTTCGGCTTCGGCGATGTCAACAGCTGTCTGATTTTTCGAAAATGGGAATCATGAATTTTAACATAAACCAAAAAGGACTAAAGGAGGAATGATCATGAGTGAAGAACAGATTACAAAGAAGGTGATCGAAATTTTGAGGGGATATGTGAAGGATGCCTCCCTGCTTGAAAAGGCGACGGCGGAGACCCACATCCTGAAAGACCTGAAAGTCAATTCGGCCAGATTGGTCGATATCATCATCAAGTGCGAGGACGTGTTCGGGACATCGATCGACGACGATGAAGCCGACAAGATCGCAACCATCGGGGACGCCGTCGCGCTGATCCAGCAGAAGGCGGCTTAATAAGGGATCATGGGAAGAAGGGACCGTTTCCTCCTCGGGCTTCAGTATTTCCTGGGGCGTCTGGCCGTGGTCATCACCGGACCGCTTATTTTCCTGGCCGTGCGGCTGAGAGGTTATCGGATCAGGGATCTGGAGCGGATCCGCAGTGAGGTCGGCCGCCTGCAGAGGGAGCACGAGGGGCCCTGGATCATCTGCCCGAACCACTTGACCATGATCGATTCGGTCCTGATCAGCGTCGGGATGGCGTCGCTGTCCGCTCACATGCTGCGGTTTAAACGGGTTCCCTGGAATCTTCCGGAGAGGGATAATTTCCAGCGGAATCTCTTTCTTGCCGTGCTTTGCTATCTGGCCAAATGTCTTCCCGTAAACCGGGGGGGCAGCCGCGAAGAGCTCCAACGGCTTTTTGACAAATGCCGCCATGTTCTGGGTTGGCGGCAAAGCCTGATGATCTTTCCGGAGGGGGGGCGGTCACGGACGGGGCGGGTGGACAAAGAGGGTTTTTCCTACGGTGTGGGACGCTTCCTCGATGAGTGTTCCGGCTGCAAGATCCTGCTTGTCTACCTTCGGGGCGACGATCAGGAGGAGTTCGGGACGATCCCGCGCTTCGGCGAGCGCTTTACCATGAGCGTGGAGGTCTTTGATCCGGGCAAAATGGACGGCGGAGGACTCAGGCTCCAACGGGAATATGCAAGGCGGATCATCGAGCGCCTGGCCGGCATGGAGGAGGAATACTTTGCCTCCCGTCGGTAACGACATCGTCGATCTGAAGGAGCCCGATAATTGCGGAAAAAGCGGGGATGACCGTTTTCTCCGCCGTGTCTTTACCCCTGAGGAACGGGACCGGATCGTCGCGGCGGCGTGTCCCGATACGCTCCTCTGGGCGTTCTGGGCGGCGAAGGAGGCGGCCTACAAGGCCGTCAGTCGTGACGACCCGTCGATCTGTTCGACTCCCCGGTCGTTACGGCGTAACCCTTGACGATCAAGTCCTAGAGCATACATTCAGCGACGTTGAGGATCGTCACCGGCAGGATTGCCCTTGACGGTGAAGATTCAGGCAGGGCAATCGATGCCGCAGAAAGATCGGAGGGCCGCCTCACCGGACGGGTGATCACCCCCAGGGGCGCGGTTGCGTTTTGGATCATGGTGACGGACGAGTATGTCCACGCCCTGGCGGTCGCAGGGAATGGCGATCTCGCCACGCTGGTTCATCGTGTGGACCGTATCGATGTCGAAAAAGAGCCCGGGGGAGCGTCGGCCTTTGTCCGCAGACAGCTCCTTAACGAGATCGCGCTTCGTCTGAAATGTCCCATCGATGATCTCGTCATACGAAAAGAGCCGTTGGATCGCGGCGCCCCCAGTGTGTTCCTAAGGGGCAGGCCGCTCGCCGCAGAAATCAGCCTCAGCCACGACGGCGGCTTCACCGCCTTTGCCCTTCGATTGCCTCATTGAATCGCTGATCCGCCTGCACAAATGAGTATGATCAATGGGCCTCATTTGTGCTATACTCCACGTAATCACAATCGCCGGCAAGACCGGTTTTCTCTTTTCTTTTCAAGGAGGCAGATCATGAAAGTCGTCGCATTCAACGGCAGCGCCCGGGCGAAGGGCAACACCGCCATCCTGCTGAACGTCGTTCTCGCGGAACTCAACAACGAGGGCATCGAGACGGAGCTGGTCTCTCTGGCGGGGGAGACGATTCCCGGCTGCCGGGCCTGTTATCAGTGTTTCGAGAAGGCCGACGGTCACTGTGTGGTGAGAGGCGACATCATCAACGACTGCATCGACAAGATGCGTGCGGCCGACGGCATTCTCCTCGGATCTCCGACCTATTTCTCCGACGTGACCGCCGGGATGAAGGCGCTGATCGAGCGTTCGGGGATGACCGCCCGCGCGAACCCGGAAATCTTGAGAAGGAAGGTCGGCGCGGGGGTAGTGGCCGTGAGAAGGGCCGGCGCCATGCATGCCTTCACCTCTCTCAACCTCTTTTTTCTGATCGGCGAGATGATCGTTGTCGGATCGAGCTACTGGAACATCGGCATCGGCCGGGAACCGGGCGCCGTGGAGAAGGATGAGGAGGGGATCAAGACAATGAAGACCCTGGGTCAAAACATGGCTTGGCTCCTCAAGCGCTTGCAGGCCTAACCGGGAGCACAAGCCCAAGCCGATCGCCTCACCCCTCTTGTCGGGACGAATCAGGTTTCCGAAAGTGTCTGAGTGATCCATCGCGTCAGGCGGGGTTCACCGCTTTAACCGTTTCCGAACGGTCCGTTGCAGTGGGCGGGGCAGGGGAGAAAGCGGCGATCCGACTGTAGAGCTCCGGAGTCATCCGGATCTCGGCGGCCTTAAGGGCGTCTTCGATCTGGGCGACACTTCTTGCCCCTAAGATCGGCGCCGTCACTGCCGGGTGATGGGCAACCCAGGCGATGGCGAGTGAGGCGGGTGTGAAGCCTTCCATCCGGGCGAAGGCGGCGAAACGTCGTGCGGTTTCATGCATCCAGGGCTCTCCGTAACGGCTCCCGTATGTCTTGTTGGCGTTCAGACGTGCCGCATCCGGCGGTTCCGGCTGTTCGTATTTTCCCGTCAGCAGGCCTCCCCCCAGAGGGTTGTAGACGATCACACCGAGCCGCTCCGAGAGGGCCATCGGCAGGATCTCGACCTCCGCCTGCCGCTTTACCAGATTGTACATCGGCTGGAGACACTTGAAGGCGCTAAGGCCTTCCTTCGCGGAAATTCCGAGCGCTTTCATCACCTGCCAGGCCGCGAAGTTACTCGCCCCGGTGTAGAGGATCTTCCCCTGGGTGACGAGATCATCCAGAGCGCGGAGGGTCTCTTCCAGAGGGGTGAGATCATCGAACCGGTGCAGGATATACAGATCGATCCGGTCGGTCTTCAGGCGTTTGAGACTGGCCTCTACGGCCGTCAGAATATGTCGGCGGGAGGAGCCCCGCGCGTTGATCTCCTCCCCGGCCTTGCTTGCGACCTTGGTCGTGAGGATCACCTCATCGCGGCAGTCGGCGATGAGCCCGCCCAGGATTCTTTCCGCCTCCCCCTGGCCATAGACATTGGCGCAGTCGAAAAGATTGACGCCCGCATCACGACAGCGCCCGAAGATGGCCGCGGCCTCCGTCCGGTCCGCCTCCCGTCCGAATGTCATCGTCCCCAGACAAAGTGCGGAAACCCGCACCCCCGTATCACCCAACAAGCGGTATTCCATCGATCCCCTCTCCTTTCCGAAATAGTGAAATCATCACATAATAAGGGGGATATCGCTCTTTTCTCCCCATTTCCCGCCGAGAAGATCCTGTTTATGGCTTCTTCTCCATAAGCCCGTAGAGAAGGGCGATCTCCTCAGCCCACCGTTCGCGCTCCGGGGTCTCCAGGATGAGCGGGATTCCTTCGAAGCGGGTGTCGTTCATGATGAGGCGGAAGGCTTCCAACCCGATCTTCCCTTTACCGATGGGTGCATGACGGTCCACGCGGCTTCCCAGATCCGCCTTGGAATCGTTCAGGTGGACCCCTCTGAGGTAACTGAAAGCCCACGGTCCGGTCGAATCCCTCCAGCGTGGCGGCAAAAGCTTCGGGTGTCCGGAAGTCATACCCGGCGGCGAAGGCGTGGGCGGTGTCGAGGCAGACCCCGACCCGGTTCTTTCCATGGACCTGCGAGAGGATCCGGGCGACCTGCTCGAAACGGAAACCGAGGTTGCTCCCCTGGCCCGCCGTGTTCTCGATGACGGCGGTTACCCCTTTCGTTTCGGCGAGGGCGATGTCGATCGATTCGGCGATCCGGTCCAGGCAGTCATTCTCCGAGGAGATCCGGAGGTGACTCCCCGGGTGGAAGTTGAGAAGGGTGATGCCGAGCGCCTCACAGCGGCGCATCTCCGCGATGAAGGCCGTCCGGGATTTGGCAAGAGGGCTTCCCTCTCCGGGTGACCGAGGTTGATCAGGTAGCTGTCGTGGGCGAGGATCTGGGCGGAAGTATACTCCGTTTTCCGGCAGTTATCCCGGAAGTCCCTGATCTCGTCCGCCGACAGTGGTTTAGCCGTCCACTGCCGCTGGTTACGTGTGAAGAGCGCAAATGCCCGTGCACCGATCGTCTCGGCGTTTCCGGGCGCTTTGTCGACGCCGCCCGCCGTGCTCACATGGGCGCCCACGAATTTCATCGGCTGATCCTCCCTCCTGCCGTCGGATTTGTCCGGAAGATTACACGATTTCCAGGAAAAATCCAATGGAAGGGTGGGGAGTGCGCAAAGATTTCTTTGCATAAAATGCCCGACTCTCTGTATAATGATACGGGTAGGAGTCGATGTTCTTCGGTGCCTTGTCGAAAAAGGGGGAATCGATCGCGTTGCCGTTCGGCAGGAGAAAAACAAAAATTTAATGAGGAGGTAAATAAAGCATGGCAAAATTCAAAGGATCGATGACGGAGAAGAATCTGCTGGCCGCCTTTGCCGGGGAATCCCAGGCGCGCAACCGGTACACCTATTTTGCGAGCGCGGCCCGTAAGGAGGGGTACGAACAGATCGCAAATATCTTTATCGAGACGGCGGAAAACGAGAAAGAGCATGCCAAGGTGTTCTTCAAACATCTCCAGGGGGGCGAAGTGGTGATCACCGCCGGTTATCCCGCCGGCGTGATCGGAAAGACGAAGGCGAATCTCGAGGCCGCGGCGGCCGGTGAGAAAATGGAATGGACAACCCTTTACGCCGACTTTGCCAAGATAGCCAAAGAAAGAGGGATTCGCCGAGGTGGCCCGCTCCTTCGAACAGATTTCCAAAGTGGAGAAGTTTCATGAGTCCCGGTATCGGAAACTGATCGAGAACGTCACGAAGAAAGAGGTCTTCAAGAAGGCCAAAGCGGTGAAGTGGCACTGCCTCAATTGCGGCTACATCTTCGAAGGCGCCAAACCTCCGAAGCTCTGCCCGGCCTGTCTGCATCCTCAGTCCTACTATGAGGTACTGGCCGAGAATTATTAGCAACCCTTGGGGTCAGGCCGCATATAAGTGCCCTCCGCGGCCTGACCCTTTTTTTATCTAACCTTCGGTCCAAGAGCTTGCAGAAGGAATCGTCTGGGAATCCTGAGTCCGCCGTTTCTTTCTCAATGAACCGGATCTTCCGGCCAACCCGCCTCATCCACAGAAGGATCAGCCTGGGGTATTTTTCTTTTGCCTCGGACGTCTTGTTTCCGGCTCATCGCATGGAACGGAAGGATGCCGCCCGTTCTCATTATCCGAGATCCGTTCCCATCGTTCAATCCCTCCCTCGATGATCGTCAGCAGGGGATGGGGCTCCGGTTCACCGGCGGTCATTAGTGCCTGATAGGCAAAGGGGTCACGGGCGAGGAGCTTCTTCAGCAGGTGCACCCGCTCGTATTGGATCTGTCCGCGTGTCACGGAAACGGGGCATTTTGTGCCGTGCCGGCCGATCTTCATGGCGTTGAACCGGTAACCGCGTTCCGATGCCTCTCGGCAAACCTCCTCCAGGTAGGCGGCGATCGCTCCTTCGGGATCCGGATGGTTCCGGAAACGGACCAACTGCGGGTGCCGGAGGTAACCCCGGGTCTCCCCCCGCAGAACGGCTTGAGCCAGCAGCGCCTCCCGCCAGAGGGCGACAAGCCCCGCCCGATCAAGGTATCGCGGATGCAAACTCCAGAGACGCATTACCGGAAGATGACCTCCTTGGCTTTCAAGATTTATCTCAATTCAACATGATCCATAACCCGTTTTGAGCAAGGAGATATGCCCCATACTTGCCGTAACGGCTTCCGTGAAGTGTGGAGACGAAGCAGCCATATCGTGATGCAAAAGAAGGATCATCCGCTTGGCGTGTGCTTTTATGATTAAGAACGAGATAAACAGCCGCTAGAAAGAAACCTCCCTCACTTATGTCTACAATGTCACACTTGCTAGTATTACTGGGAATCACTGAATATCATCCGTACTGTTGATTACCGTAAGATATTTTCTGCACAGCATATCACGAAGGGCTGTGCCGATCTTCTCCATTTAATAGGGTAGCTTTCCCACTTATTAACTTGTCCAGTTTTTCCAGACCAGCTCTGTTGTCAGCGCAACGCAGCCACAGGGAAATCCGGCACGTTGGGCGGCTTGACCGTCGTCGGGGTCTGCTCCCCCTTGGTCAGCTCCTTCACCCGCTCGGAGATGTAAAGGTCCAGCATGTTCACCGTGATGTGCCCCGCACCGCGATAGTCAGCCTTACCCCGGATGCCTTCAACCACCCCTTTGGTGAAGGCCCCATTGCCCCACTCCGGGTTTTCCTGGGAATACTGCCTGCCCGGCGGAGGAGGAGAAAACAACAGCCCCGTTTTCCGCGCTGGCGAGCTCGTTCACGACCGCGCTGGTGACCACCATGCCTCGGCGCTTTGCGTTACCCATCAGATTTCCCGAGTGGCACGCATCCATGAACACCAGCACTTTGCCAGTGATCGTTGTGACCGTGGATGTGATATCCGACTGAGGGATGCCGGTTCGTTTTAGGCGTTCCAGGTCCGCATCCACCGGAAGGAAATAGAAGATGCCATTCGGATCGTTTACCCCGTGACCTGCGAAGAACAGGACCGCGACGTCCTTTTGGGTGACCTGCCGCTGGAGCCACTCCAGGCCGTCCAGGATGTTTCCCTTGGTGGCCTGGGCATCGGTGTAGGATCTCACCTCCACACCACTGTACATCCGTCCCTTCTGATCGTTCCATGCCAATGTGAAGTCCCGGGCATCCTTGGCGGCAAAACCGAGACGCAATGCAGCATCCTGGTATTGACTGACCCCCACGGCCAGGACATACAGCTTGGGCTTGATCTGAAACTCTTCCTTGGCTGTAACCAACCCCTTCCATCGCAGCCGGATCGTGGCGGGCTCGCTCACGGCAAACTGATTTTCCGCAATCACGGAGACCTCGCAGTCCCGAGATGGGATAGGGACCGAGATCTCTCCGCTCTCCTTGGCTGATTCCCCCATCCCTTTCGCGTTGACCGGGCGCCCGTCTACGAGGACCTTTACCCCTGTAATGGCCTCCTGGCTGCGTGCGGAATAGCGTATGGTGGCGGAAGGGGTGGACACTTCCGTCCCATCCACAGGGGTAAGGATGGTTATTACCGGGGGGAGTTTGTCCCGCAGGGAGATAACAGCCACCTGCTTGCGGCCCGCCTCCTCATTAGCCAGCCGAAGAGCAACCGCCTCGTCCATGGTGGTGAGCACCCGGTCGATCACGTCGGGCCGATAGTACGTGGAACGGAAGCGTGAGGCAGGGAAGAAGTCCGCGGTGCGATCCCTGCCGTTGTTCACGTGCCATCCGATGAAGTCCTCACCCCCCGGAGAGGCGTCATAGTATCCCGAGGGGGTCCAAAGGACCCAGCGCTTGCGGTCACTGTGAGGGAAAAAGGCCAAAAGTTCCTTGCCGTCTAAGAGGCGATACCATCGAATCGTCCCGTCGCCGAGGGCTGCCACCGCGACTTGGCCGTTGGTGTTCAACCCCCACGCCGCCCCAGGTATTCGGATCTTCCACTGTATTTTTCCCTCTAAATCGAATAGCAAAAGATTGAGAGTGGTTCCTAGAAGGAAGCCCGATTGATCCGGTTTGATGGCCAGGCTTTCCGTCATTTCTTGCCTCAACGGGAGGGGATTGCCTTTGAGCTTTGGTGATATGGAATGGTTCCAGTCACTCACCCCAAGGCCGTCGATGATGGGGCCTTGAAATGTGTAACTTGCCTTGAGGCGCGTCCAGAATCTGGACGTGGCGTCCGTGAGCCCGCGCTCGTTTATCGAAAAAATCGCGGGTGACTTGCCATACGACTCGTAGGCGAACTGGATTCCGGCGCCCTCCTTCGACATGAGAAAACCCTTGTGATTCCCGACGTACATGGGGATAGCCTTGGCACCGACAAGGGCGGCCTGATCCCGATCGTCGAAGATCCCGAAGGATCCGTCGCGGGAGCAGTAAACGATCCCGCCCGACCTGAGTGGCAGGAGGTGGGAAAAGGAGAGATGAACCCCCGTGGGCAGGTCGCTGAATCCTCCCTGTCCCCCGTCCGCCCACTTGCGGATATGGTAGACCCCCTTGAGCACATGCTGCCCTCCGGCATAAAGGAAACGACCGTCCGAGGACCATGCTACGGCTCTCAGGTCAGTGCCGATGGCGCTTGAGACCCCTCTCGTATCCGGCGAGTAGACGTGCTGTAAGACATTCCCCCTGACTTCCAGAACATCCACTTTGGGGCTGAGGTTTTGTGCCACCGCCAAGCGGGTCCCGTCGGGTGAGAAGGCGAGCCCATACGGACGTTCTCCCCCCTGCGGTCGGATCCTAGACACAGGTGAGATGGGCCGGGGCGACGAAGTATCCTGCTCCCTCAAAGCGGACAGATCGTAAAGCCTGACGAATCCGTCAAAACACCCGGTGACCAGACGAGTGCCAGTGGGATCACTCACGACCCATTTGGCTAAAGCACCGTAGTCCCTGTCCTCTGCGACCAATGCATAATCGGGTAAACGATAAATCCGCATACCGCCCCTGTACATCACGACCGCAAGAAATCTGCCGTCGGGGGTATAGGTGAGGTGCTGAGCGTATCCGGGTAGTCCACCAAGTCGTCGCGTGAGGGCACCTGTATTGCGATCGAAAAGGTACAAGCAGGCATCATTTTGTTGAGCTGATCCAGTTTGTCCCCCAATCGCCACAGTCTTCGCATCAGGAGACAAGCCCACGGCATAAATTTGCCCCTCCTCGCCCTCGCCTACCGGGGGACGTAACGTGCGCAGGAGTTTCCCATCTCCCGAGATGTCCCAGATCCTTACCGTCTTATCCTCAGAACCGGTTATGAGGATGCTGTTGGAGGGGTCCATTGCGATTTCATAAATAACGCCATTGTGCGCGCCCGCCTCCACCCGCAGGATGGGATCGGTGGTCTGGGCCAAGGCCAATTGGAATGTTGCTAACACGGCTACAATGATGCTAGCCGGAACGATGGAATGGGTATTAGTGCCGTGGTTCATAGTCACCTCATCGCTATTCAAAGTTTGGCAGCTATATAGGAGGAGTCAACTCGGCCTGAAAACCTTTCTAATATAAAGTCTTTCGAAATAGCCAGCGGAATCGGGCAGTCGGGCAACAGGCGTACACTTTTCATTCGTGGCTGCATCGGATGCGTTACCCCTTCAATCCCATTCAAGCAAGGCGGAGTTGGGGCGAACATGCGGGGACGCTGTTCGCTTAGGGCGAATACTCTTCAGCGTGCCGGTGCTATCTGCTTCCAGTTCGAACCGCTTCCTGCACCGATGTTCTGGTTGAATCCGGCGTCGTTGCTGAACATGACGACTGGGACGAATCCGGCAACCCACTATCTTAAAGACCTCTACGGCAGAGGATGGTACTTTTTAAGCATCTCAACCGTGCGACGCCAGGCGTCACGGTCGTCGTCGCGACGATAGGCACCGGCAGGTTCTCCTTTTTTGACGACCGTTTGCAGATTGAATCCATGGTTCGCCTCGGGGTATACAACGAGTTCAAATTGCTTTCCGTTCTGTTTCGCGGCTGCTTCCATGGCCTGCATCGATTCGACCACGCAGCATTCTTGGTACCGGTCGAGCTTAGCGGCCATCACTAGCGCCGGAACTTGGAAGCGTTTAACAAACCATCCCATTTTATTCGCCCAAGTCTTGGTGTACGGGTAATAGGCCACCACCACAGAAACGAGATCCGATAGGGGCGTTGCGTTATAGAGTGCGCCGCCGCCGCCAAGAGAAAAGCCGATCACCGCAGTTTTACCCGGTACGGCATTTGGCGAGCGCTGCGCCCGATCGATTGCCTTCTTCAAATTGGCTTCGCCCGTAAGTTCAGAGTTAAGGATATCCTTGCCGGTGAGGAGGACCGTGTAGTAGCCAAGCTTAGACAGCTCTGAAGCATAACTCTGATATGAATCGGGACCACTCTGCCCTGAAATGACAATGATCACTGGTCCGGGTTTGTCAGGTGGGGCGTAGGCAGTCTGGGCGGGACCTTCAGGACCCGCGTCACTTGATACTCTATCAGCCGCAGATACCGACACTGCAAAAACGAAAAGCATCCATCCTACCAGTAACATAGTTGTTGCAAATGGGATCCACTGTTCTCGATTCAATTGTTTCTTCATCATGTTTTTCATGTTTCCTCCGTTTTTTCACTTGTGGCTGTAACCCGATGCTACTTTATCGTAACGCCAAACCCTGTATTTGTTGAACCTGGCAAAAAACCTCAACACTGCAACAATTTGCGCACAATAAACCCGGATATAACCTGATAGTAACCAGTTGCCGATCTATTTCTGTCCACCCGGAACGCATGACCCGTTCATAACACCGACTCCGGTGAACACGGTCATCTTGAACACCCGGCATATCCCCGGTTCATTCTGCTGACTCGCACAGAAGACCGGCAGCCCCCACTGGATGGGCTGGCCGAGAATATTGTGTTTCGTCGTGACCCAACCGCCGGAGACACTGACGGCCAGAACCTTCTCCTTGGGATACGCTCCGGTGAAGTATGTCTTAATGGCTGCCGCCAGCTCAGGGATTTTTCCGGGACCTGGAAAGCTTGAGACATTGGCCGGGAACCGGGCAGATTCAAGTGTCTACGTCCCGCATCCCCAGATCATCCGCCCGTCAACTTCGTCAAAAGCGCCCCGTCATTCGTGGGCTCAGGTCGTGATGCCGTCCCGCAGGATGCCGATCTCGAAGTACCCGTTGAGCTCGGTCTTGGTCTTCTCCCGGCCGCTTGCCACGGCCAGGATGAGATCCAGCAGGTCGCGGGTAAGCTCTTCCATGGGAGCTCCCGCGAGAAGTGCTCCTGCATCGAAGTCCGCCCACCCCCTCTTCTTCCGAAAAATCTCGCTGTTGGTCGTGATCCGCAGGACCGGAGATGCGAAGCCCCCCGGAGTTCCGCGACCCGTGGTGAACAGCATCAGGTTGCAGCCGGCTGCGATCTGGGCGGTGATTCCCACCAGATCGTGTCCCGGCCCCTGGAGAAGATTCAGCCCGGGTTTCCGAATCCGCTCCCCATAGCCTATCACGTCGACCACCGGGGCACGGCCCGCCTTCTCCGTGCAGCCCAGAGATTTCTCCTCCAGAGTGGTGAGTCCCCCCGCGTTGTTTCCCTGGGTGGGGTTCTTGTACACCTCGATACCATACCTGGCGTAGTATTCTCGGAAGTCCTCGATGAGTTTCACGGTGGCCCGGAATACGGTCTCGTCCGTGGCCCTGTCCATGAGAATCTGCTCCGCCCCGAACATCTCCGGCACCTCGGTCATGACCACGCTGCCCCCCTGGGCCGTGAGGATGTCCGTGATCTGCCCCACCAGCGGATTTGCCGTCAGCCCCGAGAACCCATCCGACCCCCCGCAGTTGACCCCGACCACGAGCTTGGAGATCGGGACCCTCTCCCTAGGGTGGGTCACTGCCTGCTGGTGAAGCTCCCTCAGGAGCTGCAGACCATCCTTCAGTTCGTCCTCCACCTCCTGCATGACGAGGAACTTCACACGGTTCGGGTCATAGTCCCCCAGGTTGGGGACAAAAGACTTGAGATCGTTAACCTCGCACCCGTTGCTCACGAAAAGGACGCCCCCGGCGTTGGGGTTCCCGGCCAGGCCAGCCAGGATCTTCTGCGTGAAGGCCAGATTGTCTCCCGTCTCCCCGCACCCGCACGGGTGGCAAAGGGGGAGGAAGCCATCGAACCTCTCAGTGGGGGGAAGCTCGTGAGCGGCCATCTGGGCCAGCTTCACGATAGGCCCGTTGGCACAGAAGACCGTGGGAATGAGGAAGACGTAGTTCCGAATCCCCACGGAGCCGTCTTCTCTGCGATACCCCTCGAACTCCGGAAGGGCCGACACCAGGGGATTGGGCGTCGCGGCCTGCTGCGGCCGATACGTGTACTCCCGGCTTTCGTCCAGCGTAGATCGGAGGTTGTGCAGGTGCACCCATTCGCCTCTGGCCACGGGTTTGGTGGCACGGCCGATGGGCTGTCCGTACTTGATCGCGGATTCACCTTCGCCAATGTCCTGAAGGGCGATCTTATGGGGCACGGGGATGTCTTCGGATAGGAGGATCGACTCCCCTTGGACCCGGATGACCTCCCCCTTAGAAAGGGGCCGGATGGCCACGGCCACGGAGTCCGTGGGATGAATCACGATGACGTCCTCTGTCTGAATCATGGAATTCTCCTCTTCGCTCTCTTCGCGCTTCCTCTGCCCTGCTCTAAGTTTGATATTTTTTGATAAGGCATTGCTTGTTCATGGATGGACCATAAGATTTGCGGATTTGTATGTCAAGTCAATCTGTGCTCTGCGCTATTTCAGATTCACAATCATCATCCTGTACGAATCTCCTGTCCAGTGATCGGTGAACGGTGGCGCTTTGGCGATATCCACCCCGATTCCGGTCAGCACGGTCATCTTGAACACGCGGCAGAGTCCCGGTTCATTCTGCTGACTCGCACAGAAGACCGGCAGCCCCCACTGAATGGGCTGGCCGAGAATATTGTGTTTCGTCGTGACCCAACCGCCGGAGACACTGACGGCCAGAACCTTCTCCTTGGGATACGCTCCGGTGAAGTATGTTTTAACGGCTGCCGCCAGCTCAGGGATTTTTCCGGGACCTGGAAAGCTCGAGACATTGGCAGGGAACCGGGCAGATTCCAGCGCTTTCCGGACATCGGCCTGTGACTTCTTGCGGCTAGCCTGCACAGACACCAATGCCTGGGCGATCTCTGTATCTTTGGGGTTGAATCGCCTGGCACGGTTAAGCTCTGCTTCCGCCTCAACAAACTGCGCATCCCTCTTGGTATCCTGATAGAAATCGGCATTTGCGATCGACTCCATCGCACGCTTCATAATCAGCTTCGCTTCATTCTTGGGGGTCTCCTGAACCCATGTTAAACGATTTATAAGGTTCTTGTAGCACCCACTGGGTAGATCGGACGGACGCTGATTCTCTTCGTCGTACATCCCTTTCTTGGGATTCTTCGGCGTGAGCGCATAGATCTTCTTGTCCATTTCGTCGTTCGGCTCGCCGTATTTCTTCGAAAACTCTTTCAGATATGCAAGAATGCGCGGTTGATCGTTTTTCACAACGTCGTCAATTACCAAGAGCACCTGATCCGTTTGCTCCTTCGTGTACGAGATACCTGCGTCATGAGGGAAGAAGCGGTTTGTCTTTGCGTAGAGGTCCTTGTCGAGCTTAATGAGGGCACTCCAATCAGAGAGCACTTCTTTCAGCTTTCCCGCATCCACTTCCGGACTGCGAGCCGCTGCCTTGGTAGCCTCACGACCAGTATCCATGTAGCGGTATTTGCTCTCGATCGCTTTGAGCTCGACGTTCTGGGGATCCGTGGCCTTGATTTGGTCGATGAGTTTGCGGGCTTCGTCCAGTTTGGTGTTCTTCAGCTGTGCATCGTTCGTATTCTCGGCTGCCCGTATCGCTGCCTTCGCTTGCCGGGCCAGTTCTTTGCTGTCCCCTGCATCGGCACTGGAGATGACACTGAACAAGACGTATCCGATAATAAGCCATCGTGAGAGTTGGGGGTAGGGCAACATGAACTCCTCCTTTTGATCTATGAAAAACTCTTGTTTAATCAAATCGACCGCGGAGTCTCCTTTGGCGGCCGTTCGCGGGGCTGACGAGACTCAGGAGAGCTTTTCGAGGAGGTTGCGGATTTCCTCTCCCTGCTCCAGCTCCGTTAGCCAGTGCGAGGGGATGGCGGTCTCTCTCAGGTGCGCACCGAGCAGCATCCCACGGCCATCCCCCGCGCGGCGGAATCGCCTCCGGCCATGACATTCTGGATGAGGGCCCTTGGAGATCGCTTTTGACTATTTCTCGCCGCGATGAGCGGCAGAATCCGGTCGACGTGGAAGAAGACCAAAAACTTGGACTCCTCCCCGTATTTCCCTTCCACCTCAGGGTACTTGCGCCTCCTGATCTCGGGGATAAGGGGGCTGTCCTTTTCCTCTTTCGTCTTGGTCAGGTAGAGCCGGCGACCCCGATAGCCGCCCTCCTCCTTGAAGAGGTAGATGTGCCCGGGGGTTGGACTGGAGATTCAGGTGGCTCAACCGGTCCGACATAATCAAGGCGATATTCGCCTCGTCGATCACATGGGGTCGTGCATAGATTGCCGCGTTGACGAGTCCTTCCTTGTCCGCCGTGGCAAGGACTCCTATCCCTTCAATTTTTTCGAAGTATTCATTCAATGTCATGATTATATCTCCTTTCAATTTCAGTATGCCGGAAAGCGGCGGCATTTGCCAGCCGAAATTCCTTTTTCGTCGCCGGACACACCGGCGGCGTTCATCTCTGCCAGACGGTCTCCAGACGCTTGACCCCCAGGGAGCAGGTAAAGGTCAGGAGGAAATAGAGGACCGTGATAGTGATCCAGACCTCGAAGGTGAGGTAGGTGGCGGACATCAGCTCCAGCCCCTGGAAGGTGAGCTCCGGGATGGAGATCACCGAGACGATGGCGGAGTCTTTGATCGTCGAGATCAGCTGGCCCGCCAGGGCGGGCAGTATCCTCTGGAGAGCCTGCGGCAGGATCACGTAGCGAAGCTGCTGCCACCGGGAAAGCCCCAGGGTGTGGGCGGCCTCCCATTGCCCCTTCTCGATCGACTGGATGCCCGCCCGCACGATCTCGGTGATATAAGCCGCTTCGTACAGGACGAGGGTCGCAAGCCCCGCGAAAAAACCGGAGAGACGCGCCGGGGGGGCAAAGAGGAACGCCAGGAAATTCTGAACCTCCGGTGATGCCGCACGGACGAGGTGCTCCGCACCGAAGAAGGTCATGATCCTCTCGCCGATGAAGAAATAGACGATGAACACGAGGACCAGGGGGGGAAGATTCCGGACCATTTCGACATAGCTGCCGGCGATGAGGCGATAGAAGAGACTGTGGCTCACCCGAAAGAGGCCCATGAGGGTCCCCAGGAGGGTCGCGAGCACCATCGCCCAGAGACTCAGCTTGACCGTCGTCAGGAATCCCTGCATGAGTGTCCCCGCAATCCAGTGTGTCCCGTCCACGCGGACAAGGTACTGGAGAATCACCGGCCATTGCCAGCGGTATCTCATCTCCACCCCGACGCGGTGGACGATAAAGACCACCACGGCCAGGATCAGAGCGATGAGGACGGCATCGAGCCAGGTGAAGCGAATCTTCTTTTTCGTCACGCGACCTCTACTTGATCAGCTTTTCCCAGTCCTTTGTCTCGAACCAGTAATGTTTGCGCTCTTTCAGCCATCCTTCCGCCTCCACGATCCGGATCCAGTTGTCCAGGAAGTTCAGGCTGTCGAAATCCCCCTTCCGGATGGCGAAGCCGATCGGTTCCCGGGTGAAATCCTCCTTCAACGGGAGGAAGAGCCGGTCGGGATTGGCGATCGCCTGGAAAGCCGGCAGCGGCGCGGAGGCGATGACGGCATGAACCCTGCCCAGGAGAAGCTCCTGAATCGCCTGGGATTCGTCGTCGAACAGGCGGAGTTTCGCCTTCGGCATGAAACTGCTTGGCCGCGGCTGCGGCGGTCGTCCCCGTCCGGGAGGCGATGGAGACGGCCGGGTTGTTGAAGTCGCTCAGTTTCGTGAAGCCCGAGGCGAGCTTCTTGTGGGCGACGATGGACATCCCGGTGTAATCGTAGGGGATCGAGAAATTCACCTTCAGGTTTCTCTCCGGCCGGATCCCCATCCCTCCGATGATGATGTCGAACTTCCCCGTCAGGAGCGCGGGGATGATCCCCGACCATTTCGTCGGGATGAACTCCGTCTTGACCCCCATGTCCTGGGCGAGGCGGTTCGCCACGTCGATCTCAAAGCCGACGAAGTTTCCGGATTTGTCCTGTATCGCCCAGGGAACAAAGGTGGACATGCCGATCCGAAGGACGCCCCGCTTCAGCACCTGCTCCAGCATGGCCTCCCCGGTCCCCTCCGGACGCGCTGCCTGTGCCGTTGCGTGCTGCGGCGTGACTGAGAAGGATTCCTGCGATGAGCAGCGTCCAGACCAATCGTTTGCTTTTCTTCATGGGTTGCCTCCTTGTTTTAAAGTATCTGGCTGAGAAATGCCTTCGTCCTTTCCTCGCGCGGAGAGCCGAAAAAGCGCCCCGTCTCCCCCTCTTCGACGATCCGCCCCGTCTCCATGAAGACGACCCGGTCTCCCGCCTCCCGGGCGAAGCCCATCTCATGGGTGACGACGACCATCGTCATTCCCTCCGCCGCGAGCGTCCGCATCACCTCCAGCACCTCTCCGATCATCTCCGGGTCGAGGGCGCTGGTCGCCTCGTCGAAGAGCATCACCTTCGGGCTCATGGCGAGTGCCCGGGCGATGGCCACCCGCTGCTGCTGGCCGCCGGAGAGTTCGTGTGGGTAACGGTCGGCCTTTTCCGTTATTCCGACCTTCTTCAGAAGCTCCATTGTCGTCCCCGCGGCCTCCGCAGGCGTCTTCCTCCTGACATCGCACCTGGGCGAGGTCGATGTTTTCCCGGACCGTCATATGGGGGAAGAGGTTGAAGGACTGGAAGACCATTCCCACCTCCTGACGGATCAGCAGGCGGTTCTTGCGGTGGTGGTCCAGGGGGATGCCGTCGATCACGATGGAACCGCTGTCGATTTCCTCCAGACCATTGAGGCACCGAAGAAAGGTGGACTTTCCCGAACCTGACGGGCCGATAATGACCACCACCTCTCCCCGCCGGACGGTGAGGGAAAAACGATCCAGCGCGACGATCCCTCCGGGGAAGGTTTTCGAGAGCTCTGTCGCCTCGATGATCCGTTCATCCGCCGTCATGCCAGACCTCCGATCCTCCGGAGAGGGGCGCCGCTCAACTTGCGTTCCATCGCCCGGACGGCGAGTGAAAGACCGAAGGTAAGGACGAGGTAGATGGCCGCCACGGTAAACCAGATCTCGAAAGCGAGGAAGGTCTCCGCCACGATGGTCTGCCCCTGCATGGTGAGGTCGTAGATGGCGATGGTGCTGACCAGGGCGGAGTCCTTGACGAGCGAGATCGCCTGTCCGGTCAGCGGGGGCAGGACGCGGCGGACGGCCTGAGGGAGGATCACGTATCGGTAGGTGTCGACGACGCTGAGTCCCAGACTGTGGGCTGCTTCCCACTGCCCCCGGTGGAGGGAAACGATTCCCGCCCGGAGGATCTCCGCGGCATAGGCCCCCTCGAAGAGGCTGAGCGCAAGGACCGCCGAGGCGAAGGCGCCGATATCCAGGACCGGCGAGAGGACGAAGTAGACGAAGAAGATCTGGATGAGAAGCGGCGTGTTCCGGATCAGCTCCAGGTAGCTCCGGGCGAGGGCTCGGGCGGTGAAAGAGGCGGAGAGCCGGAAGAGGGCCGTCGTCAGGCCGAGGGCCAGGGTGCACAGAAGCGACAGGGCGGAGATCTCAAGCGTCACCAGGAGCCCCTGAAGAAGGGGCCCTGCCGTCCAGACGCCGCCCTGCATCGAGAAAAGGAAGCGGGGGACGCGGTACCACTGCCAGGGATAACCCAATCCCGGCACTCCCACCGAGAGGAGCCAGACCGCGATGCCCGCCACCAGGAAAAATTTCCCGACGTCGATGAAGGCGGTCCGGCGGGCCGCCGCGGTTCTGTATGAAGGTGTCCTCATATCGATTCCTGTCCCGCTTTGTTCAGCTGTCGCCGGGCGTAGAGCCAAGCCACTGCCGCCGCCGACCACGTGATCCCGAATATGCCCCACCAGATGCCCGTGAGCCCGACCCCGAGCAGGCCTGTGAGCAACCAGAACACCGCCGCCGGGGCGACGATCTGCCGCCAAAGGCCGATCCAGAGGGCGAACATCGGTTTACGGATGCCCTGCAGGGCGGCCACATTGACGGATAATACCACATATGCGTAAAGGATGAATGCGGAAATCTTCAGGTAGGAACGTCCGATGGCGATGACGGCCGAATCGGCCGTAAAAACCGCCATCAGCGGACCGGCAAAGAGAAAGACCGCTGCCGTTCCGAAGAGCATGATGACGCCGCCGTAAGACAGGGCCGTCCGGACCGTCTCGGTCATCCGGTCGAAGAGTCCCGCCCCGCTGTTCTGGGCGACGATCGCCAGGGTCGCCGTGCTCAGGCCGATGGTGGGCAGGAGCATGATCTGTTCGATCCGCATGGCCGCCCCGTAGGCGGCGACCGCCTCCTTCCCGAAGCCGCTCACAAAGTACGTGATCACGAAGATTCCGAGACCGATGGTGAAAAGGTTGGCTGCGGCGGGCACGCCCTGGCGGGCGATTTCCCGGCAGGGGATGAGGCGGGGGCGGAGGTTGACCAGGCGGCAGGCAGCCGCGAGCGGGGTGCGCCGGACCCTGGTGTAGAGGTAGACTGAGCCCATGGCCTGGATCAGGATCGTCGCGAGTGCGATCCCGGCGAAGCTCATCGCCGGGACGCCGAATCCCCCGTAGATGAACCAGGGATCGAGGAGCGCGTTCATGAGGCAGCCGACGATGAGGAAGTTCCGGAAGGGCTTTGTGTCTCCCAGGGCGTTCAAGATGGCGGAGAGCATGTAGTTCGTGACGAAAAAGAGGCTTCCTGCGAAGATGACGTTCATGTAGGTGATGCAGATCCGGAGGTACTCCCCCGAGGCCCCGAGGAAGGCGAAAAGTGCGGGCGATCCGGCGATGCCGACAGAGGCGAGGAGGACGGAAACGGCAATCCCGAACGAGAGACCCTGGGCGGCGAAGGTCTCCGCCTCCTGCCGGTCCCCTTTTCCCAGGGCCGTGCCGATCAGGGCCGTCGTGCCGGCGCCCAGACCGCTTCCCACGGCGATGATGAGGAAAAAGACGGGGAGCGACAATGACAGGGCGGCCAGGGCCTGGGTCGAGATCCGCCCGCCGTACCACGTGTCCACGGCGTTGAACATCGTGTTGAAGAAGAAGCCGACGCTTGCCGGGACGGCGATCTTACGGATCAGGGCAGGGATGGGCGTTGCGGTAAGCGTCTGGATCATGGGGCTCCTTCATAAAAGTGGATGTTTTTCCTTAGCAGGGACCTTTCCGGCCTGTCAAGCGTCGAGAATTCGCGCGTGAAGAAACCCTTTGTCCCGCAGGCGGTCTGTGGTATCCTGATACTCAAAATTCCCAGTGGGTGCGGAGGATAAAGTCGGTCGGGAACTCGGTTGGAAAGGCAACAGGGGGAACTCCTTCCAATCCGAGGATGAATTGGATCAAAGATGTTGGACTACTTTTTTTCACGAGGAGGTTAGAAAATGAAAAAACTGATTGTGGTCGCTGTGTTATTGATGATGGCTTCACCTGCGTTTGCGAAGAAATCCTGTGAGGAACTCAAGTCGGAGATTGATGCCAAGCTTCAGGCGAAAGGCGTAAAGAGCTATAGCCTGGAAATCGTTCCCAACGAAAACGTCAAGGAGGGGAAAGTGATAGGGAGCTGTGACGGCGGTACGAAGAAAATCGTCTATAAGCGAGGGGAATAATCCATGAGTACCCGGTCGATGCTGTTTCTTCTGCTGTTCCTGCTGGCGATTTTCCTTGCCGTCAGGTTCGATGTGCCGACGCAGGTGAAAATGGGCGTGACGAATCTGATCTACGGCGACGAAATGCGGGGGATGAAAGGATTTCGTGTGGTCGTCGACGCCCTGATTCCGGAGTTGGAAAAAGAAGGTCTGACAGGGGAGACACTCCTTGAGGAGCTCTCAACCACACTGGAAAAAGGCGGTATCCGGGCTCTTGGAGACGCGGAATGGCAGAAGACCTCCGGTAAACCGGTATTGAATGTCACGGTACACGCGACGAAAGCGGGGGAGGGCCGTTACCAGTACTCCGTCACGTTCGAGGTCGGGAAAAGTGAAGGCCCGGATTCCGGCGCCTATTCGGAAAAAATCAAAACCCTCTGGCTCACATCCGGAATGGGGGAAGGCGGCGTCTCAGATATCCGGGCCATGATCAAGGAGGAAGCAAGGTTTTTCATCAAGTCCCATTCGGGCTCCTGAAATCAGCATTCATTTACCGGCTCAATATTCAATTCTTTTTAAAGATCTGTAAAGTTTTCTTCTGAAAAAACCGATAATACCATTGAATTCATTCACATCCCAAAAAGGACGATGATGACTCTCGAACCCTCGTCATACACGCACTCTCTAAAAGCTGAAGAACCTGCCGGATCCGGAAGGACGGGCGCAAGCCCCTCGTCGGCCGAGTCACTGCGGGTTCTACATGTCATCACCGCCTTGAACCTGATTAGAATGAATCTCGGGATGTACCCCCCCGGCCATTCGCGAATCACGGAAAGCATCGATCGTGCCTTTGAGATGATACAGAAGATCCTCCGGGAGAAGCCCGAATTGCTCATCGGTTTCGCCGGAGATACCCTCACGTTCGGCGAAACCGCACCGGACAAGGAGAAGAAGAATATCGCCTTCAGGGATTATGCCCGCAGCCTGGACAACCTCCGTATTGTCTCTTTCACTTTGCATCGCGGACTGAAGAAGGAAGACCTGAGGGAGTTCAACCGCATTCTCTCAGCCAAACCGGCGGATATCTGGGCCCTGGGTAAAATCGAATCGGTATTTGCCGGCGCCGGGATCACGGGCATCAAAGTCAAGGTCATCGATGCGGATCACTTTCGTCTGGGGGAGAAGAAGGAGGTCGTCCAGGTCAAGGTCGAGCAGAAGCCAAAGGATGAACATTTTTGGCAGGAATTCTTTGCCCGTCAGAAGTCGGAAGCGTCGATGAGGAGCCAGAGCGAAGGTCTCCCGACGGATCAGGAAAAAATGGACCCGGTTGAAGCCATCCGTTCCATCAACAGCCAGAGGGAGCAGTGGCCCTCGGCCGTCTTCAGTTACGAGAAGATGGTCAATCACGTTTTTTCCGAGACACCCAAAGGGCGAAGGATCGGCGCCGAAGAGTTTGAAACGCTGGCCGGCGTCAACACCCTCGTCAGCGATCTCCATCCCGAATTAAAAAAACAACTGATCGACGTCGTGGAGCGCCAGATCACTCTGCACCCGGATACAGCGCTCATCGAGGAGAATTTGAAGTGCTTTCCTGATGATATCTTCAAGGAGATTATCCGTCAGACGAACGAAAGGGGGGCTCAAATCTCTCCCGCCCTCGTCAATCTCCTCAAGAAAATGACGGGCATCCAGGAAGCGCCTGTCTCCCCCGATCAGGCGAAGGAAAAGGATTTCTCATCCAAGGACATGGAAACCCTTCTCAAACGCGAAGAATATGAGAATTATGTCCCCGAGGACTACGACAGGTTGTTGAAAAAGGCGGCGGAAACCTCTTCTTCCGACGCAGAGATCGATGAATCTCAATTTCCTCTCCAGGAGTATCTGAAAACCCTCACCGATGAACATGTCGATTTCCAGATCTGTCAATTGATCCATTCCTTAATGGACGAGAAGATCGAGGAAGAAGACTACCTTGTCTGTTCCGGGAAACTGGCGCGATCCCTGCCGGACCTTCTCAAGGCGGGTCAATTTTCCTTTCTGACCACCGTCATGGAGACCCTTCGCCGCCATACCCGGGAAAAATCCATCGAAAATGTCCGCCAAAAAGCCCTGTCCCTTCTGAGATCCCTGTCGGAGAAGGAAACCATCGCCAGGCATGTTGCACCGTTTATCCTCAAAGGAACAGGGGATCCTGCTGTGCTGACGCCCTTTCTCATCTCCAGCGGCATGCAGAACCTCTCCTGGCTTTTCGATCTGTACCTTGATCCGAAGGCGCCCCTGTCGGCAACGACTGACCGAGATCATGAAAGGGTTTGGCAAAAACGCGACCGAAGAGGCGGTGAAGCGGCTGCCTGACCAGGATTCGCAGACGATCATCCGATTACTCCTGTTTATCCGCGAAATGGACGACAGATCCGTTGCGTCCTCCTTGAAAAACCTCTTTCATCATGAGGAGTGGACGGTGAGGAGGGAGGTCATCAAGACGCTCATTCAGTTTGATGATCCCGCCGTCATCGAACTGCTGCGGAGAAGCCTGAAGGCCAAAGATCAGGATGAGGTTTTGGAGGCCGTGGGCCTGTCCTGCCGTTACCGGGTCGCTGATTTGCTGGAGGATCTGACATCCATGCTCAAGACCGTTGTCATTCGTGAGACGAACGCCATGCTGAACGAATGGATTGTCGGCGAACTTGCGAAAACAGGGGATCCGTCGGTCATCCCTCATCTGGAGAGGATTGCGGCAACCTGGTTCACCTTCTCCCCGAAAACTCTTTCCCGGATGAAAGTCGCACTCTATCGGAATCTCCGCCATTTTCCGAAAAATCAGGTCCTGAAGCTTCTGCAAAAAGGCCATAGATCCCGAAACAAAGAGATCAGGACGATCTGCGCAAAGCGTTTAAAGAGCAAGGAATAGAAAATGGATTCTGCCGAGTTTCAGAAAATGATCAGCAAGGTGGTGACCCAATTCACGGCGGCCGTCCAGAATGCCGGTATCTATCCGAATGACCATCCCCAGGTCCTTTCCTATATCCAAGAGACCTATCGCCTGCTGGAGGAGCTCTTTGAAGAGAAAAGAGAAATCACCCTCCTTCTGATCGGTGACAGCCTCATGGTGGAGAAACGGCCCCTGACCATTGCCGGCGCCTGTGAGACGGCCTTTGTCCAGATCCTGAGGAACAATGGGATAGAGCGTGTGACCTTCATCAAGGGTCTTTCCCGTGTCCAACTTGAGGAATTCATCAGAGTTCTGTCTTCGGCAACGTGTTTCGGCCATGCCTGCGGTGCGGACGATCAAGTTCGGAAAGCTCGAGATCAAGGATCAGGACGATCGGGACGCGGACCCTGACGATTCCTCCGCAGCGGAGAACGACACGATCCACGACATGCAGGCGCAGACCACGGAGGAGAGGATCAAGAACATCTACCGGAACACCTCGGGCGGGGGAAAAATCAATCTGGAGGACACGGACGAGATTGTCCGTCATTTTACGGACAATATCCACAGGGAGGCGAATCCCCTGCGGCTTCTGGCGGAAACCAAATCGAACGACGAATACACGTTCACCCACACGGCCAATGTGGGCATCCTGACGCTGTTTTTCGCCGAACATCTGGGATTTAAAGGATCTACCTCGAGCAAGATCGGAGTGGCGGCCATTCTCCATGATGTGGGGAAGGTCACGACTCCCGATGAGATCCTGTCAAAAAAGGGACCTCTCACGCCCGACGAGCGGGCGGTGATGGAGACGCATTCGTTCAAGGGCGCCCTCAACCTGATGGAACAGGCCAATATCACCAATGTGGCCGTTCTTGCCGCCATGGAGCATCACATGAAATATGACGGCACCGGTTATCCCCGCGTCAAGGGCAAGTGGGAACAGAGCATCGTCAGTCAGATCATTTCCATCACCGATGTGTATGATGCCCTGCGGACGATACGACCCTACCGGCCGGAGCCCATGCCGATGGACCGGATTATCCAGATCTTCAAGAAGGACAGCGGCACCGCTTTTAATCCCTATCTCGTCGAACGTTTTCTGAGCTCTGGTTGAAAGTAAATTTCCAAATCTTGATGCTCCGCATGAGACGGAAACCCTACCTGTCTTTTCCCTTCTGCTTGGCGGGCGGATAGGCCATCTCTTCGTTGGTCCGAAGATTCTTGAAGATGATTTTCCCCTCCTGGGGAGAAAGGCGCATGGAGATCGTGTCGCCGTTTCGGACGTTGGTCATGCCTGCCTCGGTCAGCTTGGCCGCCTGAGTCACCTTCATCGTCGGATAATCGATGCCGATATCCGGCAAGGCCATGAGGGCCAGGCCCGGCGCCGGCAGCCAGAGGCAGGACAAGAGCAGGAGCGCCGCGAGAACGGACGGAAAGACGGACTTCGTCCTTGTTCGAGTGCCCTTCATTTCAGTACCCTCCCAGAATCTGGATGTAGAAATCATCGAAGGCGACGGTGTAGGCTGGGGCCGGTGATGTCCCCCATCCCGACCAGACCGATTTCCTTGCGGCCGCTCGCAAAGGAATCGAGAACGAAATCCGTCGTTCGAATGGTGGCGTTGTCATTGAGCAGATTGACCGTGGAGAATCCCGAACGGGGAGAGGTGTTTTTCACCCACGTCACGGTGTTATGGGGCGCCGTAGGGGCGCTGCTGGTCAGGGAGAAGTAATCGCTGGTCGTCAGGTTGTTGTACCAGTAGGCGATCGAGTTGCCGCTCAGGCCGAACTGGTTCGTGGGCCACTGCGGATTGATGGGGGTCAGCGTCCCTCCCTCTCCCGTTTCCAGCCATTTGGGATAGTAGCGGGCCCGCTGCTTGTTGGTGGCGACCGAGTCTTTGGTCCTGCTGTCGTTTTCGAAGGTGTATTCGGAGGCGTCGCCGTAGAACACCTTGATGTCATTGCACCGCGTCGTCACCCCTCCGGTCGTCACGAACTTGTCCTCCACCCGCACGACGATCGTGGCGCTGTCGTTCAGGCGTCCGTCGGGCCAGACCTGATAGCCGGTGACCTTCTGATCGGGATCCGGCGGATTTCTCTCTCCCCAGGCCGGATTCCAATAATTACCGGAGGATCCCCCAACAGGGCATAGGCCAGCCAGTCCTTTCTCGGGACGCCGCTGGCGTCGACCTTCTGTTCCCACAGGACCAGGAGGAGCTTCCTGTTCAAAGAATTGCCCGGCGGTTTGATGTTGTTGGGTATCATATCGTGACTGCCGTGATTGTCGTCTTGGTAAATCATGTAAGTGATGCCGTATCCCTGGTAGTAACGATAGGGATCGTTGCCGGGGGGAGTGACCCCCTGAAAGAGCGGGTTTTCATGCCAGCGGACGGCGATGCCCGAACCTCCGCGGTACTTATTGAGGTCCCAGCCGTTCTTGATCTGGACGTCGTAGCTGAGGTTGTGATACTGCATCCAGCTGTTCCGGAGGTTGTCGCTGATGTCGTTGGCGATGGGGGCCACATGCCAGCCGATGTCGCGTCCCGCTTCTTCGGGGTCTTCGAAACGGTAACCCGCCTCGCCCAGATGCTGGAAGGCGGCCCAGTAGGCGTGCGTGCCGCCGGTGGCGATGTACCCCTGGACGACCACCCGGTTTCCGCTTTTGGTGAGGTCCAGGGCGCCCAGGTTGTTCGGAGAAACCGCTTTCGGCTTCCGTCAGGTCCTTCGGCCGGTAATTCTGCGGCGGCCCCCCCATGGAGGAGGTGCTGCTGAAGAGGGTGACGTAATCGGTCTGAGCCTTCTGCGTCTGGAGATGGTCCCCCGTGCTGTCGAGACGGGCCGACTGGGAAAAGATCAGATAGCTGCCCGCCGGGAGGGTGGATGTGGCGGCGGCCCCGGTCCAATTGATGTTTTCCAGTTGCACGTTGTTGCCCACCAGGCGGGCGGTTCGATAGTCGTAGAGTCTCCCCGAGGTGTTATCAATGAAGCTGCCGTTTTTCTCCGGGATGGCGCTGACGGCGTTGATGTTGAGCACCAGCGGCGTCGCCGCGGAGCCTCTGGTAATCGTCTGGTTGCTGCTCGTCGTCGGAAAGGCGAGGTTGGCGTAGGCCATCACACCGACGGGAATCGTCACGTTGGAGGCCAGGGTGTAAGTGACCGCCTTCGATCCCCCCGTGGCGCCCGCGACGCTGCTGATCGCCGTGAGATTGTTCTGACCGACCTGAAGCCGGGCGACGGACGCCCCTCCGGGGGCCGTCGGGATGGCAAACCCCGGCGGAAACCCGGAATTGGCCACCGTCGCGCTGATGGTGTTCGTGGCGACGCCTGTGCCGGCGGCCGTCCTGCTCCAGTAGGGATAGACGCGGACCCGGTATCTGGACACGCCGGGAAACACGTTGAACCACTTTCCGTTGACGCTGCCGTCGTCGATCGCGGTCAGCGCCGCTTCCCGGGCCGCCGCTGCCGCGTTTCTGACCTCGCTGATCGTATACCGAAGGCCCGATTCGGCCAGATAACCCGCCCTGCGGGCATTGTTGGAAGCGAAAACACTCAGAACGGAAGTGCCGAACATGGAAACCATCCCGACGCCGAGTACGGTGAAAACGACCATGAGGACAATCAGAAAAACCAGGATGCTCCCCTGCCGGCGTCTGCCCGCTTTCAGGATGGATGAATGGCCTGATAATCCGATGGGTCTGTTTCATGGCGTTGCCTCTCCTAATGTGAACTCATGGATGCGGAATCCGGTTTCTGGGAAAAATCCGCGTGCGGAAGGGGGGGTACCCGGCGACGGTAAAGCCGACATCGATGAAGGCCACATCATTGGCGGCGATATTATAGACGTTTCTGTACGTGGCGCTGAGCTGGAAGGCCTGGATATGATCGATCAGGAGGTTGTCCGACGGAGTGGAGAGATAGAGGTTGGATCCTAAGAATTTGATCGTTCTGCCCGCACCCGAGGGATTGGTGTAGGTGATCAGTGAGTCGGTCGTCAATACGGAAACGGCGCTCACCTCCCTCAATTCCGCGCTGATTCTGTCCATCGCCATCTGGGCCTTCATCGCCGTGTCGGAATTGTTTTTGACGAGGAAATAACTGTTGAGAAAGCTCGTCAGGAATAAACCGACAAAGACGCTCAGGATGCCGACCAGCACCAAGGTAACGATGATCTCGATGAGTGTAAAACCCGCCTCTTTGTTCCGCATTTCGCCTCTCAGTAATAGGTGACCGGATCGCCGCTCGTGACCCGTTCGGCGGTGAGGATGGCGGTCAGACCGTACCCCCCGGCCCGGACGGTCACCTTGAGATTTCTGCTCGTTCCGCCCCCCGTGACGGCGACTTCATTCCCCCCCCGTCGTAGGTGACATAGGTCCGGGTCAGCGTCACGCTGGCCGGCATGTTGTAAGGTCCGGCCGTATAATCCCGGGTAAAGATCGTTGCCAGCGCCGTCGTAAAGGTCGCGGCGTTCATCTCCTGGACGTAATCGGACAGGATACGCTCCATCCACATCTCGGCGACGCCCTCGTCACGGGCCACATTGACCGGATCGCCGCTTCGGGTCAGTTGCGTCCCCATATAGGTGAGAAATATCACCCCGACGATCGAGGCCAGAACGATTGAGACGATCACTTCGATCAGCGTGAACCCGGCCTGAGGCGTTCGCGGTCCTCGTAAGACCCTCATGGCATGAATCCTGTTTCGGGCGTTATCCCGAAAGTGACCGCAACGCCGGCCGGGACGGAATCCACGGTGATGGAAATCGGATTGGAGGTGCTGACCGGCGTGTTGGTGGTGGCGTCCGTATAGGCCGTATAGGGACGCCCGTTGGCGTCGAAAAAGACCGTAAAGACGCTCATCGAGATCTTTTTATCGGCCAATGTGACTTTCACATTTTCCTCCCCCGGAAGGGCTCTCTGGTTGGACGTCGTATCCGGATCGATGGTTCTGAACAGCCAGTAATCCGTGCCGTCGCATTTGATCCCCCAGAGTCGTTCCTTGTTTCATCGGCCAGAGCCTGGGCGTACCGGATATGGTTCTTGATGACACTCTCCTGGGCAACCCTGGTCGTGCTCGTGGTGCTCATCGCTCTGGTGATGATGACGGCCGCGAGGATCCCCACCACGATCAGGACGGCGATGATCTCGACCAGTGTAAATCCCCGCGGGTCCGCCGTCTTCAAGAGTTTTTTCATGATTCCCACCGTTTGACCGCTCTTCGTTTCACTGCTGAGTCGTATACCATAATGGACCCTGCAAATAAAGCCCTCGAAAATCTCCTCGTTCCAAAGCTGAAAACTTCAAGCAATCACGATAGTTTGTGTCGGTGTATTTTCTTGACACCCGGGCGTTGTCCCATTACAATCCCGCTGTTCCGATGCAAAGGGGCGCAAACATCAATAGTCCGGCGCACTCTTTTTTTTCGATGATTGGGTGTCTTAAAATGGGTGAATCCGGAATGACCGTCAAGATCGATGATAAGTCTTATCAGCAGGCCCGAAGGAGTCATTGGGACGCCGTTGCCCGCAAGATGGAGTCCTGGACGGGATGGGGCAAGGCATACCATAAGCGGCTCGCGCAGATATACGGCTTTTGGGTGGCGCCGGGGCAGCGGGTCCTGGAAGTAGGATGCGGCTCCGGTGATTTACTGGCGGCGCTTCGGCCGTCCTGCGGCGTGGGTGTGGATTTTTCAGCGGAGATGGTTCAACGCGCCAGGGTGCTGCATCCGGATATCGAATTTATCGAAGCGGATGGACATGATTTGCACCTCCTGAAGGGTCCGTTTGATGTGATCATCCTGTCGGATCTCATCGATGACCTATGGGACGTGCAGAGGGTATTTGAACAACTCAAAAAATCATGCCATGCGCGCACGCGGCTGATCATCAACTCTTACAGCCGCCTGTGGGAACTGCCGCTGATGATTGCAGCGAAGCTGGGAGCGGCAAAGCCTCGACTGACCCAGAACTGGCTCACCGTTGACGATACAGCCGAACTCCTGTACCTTTCCGGATTCGAGGTGATCCGCTCCTGGCAGGAGATCCTGTGGCCGCTGGATACGCCTCTATTGGCCGGTTTATGCAACAAGATCCTCGTGAAGGTGTGGCCGTTCAGGCTCTTTGCCTTGACCAACTTTATCCTGGCGAGGCCCTGTCCGGAGAAAATATCGGAGGCCCCGCTTGTTTCCGTCATCGTTCCCGCGCGCAACGAAGCGGGGAGCATCGCTCAGATCTTCGACCGCACACCGGAAATGGGTTCGGGAACGGAGCTTGTTTTCGTGGAAGGACATTCGCAGGATGATACGTATGCCGCTATCGAAAGAGAAATTGCGGCACACCCGCGAGCGAAAGAGCCAGTTGCATCGCCAGAGGGGTGTGGGTAAAGGCGATGCGGTGCGCCTGGGTTTTGAACAGGCCAGGGGCGATGTGCTGATGATTCTGGATGCGGACCTGACGGTGCCGCCGGAAGATCTGCCCCGTTTTTATGAGGCCCTGCACTCGGGACGGGGGGAGTTTGTCAACGGGGTGCGTCTGGTCTATCCCATGGAAGAGGAGGCCATGCCTTTTTTCAACTTCCTGGGGAATAAGTGTTTCAGTCTCGCCTTTTCCTGGCTTCTCGGCCAGCCGATCAAGGATACGCTCTGCGGGACCAAGGTGCTCTTGAGACGCGACTATGAGCTGATTGCGGCCAACCGGGCGTACTTCGGCAATTTCGATCCTTTCGGTGATTATGATTTGATCTTTGGCGCGGCCAAACTGGGGCTGAAGATTGCCGATCTGCCCGTCCGTTACCGCGCGCGCACCTATGGTTCGACCAACATCCGGCGCTGGAGTCACGGCTGGCTGCTGCTCCGCATGGTGATTTTCGCGGCAAAAAGGATAAAATTTACATAAACCAATCGACAGGTTCGTCTCATGACGGCGGATGAAAGAATACTCAATGAAATACGGCACGGTGAATACATCGGGGATCACGGTGAAGAAATATGGAACTGGTCCTCGCCCGCCGGTCAAAGGAGATGGGCCAGAAGATGTCGGTTATTCGAAGCGTTCCTCGGGCAACCATAAAAACCGTGTGCTTGAGGTCGGTTGCGGCACGGGGCTTTTCACAAAGGAATTGGCCGGCACCGATAACGCCATTGTGGCGATCGATATTTCGGAACGCCTGATCCTGAAAGCAAAGGCAGAGAGTCTCATCCGGGAACGTTCATTTCATCGTCGGTAACGCCTATGAAACGGGATTCAAGTCCGAAAGCTTCGATTTCATCGTCGGCTGTTCATCGCTCCATCACCTCGACGTGCATCCCGCGCTGAAGGAATTCCTCAGGATATTGAAACCCGGGGGGAGAGTCCTGTTTACGGAACCCAACATGATGAATCCGCAGATCGCACTGATCAAGAATGTGCCTTCCCTGAAGCGCAGAGTCGGCGATTCTCCCGATGAGACGGCTTTTTTCCGGTGGCGAATGGCGAAAAGACTTCGACCGTATCGGATTTGTCGATGTCTCCGTAGAACCCTTTGATTTTATCCATCCGCAAATACCGGCCATCTTTATTGAATGCGGCAGAGCGACTGACGATCCTTCTTGAAAAGACGCCTCTCATGAGGGAGTTCGCAGGGTCACTGATGATTCGGTGCCGGAAAAAGTGAAGGGGTGTTATCGAGTCTTCATCCTTTGTTCTCCAGCAAATGCGCATAATGGGTTGTTTTCCTGAAGTCATTGAATTTTTCGTCCGACTCCAAAGGGATAAAGACATCAAGCCCCTGCTGTAGGGCGATTTCGAGAGCGCTTTCACATTCCCTGAATTGGCCTTGCAGCGCATACAGGCCGGCGATTCGATAGGAGAGGTTCGCTCGATTGTCCGGCATCATCCTGCTCAGCGCTTCATATGCGGCGATTGCCTGAGTGTAATGTCCGGCTTTTTCGTAGGCCTCGGATAGATTGACCCTTGCCTGGATGAGGGCCGGTTTATTTTTTACCGCAAGCAGGTAATGACGGATGGCCTCTTCCGGCTTGCCCTGATCGGCGCGGATGATGCCTAAATTGTTGTGGGCATTGCCGTCGTCCGGATCGAGTTCCAAGGCCTTCAGCAGGAGCTTTTCCGCTTCTCCGATGTCACCTCTATGGTACTGAAGGATGGCCAGATTGACATAGGCAGCGATGTAATGGGGATGTGATTTTGATGACTCGGGAAAAATGAGTGGCGGCATCGAGCGGATCTCCTTTTTTTGCCAAATAAAGGGCATAGTTATATATCGCATCGTCATATTTTGGATTGAGGGCAATCGCCTTTTCGAAATAGCTTCCGGCTTCTTCCAGTCCTGTTTAAAGAGGCCAAGGCATCGCCGATATTGTTGAAGGCGACGAAATTATCCCCGGTGATTTCATTGGCCCTCGTGAACAAAGCATAGCTATTCGAATAATAGATATTTTGGACCCTCGTCAGGGAAACAAGGTAGATGATGGCGGCGACGCACAATAGGGCTTTCATGAGTTGCGAGTAACGTCCCCTGATCCGTGTGTCGCATTCCCACACAAGGAGGATAAATAGGCCGATCATCGGGATGTACATGAACCGGTTTGCCATCGCCGGCCAAAGCCCTGCTTGAATCAAGCCGCCGGCGGGCGACAGGGCCGTGAGAAACCAGAGCCAGCCCGCGATAAACCAGGGGCGTTTTTTTCTGAGGAGAATGGAAACGGCGGTGACAAAAAGGACGAAGAGGAGCGACCATAAAAAATGCCCAAGGGGGATGGCCTTGGGAAAAGGGGTGAAGATGGACAGTTCAACGGGCCATACCATATTCCATACATATCGGATGATGGACACAAAGAGATTGTAGATTCTCAGGTCAAGGGGAATGAGACTGTAATTGATGACGATGTGAAACTTGGACATGGAAATCATGGACAGTAAATAGGACAAAAGCGACAGGATAAAAAACGGTATCTTTTCAATAATAATCAATCCGTTAAAGGATTTTGAAAAGAGACGAGTTTTTTGACCGGATTCGTGAAGAGGGTATGTTCCGGAATCAGGCGAATTGGATCTCGTGAACCTTTGCAGCGGCCAGTAGTCCAGGATCAGCAGAAGAACCGGAAAGGTCAGAATGCTGGGTTTACTCAGGAGTCCGAGCGAATACAGGCGATAACGCCAGACCATAGGTCCATTTGTTTTTGTTTTCCGTATAATGAACATAGGCAGTACATCGCCGTCAGGAGAAAGAAGGTGCTCAGCACGGTCTTTCTTTCCGTAATCCAGGCCACCGATTCCACGTTGACGGGATGGACGAGCGAAAAGAAGGGCGACGATGGCGGCTTTAAAGAGAGAACCGGTCATCCTCAAGAGGAGTAAGGAACAGAAGAAGGGAATTCAAAATATGGATCGCCAGATTCACCATGAGATGGTGACCGGGCTTAAGACCGAACAGCTCGCAGTCGACCATATGGGAAATCCAGGTGAGCGGGTGCCAGTAAGACACGCCTGTGAAGGTAAAAGCCCACCGGAGGTTTGGCAGAGTCAATCCTGTGTTGACATGGGTGTTTTCAGTGACATATTCGTTGTCGTCAAAATTGAGGAACTGGTGATGTCTGACCTCTGCGTACGCAAAAAAGGTGACCGCGCCTATCGCACAAAGAAGGATCGCCTTGAGGAAAGAGGTCTGCGGAGGCCTTTTTTGTCGATTCATTCATGAACCTTGAGTAAAGAAAAAGATAGCTGATCAGGCCATCGATCAGCTATCTTTTTATCCTCAGTCATCTTACGCCGTGATTCTTTTTAAGAATCGGGGATCTTCAACAACTCAACACGGCATGGTTCCAAGAACGGGTGGACGAAAATTAATACAGCTTGAAAGATTTGGATTTTGTCGCCGTCGATGAGGCAAACCAGGACGGACCTGCCGTTACCGTGATCGTTATTGTACCGGTCGGTATTTGCTATTGTGCCTGTAAAATCCCCGACGGTCACGGTTGCGGCTGTCGGTGTATAGGAGGTTGCCGACGCTGTCGGTGGGTTCGCTATGAGCTGTTTCGCATAGTCCTGACTTGTCTCGGATGACAAGGCGGCCAAAGCGCCCTGGATGGCTTTGTCCTGGGCCTGACCCTGCATGTCAAAATATTTAGGGATGGCCACTGCCGCCAGGATACCGAGGATGACGAGGACTGCGATGATTTCGATCAACGTAAAACCTTTTTGATTCCTTAGCATGTGATAACCTCCTTTTGATTGGTTTATGTTCACGTCTAATAATAAACTACTTTTTGAAAATATCAAACTTTTTTTCAGGGTCATCTCTTTTCACTATTTGGCCATTTTCGTCAGGTCCCACATGGGCAGGAAGATCGCCATGGCAAAAAAACCGACCACGGCGGCCAATCCGACCATCAGAATGGGACCGATCAGATCCGAAAGACGTCTTGACGGCGTAGCCGACCTCGTCATCGTAGTGGATGGCAATCTGACGGAGGATGTCTTCCATGTTGCCCGATTCCTCGCCGATGGCGACCATATCGACGACCATGGGTGTAAAATATTTCGCCGCGCTCAGAGGGCCGGCGATCCCCTGTCCCTCCTGAACCCGCTCCCGGACACGGTCGAATTCATGGGAGATGGCCACGTTGCCGATCGTCCCGGAGAGGATCTCCATCGTCTGCATCACGGGGATGCCGCTCGCCTGCAGGATGGCAAAAATACTGGCGAAGCGGGACATGGCCGCCTTCTGCAAAAGGGGTCCGAAAAGGGGAACTTTAAGGAAAAAGGCATCCCGCGCATAACGTCCGGCAGGGGTTTTGAGGTAGCTCCGCAAGACGATGATCAGTACCACTGCGCCTCCGATCAGGATGAACCAGTAATTGGCAATGACCTGGTAGAGAAGCATCGCGATCTTTGTCGGCAGGGGCAGCGCAACGCCGGCTTTGGCGAAGATGGCGGCGAATTTGGGGATGACAAAGGTGAGGAGGACAAAAAAAGCGACGCCCAGGGCGATCAGGACGATGATCGGATACTGCAGCGCGGACTTGATGTCCGACTTGATCTTCGCCTCATGTTCGATGATGTCGATCAGGCGTCCGAGGATGTCGGGGACGGTGCCGCTGATCTCGCCCGCGTTGATCATGCTCAGATAAAGGGGTGAAAAGATCGCCGGGTGTTTCTTCATCGCCTCGTGGAGCGTGGCGCCTGACTTGATGTCCTGGCCGATGCCGGCCACAACCTTTTTCATGGTCTTGTTCTGCGACTGGTTTTCCAGGACCTGGAGGAGTCTCAGGATGGGTACGCCCGCCTGCATCATCGAGCGGAACTGCTTGGTGAAGAGGATCAGGTCGGAAATCTTCACGCTGGCCAGGCTCTCCTGTATTCCGGCAAGAAAGGAGCCGCCGCTCCGCGCCTTGGCTGTCGCTGTCACCTTGGATGGAATGTATCCTTTTGCGAGAAGGGCGTTCTCCGCCATTTCCACCGAATCGGCCTCGATCGTACCTGAAACGTTCGTGCCGTTTTCGTTGATCGCCTGATAGGAAAAATTCGCCATGTCTAAAACCTATATGCCGGTCAGCCTGTATTACACCATCACCGCCGAGGCGGCCTCCTCGAGCGTCGTGATCCCCTGAAGGACCTTGCTGGCGGCGTCATCCTTCAGGGTGCGGAGCTTTCCTTCAGCGATGGCCGTCCGTGTGATCTCCTGCGATGATTTTCGCTTCAGGATCATCTCCTGGATCATTTCGTCGTTGACGAGGACTTCGAAGATCCCCGTCCGCCCCTTGTAGCCCGTATTCAGGCACTGATAGCACCCTTTGCCGCGCTGGAAATTGCGCATTCTCCACCTGATCCAACCCCCAGGCGGCCAAGGCGGACGCGGGAGGCGTGTATGACTCCTTGCAGTAAGGGCAGATGGTCCGGACCAGCCGCTGGGCGAAAGAGACCAGCAGCGCCGAGGAGACCAGGAAGGGTTCGATTCCCATGTCGATGAAGCGGGTGATCGCTCCGGCGGCGTCGTTCGTATGGAGGGTGCTCAGAAGCCGATGTCCCGTCTGGGCGGCCTGGATGGCGATCGCCGCCGTTTCCGAATCCCGGATCTCCCCCACCATGATGATGTCCGGGTCCTGACGGAGGATCGCGCGGAGGCCGCTGGCGAAGGTCATTCCCGCCTTCCGGTTGAGCTGGACCTGGCGGATGTTCTCGATCCGGTATTCCACCGGGTCTTCGAGGGTGATGATGTTCGTATCGGGTTGATTGAGTTCGTTCAGGATGGAATAGAGGCTCGTGCTCTTGCCGCTTCCCGTCGGTCCGGTGCTCAGGATCATCCCGTAGGCCTTACGGATCATCGTCTCGATCTTGTCGCGGTCCGACTTGATCATCCCGAGGCGGTCGAGGGAATAGACGCCCGAGCTCATGTCCAGAAGCCTCATGACGACATTCTCTCCATAGATCGTGGGCATGGTGGAGACGCGGACGTTGATCTCCCGCTTCTCCATTTTGAGCGTAAAACGCCCGTCCTGAGGGATCCTGGAGACGGTGATGTCCAGATCGGCCAGGATTTTCATCCGGGCGATGATCGGCAGGGCAAGGGATTTCGGCGGCGACGGCACCTCGTGGAGCTTTCCGTCGATCCGGAATCGCACCTGCATGCTGTTCTGCTGCGGGCTGATATGGATGTCGCTGGCCCCCTCGCGGATCGCCTGGGCGAAGATGGAGTTGACCAGGCGGATCACCGGCGCCTCGCCGGCCATGTCCTGGAGCGAAGCGACCTGGATCTCTTCGGCAGCCGACTCCTGTGATTTTTCCGCGTCGGCCTCGGCCTCGATTTCCATGGTTTCCAGGACGCCGCCCATGCCCGACTGCATCCCGTAGAGGCCGCTGATCAACTGGTTGATTTCCCGCTCGGTGCAGACGACCGGTTCCACCTCGGCAATTGGTGGTGATCTCGATGGTATCCAGGGCGTTGATGTCCAGAGGGTCCGTCATCGCGATGGTCAGCAGCCTTCCCTTTTTCCGAAGCGGCGCGACCTGCAGTTTCTGGGCCGTCTCGACGGGAATCAGGCGGGAAAGATCCATATCGATGGAATATCTGTCGGGGTGGTATTTCTCGATCTTGAGCTGCTGGCTCAGCATGTCCACGATCTGGTTCTCGTTGAGCATCCCCTTCCGGGTGATGTACTGTCCCAGCTTGAGCCCGGCCTTCTTCTGTTCCGCAAGGGCCTGCTTGAGCTGCTCCTCCGTGAGGAGTTTGTTCTCGACGAGCATCTCTCCCAGTCTTTTCTTGACGATCATAGGTTACAACCTTCTTGTCATCCCTGAACCTGTCGAAGAATGACAGTCAAATTTAATAAGCGAAATAGACCGTGTCCTTTTCCGGTTTCTTCATGATTTCCGAACCCACTGCAAACTCCGAGGGCAGGTTCCGAATGGCCTCCTGAGCCTCTTCCTCTTTGTTAAAACCCTTCCTCAGGATAATAGAAAAAACCAGGCCGTCTCTTTTGTTCCACATGGGAATCAGGCGTATGGGCGGCTGATCCGCCGGGTATCTTTTGAAGATCTGATACGCCTCCTCGAGACTGCCCTTTTTTGCAATCTGCACCCAGTGACTCGCGGTCTCCAGGGAACCGGCCTTTGCCGGAATGGCCGGAAAGGTGATCGTCTCTCCCGCTCGGACCCTGATTCATGTCTTTGATATGCGGATTGGCTCTGGCGACCGCTTTGAAACGGTTCGACTCGGTGTTTCCGTAAATCTGCAGCAACAGCAGAAGGACCGTATCGCCTTCGCGGATCTTTAGACTCCCCAGGTGAGCAGGCATCGCCGGTGCGGATTTTGATTCACCCGGCGATTGTTCCTGTATAGATCCTGCGGAGGTGTCCTTTACCGCCGCGGACTGCATGCTCGCCGTCGGGATCTCCTCCGGCCGGGCAGACGGCTGCTCTGTCAATCTTTCCGGCTTCGCTACTGCGGGGGACGTAATGATGGACGGTGATTCTACCGGATTTGGATGCGGCTGTACAGCGGTAGCTGGGGGGATGAGGTTCAGTGGTCTGGGTAAAAAAAACAGGAATGCGATCAGTGCAAAGGCCAGAACGGAGAGGAGAGCAGCCGTTGCCCACCGCCTCCTCCGGGTGGTGTCGGGCATCAGCCGTCCGGTTGCGGAGCGGACCACCGTCCAACCGGCCCTCATCTTATTCTGAATGATCAGTGTGAGCAGGATCTGATGGCAGAGGGTGATGATCCTGCGCGGATATCCATCCGTGGCTCTGTATATCGCCCACAGACCGAGGGGGGTGAAGAGGGGCGGCATTTCCGCCGGCCGGCCGGCCCGGGAAAGCCGGAAGCGGATCAATGCCTTTGTTTCGCTGAAGTTGAGGGGTTTAAGAAAATAGAGCTGATTGACACGGTCGGCGAAATTGGCATGGCTTTTCAGGATCTGACTGAATTCGTTCTGAGCGAAGATGACGATCTGGAGGAGCTTGTTTTCGTTTGTTTCATAGTTCAGAAACTCGCGGAGGATCTCCCGACAGAAGTAGGGGATTTTCTGTCCCTCGTCGATAATCAGAACGACGGTTTTTTTTTCGTCCACTCCTTTCTGGAAAAGATATTTTTTGATGTTTTCCTTGAGCTGCCATTCGCTTTCCTCCGCTCCGCCGCGGGAAGGCCGAAGGTCATAGCGACCGCGGACAGAAATTCGCGGGGGGTGCTGAAGTTGGGATCGAGGATCAGGTGGGTCTGGAACTCATGGCAATCCTCTTCCGATTCCGAAAATCTGAGGATGAGCTGTCGGCAGAGGGTCGTCTTGCCCGTGCCCACGTCGCCCATGACGACGTTGAGACCCCGCCGCAGACGGATGGCCAGTTCCAATTGCTGGAGACAGGCCACATGCTCCGTTGACAGGAAAAAGAATTCCGGTGCGGGAGAATTCCCGAAGGGCTCTCGGTTGAGGTTGAGTATCTTGAAATAGTCCATTCTATATGCCCATCACATTTTGCCGAGCAACATGCTCACGGCGCAGGGAACCCTGTCTTTTTTCGTCTTTGCGTTGTTTGTCATCCCGGAATGAGCAGCATTGATCTGTCGTGGGATCAAAGGGGGGTCACGGCGCCGTTCCGGCTTTCCCGGCCCCGCCGGTTTGCGTTTCCACCATGGACAGGGTCGGAAGGATCCTCGGTGTGATGAAGATGAGGACTTCCTGCATCCCATCACTCTTTCCTTCCCCTTTGAAGAGCCAACCCAGGACGGGGATGTCCTTCAAGCCGGGGACGCCGTCTGTGATGTTTGTGCTCTTTTGTTTCGTCAGGCCGGAGATGACGATGGTCTCGCCGTCCCGGACGATGAGAGTGGTATCGGTCTGCTTTTTAATGATGTATGGATTCCCGTCGACTTTCCTCGAATCATCCACCTCGTCTTTCTTCACGAGGATTTTCATCAGCAGATTTTGACCGTCGATGACATGCGGCGTGATCTCCAGACGAAGGACGACATCCTCAAATTTTACCGTCCTGGGTGGGGGGATTGACGGTGGTGTCGAGCGTCGACATAGGGGATCCTCTCCCCGTTTTCCGTGAAGGCCTTCTGATTGTCGAGCGTCGTGATGGAAGGGCTGGAGAGGATGTTGAGCTTGCCGTCCTTCTGGAGGGCGCTCAACTGGAGATCCAGGATGTTCCCGCCGATGCTGCCGAAGATCAGCCCCAGGGAGGCCGCCCCCGTGGAAGTGACGACGGCTGCCCCGGGGAAATTGACGCCGAATCCCTGGCCGCTGATTCCCGGGTCGCCGGTGGCGGGCGTATATCCCCCCGACAGGGCGCTCCCCGGTGGTGTGGCTCGAGCCTTCCGTTCCGCCCGGGGTAATGAAGAGGTTGTTGCCTGCCGATCTGTTGGCCGTACATGCCGCCCCACTGGATCCCCAGTTCCCGGGCCGTTTTGTGTGGTTTCGACGATGTTGGCCTTGATCTGGATCTGGGGCGTCGGTTTGTCGATTTTTTCGATGATCGGCATCATCCGGACCAGGTCATCCTTGATGGCCGAGATGATCAGCGAGTTGCTGTGTTCGTCCACGCGGACCGATCCGCGGGGCTTGTCCTCCTTGTTCCGTGTGAGGAAGGTTTCGAGATTCTCCTTGAGATCCTTCGGTTTTGCATAATCGATCGGGACGACGACGGTCAGGAGCGGCTCGACCCACTTGACCCCCATCTCCTGGGTCTTGCGTTTCAGATCCAGTTCCATGTCATCGAACGTCATGACCCGGAGGATGTCGCCTTCCCAGGTGTAGGTCAGCCCCTGGGTGCGCAGGATGCTGTTGAACGCCTGGTTCCAGGGGACTTCTCTGAAATCGATCGTCATTTCCCCCTTGATCTCGCTCTTGACGAGGACATTCTTGTCGACGATCCGGGCCAGGGAGCGCAGAATGGTCTTGATGTCTGCCTGGCGCAACTTCAGGCTGACGAGCTGTGTCGGGAGTTCCCTGATGGGTATGACCGTCAGTCTCTCTCCGGTTTCTCCGGTTGCCTTCAGCAGCTCCCGGGTAACGGTCGTGCTCCTCTCCCGCGGCGCCGGGGAATGACCCGTTGCCGTATCCGCCATCGTCGTCCATTTTTCGAAGAACGGGTCCTTCTGTGCGGTCTGCTGGCCGGCGCAGCCGAAGAGCAGCAGAAAGGACAGAAGGATGACCGCCGGAACCCGCCTCGGATATGTATAATTGATGTAACCCATCGATGCCTCCATTACTCCTGCAGGGGAACATTCAGCAGTGTCCTGTTCGCACGGTTTTCGATAACGACTCTTGTCGGGGACACGCTTTTCAGCACGTATCCCTTGATATCCAGCGCCTCGCCTTCCGTATACTCAACACCGTTGATGATGGCCATCCTTTTCTTGTCCACCTCGAGATAGCCGGCATAGACAAATTCGATCTTCGGCGCCGCTGCCCCCTCCTTGATCGGGACTTTGACCTGGATCCATGATTTGTAAGATGTCTCGTCCAGAAAGGGGTCCTCGTCCATTCCCTTTCCGCCCGGCTGAAGATGAGAGGCCGAAGGTTTTTCGAAGTGTCTTTTCCCATCCCCGTGGACAGCGTCGTGATGAACGAATTGAGCTCCTCTGTCTGCTGCTGTAGGTCGGCCGAGGTATCTTTCTTTTTCGGCATGAGAAAATCAACGGCGGCGTAAAGGATCACAATTGCCGTCAGTCCCAGAATGATGATCTGTCGCTTTTCCAGTTTTGCCATATCAAACCCGCCCGCTCATCCGATGGCCACCCAGAGCTTCAGTCTGTATTCCTTTGCGTCCGTTTTACCCTGAATCACGATCTCTTCGATATGATCCGCGTAGGGAATGCCGCCAAGGTTGATCAGAAATTTTCGAAAATTGATGAAATTCCCCTTGAGGACGAGATTCACCGATATGAACCGGGCATCGCCGGTCAGGGCGCCCACGTTTGGGATCGCCGAGACGAGGGTCATCCCGCTCATTTTTACAACGGAACTCAGGTTCAGGGGGAGGGTGTCGATCTTGGCTTGGGCCAGCTTGCTCTTCTCCGGAAGCGGGAGGACCGTCGAATCCTTCTGTTCGCCTGCATCCTGAAGAGCTTTATAGAACGGCAGAAGGATCTTCTGCTCCTCTATTCGCTGTTTGATCGATGCCGCTCTTGCATCCAGCTCCGCCAGCGTCCTGTATGCCGGGACGATCCCCCAGAAGACAAAAATGAGAACACCGGTCAGGCAGAGTCCGAGATAGACGAGGCTCTGCCGCGGAATAGTGATGTTCAGCTTCTGCTCAGCCATGAACCTGCTCCTCCACCTTCAGATTCAGAATGAAATGGAGCGCTTCGCCCTTCAGATAGGGTTCTATGCTGTTCTTTTGAACGGTGACCTGCCTAAAGAGGGGAGAAGCCTCCAGGGCCATCAAATAACTGGCGACCGAGGTTTCGAACATCTGCCGGTCGCCCAGGATCAGCCCATCCACGGTGACCTCTTCGATCCGTGCTTTCGGGGCCTCTGTCGGTTTGTCTTTGGATGGATTGGACTCCCCCTTTTTACCCGGCTCGCCAAGATTGATCTTCAGATCCAGAAAACGGATGTTGGCCGGTGTCAGCGTCTCAAGCTCGCTGATCAGCACCATCCCCAAATACCGTTCGGCATAGACTTTCGAGAGCTGCCGCCGCTTGCTCAACAGTGACCGCCATTTTTGTCAGCTGGTCCCGTTTGACGATGGGGCCGAGGCTCTCAATCTGCGTTTCGAGTGCAGCAATGGCAGCTTTTTTCTGTTTGATGAGATGGTTCTCGTAACTGAAGGCGGCAAAGCCGATCAGGACAAGGGCGATGAAGGTCGCGAAAATGGTCCGATTGATCCGCTTGATGCTCGTTTCCCGCTCCCTGTCCTTGCAGGTGAACATCAGGTTCGGCGTATGGTCGTTGTCCGAGAGGGCAAGACCCAGGGCCGGCCCGAAGGCGATCCGCTCCGAGATGCGGTTGAGATCGTCCCCCTCCGGGCAAACGATCGATTCTTCCTTGCCGAGGGGATCCAGGACGGAGCTTGCGATCCCCAGTTGGGCGCCCATGTAGTCCACTATGGGGGGGCTGATATTCATGGCGCCGGAAACAAAAATCCTGCCGATTCCCTCACCCGGCATCGTCGTTTTGTAATGTTCGAAGGTCCTCTCCACCTGGCGCGTCAGCCGATCCAGGGCGGGCTCGATCTTTTCAAAGATCGCCTCTTTTCCCAGGCCGAATCCGGCATCCCTTTCCTGCAGCGGCGGTGAATCCGGACTGAGGCTCTGGAGGATCTTGCGGCCCTCCTCCGGGGTGAGAGTCGGTCCGTCCGGGCTTGTCTTTATCTCGTTGAACCACTCCGCCAGGGCATCGACCAGGCTGTTCAGTCCGGCCCTGATGTCGCGGGTCATGACGAGGTTTCCCTCCGAATAGATGTCGATGCGGGAGAAATCCGTTCCGATGAAGAGGCTGGCGATGGTCCCTTCCAGAGAGGGAATCCATTCGGTCCGGAAGAGGTTCTGTATGGAAAAAGGGGCGATCGTGATTCCTGTGAGAGGCCAACCGATCCGTAAGAAGAGGGTCTTGAGATCCTCGACTTCCTGGCGGGGGGCGGTGTAGACCATCGCGGCCAGCTTGGGGATCCCTTGTTCAATCACCTCCCCCTGGAGCTTGAAATCAAAGATCATCTCCTTTTCGTCGAAGGGGGCCTCCTTTTTGGCCGTCCAGTAGACCACGTTGTCGAGCTGCTTTTTCGTGACTTTGGGGATGCGGACATGGCGCACGTCGACCCGGGCCGTGGACATCATGACCCACAGGTGTGACTGCTTCGGAGAGCCGCATATCGATCCCAGCGCCGATTTCAGTAAGGCGGCAAATTCCGGCGTGCCTTTGAGAGTATTCGGGGGCAGTGCGAAGCGTCTCCGGTCCAGTATCCGCCAATTGCCGCTCCCGCTTTCGGTGACCCGCACCAGTCGAAGACAGTCATGGCCGATGTCGATGCCTACCGTGGACGATTTCTGAAGTGAAATGATGGATGGGGAGGGTAACTTGAAACGGCTGGGTTTTTTTATACGGAACGTCTACGGGATCCGAAACAGCCGTCGCTTCGTCCTTTTTTTTACGGATGACACTGAGGAGCTTTTCTGTCGAGGTGATTTCACTGGGTCGTGCCATTTAGAAACTCCTGTTCATCCCCCATTCCAACCTGCTTCATCCGTTATCAGCCGATGCGCCGGACGATCATTTCCAGTATCTTCATTTTCCGAGATCGCATCGTTTTGCCATGGTGTCATCGGCGGCGAATGCCTGTGCTATCCGATGCCGTACTTGATCGCCCGATACTGCTTAAGCCGCTTTTTTGCAATATCCATGTATTTTTTGGGGAAATGTTTGACCACACGGACGCCGAACTGAATGACGGGAGGTTCCGGTATGATCTCTTTTGCGATGTACTGACGGATCGTCTTTGCCGACACGCCGAGTTCCCCCGCAGCGTCGATGATGGTGAAGTATGTATGGCCGTTAAAAATAATCATACACCCCCCATTTGGAAATGATGACAAACATGGTTGCAACGATCCGGATGGTTCGCACCTATCAAACCACAGGGAAGTTGTCAAGGGTTTATTTGAAAACCGGGCAACGGAAAGCCGATCGGACCATGTTCGGTAGTGTGCAATCAAGGACCTTGAAAAACCCTTTCCGATCGGATACCGTGACCTCCGGTTGGAGAATGACACTTTAAGAAAAACGGAAACGGGAGGAATTTGGAAATCAGGAAAGAAAAGGGGATCCTGCTCATCCACCCACCGACGGCGAAGGCCTGCGAAGCGCCGGGGGGGCTGGCACGGCTTGCCGGGGCGCTCCTGCGTCACGGTATCGCCTGCCGGATATGGGATGCCAATGTAGAGGGGCAGCTTGCCCTTCTGAATCGCTCGGCAGGGGAGTGCCTGGAGGCAATCGATACCTGGACGCGGAGGGCGGCAAGGCATCTGAGGGAGAATCTGGCTTCCCTCCGGTCGTGGGAGCTCTATGGAAAGCCCGATCGCTACCGGCGGGCAGTGGCGGATGTGAACCGCCTGCTCGCGGTGGCGGCCCGGCCTTACGGTGTCCGCTTGAGTCTGACCGACTACGAGGCCGATGCTCTCTCCCCCGTCCGGAGCGCCGACCTGCTTCAGGCGGCTGCAGCGCCTGAGTCCAATCCCTTCCATGGCTGGTTTCGGGAACGGCTTTCGGAAATCCTTGCAGAAACGGACGTCTCGCACATCGGTTTTTCGATCAACTATCTCAGTCAAGCGCTGACCGCCTTTGCGATGATCGGTTTGATCAGGCGGGAATACCCATGGCTCCGGATCGTTCTCGGCGGCGGGCTCATCACCTCCTGGATGCGCGCACCCGGCTGGCGGAACCCCTTCGCAGGCCTCGTGGACGAGATGATCCCGGGACCTGGGGAAGTCCCGCTTTTGGCCCTTCTGGGGAAAAGGTACGACGGAGGTCATGAACGGCCGGATCTCGACGGTTTTTCCCCGGCGGATTACCTGGCCCCCGGTGCGATTCTTCCTTACAGCGCCTCCAGCGGCTGCTGGTGGGGCCGCTGTTCCTTCTGCCCGGAGCTGGCCGAGGGAAATCCCTACCGCCCGCTCCCGCCTGAACGTGTCACGGCGGACCTCCGTGCCCTGACGGTGCAGGTGAAGCCTGCGCTGATCCACCTCCTGGACAATGCCCTGAGCCCTGCCCTGCTCAAGGCCCTGGCTGAGCATCCTCCAGGCGCCCCGTGGTACGGCTTTGCCCGGGTGACGTCCCACCTCACGGATCCTCAATTTTGCATGCAACTGAAAGAGTCCGGCTGCGTCATGCTGAAGCTGGGATTGGAATCGGGCGATCAGGCTGTTCTCGACGCCCTGAATAAAGGGCTTGAACTGAAGGCCTTTGCGGCGGCCTTGAAGAACCTGAAGGCGGCGGGGATCGCGACCTATGTCTATCTGCTTTTCGGAACGCCGGCGGAGTCGCCGGAAGCGGCAGGGCGAACGCTGTCCTTCATCGTGGCTCACGCAGCGGAGATCGGTTTTCTGAATCTGGCCATCTTCAATCTTCCCGCCCACGGTCCCGGGATGGAAGGTCTTGCCTCAGGGACGTTCTACGCGGGAGATCTGCCGCTCTACAGACCATTCGTCCATCCGCTCGGCTGGAACCGTAAGGAGGTCCGGCGTTTTCTGGAGAAGGAATTCAAAAAAGAACCTGCCATCGCGGCGATCCTCCGGCGGGATCCGCCCTTCTTCACCTCGAACCATGCGCCTTTTTTTGTCATGGCTTCCTCCGTCTGACTAAACCGTCACCTGTTCATCCACGAGCCGCAAGGCCTCCTCGCGGTTGAAAGCGGTCACACGGCCATCCGCCGACGTGATGATCCCCCGCCGGTCCAGCTCCGCAAGGACCTCCTGGATCTCCACGGCCTCCTTGCCCGTCACCTTCATCAGCTCTGTTGTCGGGTTCCGGTCCTCCTTCAGCGGCCACGACCGGAGGAAATAGAGCGCTGCCGTCAGCCTGATCCAGGCCTGGGACAGCTCCTCCAGGGTCGTGTTCGTATGCAGTGATCCGTTTGGAGAACTCCCTGAGCATGAACAGGGAGACCTCGTCGCTTTCCCTCAGGATGCCGCGCAGCATGTCCCCGCCGATGACGGCGATATCGCTCGGCTTCGAGGCTTCGGGCGGAGGCGGTGCGCGGCGCTTGAATCAGCGCCGCCATTTCGCCGAAATATTCCCCCGGTCCCATCTCCGCGAGAACCTTATTCACCTGGCCGGCCTTTTTTCCATCCGCACCCGGCCGCTCAGGATATAGAAGATGTCCTGGCCGGTTTCGCCTTCGTGGAAGATGTATTCGTCCCGGTCATAGAAACGGCCGAATTTTCGGAAAAGCCTTTCATCGATTCGGGCACGGCCTTTTTCCGGCTTCAGAAGGGCCTTTTCGATCAGGATCATGTCCCGTCGCTGATAAGCGGAGATCAACTCGGCGCAGAACAGGAGGATCAGCGAGATATAGAAGAACCAGATGACGAGGATGACGACCGCTTCCAGAGAACCGAAGATGACGTTGTAACGGGTGTAATTGGCGATGTACCAGGTGAAGAACTGCTTGGCGATCTCCATCAGGGCGGAGAAGATCGCGCTTCCGATCAGGGCGCTCTTCAAGCTGACTTTTGCCATGGGGATCGCTTTGTAGACGATGGTGAAGAACAGCACGGTAACGGCATAAGGAATGAGATAGCGGAAGAGAGCCCCCTGGATAACCGGAAAATAGAGGATTCCGCCTTGGCCGAGGAGGGGCTGTTCCGCCAGGATGGTGGCCACGTAAGTGATCCCGACGCTGGCCACGCCCACGGCCCAGCCCATGGGAATCATGGCGATGGCCAGGAGTTTGGAGGCAAAATAGTTCCGGTGGTTCTTTGACCGGAAAGTGATGTCCAGGGCCGTTTCAATGGCGCTGAAGATCATTGCCGAAAACCAGATCAGAGTAATGATTCCGACGCCTCCCAGGACCTCCCTCTTTCCTTCGATATGACTGAACTGGAAGAGAAGCTCCCCCGAGAACGAGGGGACGAACTGGCGGATCCCGTCGATCAGCTTTTGCTCGATCTCCGGATTGGCGCTGAAGAGGCTGCCGACCACGAGGAGCGTCAGGATGAACAGAGGGATGATCGATAGGATGCCGTACAGGGCGATGGCGGCGGCCTGATTCGTGTCTCCATTGATCCGGTAGTTGCGGATCGCGTCCCCAAGAATATCCAAGAAGGACGTCAGGCCTAAGCGGAGCCTGTCCGGCACCGCACCGGGTCGAGTTTTTTTTATGTTTGCGCTGGTCATCGTCTCCGCACGCTCAGGCCGGCCGTGATCAGTAACAGCCCTGCATCACGTCGCGAAGCGCCTCAAGCGCCCCATCGATCTCCTTGGGGCCGATGCCGTAGTGGGTGAGCATCCGGAAGCGGGACGGTCCGGTGTGGGAGAGGCGGACTCCCTTCTTGGCGAGACGTTTCAGGAACTCCTCGTCCGAGAAGCGTCTGTCGGCGAGATCGATATAGAGAATATTCGTCCGGACGCGGGCGGGGTCGGTCGCGAGTCCGGAAATCCCGGCGATTCCCTCGGCCAGACGGCGGGCGTTGGCATGGTCCTCGGCAAGGCGGTCGGTCATCTCCTCGAGGGCCACGATGCCCGCCGCCGCGATGATTCCTGCCTGACGCATTCCGCCGCCCAGCATCTTTCTGATCCGGCGCGCCCGGGCGATGAACTCTTTGCTTCCGCAGATCACGGAACCCACCGGCGCGGACAGCCCCTTGGAGAGGCAGACGTTGAGCGAATCGCAGCCTCGGGTGAGCTCCCGGACATCCACACCGAGGGCGACGGCGGCGTTGAAGATCCGGGCGCCGTCGAGGTGCAGCAGAAGATGATGCCGTTTCGCGAGTGCGACGACGGAGGCGGTATATTCGGGCGTCAGCGGTGCCCCGTAACAGCGGTTATGGGTGTTTTCCAGACAGATGAGGCGGGTCCGGGGGAAATGGATGTTCTCGGCGCGGATGGCGGCCTCGATATCCTCCAGCGTCAGTGTCCCATCGGGCTGATTGGGGATCGTGTGGGGGAAGATTCCTCCCAGGGCGGACATCCCCCCCGCTTCGTTGAGAAAGATATGGGAGCTGTCGCCCAGGATCACCTCTTCGCCCCGCGCACAGTGGGTCAGCACACAGGTCATATTTCCCATCGTGCCGCTCACGACCAGAAGGGCCGCCTCCTTTCCCATCCGCTCGGCGGTCATGGCCTCGAGACGATTGACCGTGGGATCCTCGCCGAAGACGTCATCGCCCAGCGGGGCGCGATGCATGGCCTCCCGCATGGCCTCGGTGGGAAGGGTTACGGTATCGCTGCGCAGATCGATGAGAGTCATCGTCAACCTCCTGTGGTCACGAGAGTGGTTCAGAGCGGGCCAAAGTCAACCCGATTACGGTCAATCTCCCACAGTCCCGGCCGTTAGTCAAGTGTTTCGGAATGCGGATCTGCCACCTCCACCAAGGCTTCAGAAAGCAGAATTCAGAAAATAGGGTTGCAAAAGTCGCATCCATACGTTAGCTTGACGACCATGGATCTTCTTGGCCGTCTCATCGGGATCATGACCCTGTGCATCGCCCTGACCGTCGCTGCATGCAGTTCGCAAGAGCAGGGGCGCGCACCCGCCGGGAGCGCCGCAGCCGCTCCCGCCTACGGGGACATCATGGTCGAGGGCTCGATCGGCGACGCGTCGAACCTCATCCCGCTGCTCGCCTCGGATTCCACCTCCCACGGGATCGCGGGGATGATCTTCAACGGCCTGATCAAGTACGACAAGGATATGAACATCGTGGGCGATCTTGCCGAATCCTGGGAGATCTCCAAAGACGGCCTCGTCATCACCTTCCACCTGCGCAAAGGGCGTCCGCTGGCACGACGGCCGGCCCTTTACCGCCGAGGACGTCCTCTACACCTACCAGGTGACCGTCGACCCCAAAACGCCCACCGCCTACGCCGGCGACTTTCTCAAGGTGAAGAAGGCCGAGGTCCTCGACGATCACACCTTCCGGGTGACCTACGACAAGCCTTTCGCCCCGGCCCTGATGAGCTGGTCGGTCGGCATCCTGCCGAAGCACCTGCTTGCCGGAAAGGAGATCACGACCTCTCCCCTCGGGCGGCATCCCGATCGGTACGGGGCCATACAAATTCAAGGAGTGGGTGACCGGCCAGAAGATCGTCCTTGTCTCCAATCCCGACTATTTCGAGGGGCGGCCGTACATCGACGGCTACATCATGCGGATCATCCCCGATACGGCGACGATGTTTCTGGAACTCCGGGCGAACGGGATCGACCGGATGGGATTGACGCCGCTCCAGTACACCCGGCAGACGGAGAACAACCTCTTCAGGAAGAATTACAACAAGTTCCGCTATCTCTCCTTTGCCTACACCTATCTCGGCTACAATCTGAAAAACCCCCTCTTTGCCGACAAGCGGGTCCGTCAGGCGATTGCCTATGCGGTGAACCGGGAGGAGATCATCGACGGCGTCCTGCTCGGTCTGGGGAAGCCGGCCACCGGTCCCTACAAGCCGGGGACCTGGGCCTACAACCCGAACGTCCGGGCCTACCCCTATGATCCGACAGAAGGCGAAGGCGCTCCTGGCCGAGGCGGGCTGGAAAGACGACAACGGCGACGGCATCCTCGAAAAGGACGGACGGCCCTTTGAATTCGAGATCATCACCAACCAGGGGAACGAGATCCGGGCGAAGTGCGCCGAGATCATCCAGCGGCGGCTGGCCGAAGTGGGCATCCGGGTGAAGATCCGGGTGGTCGAATGGGCGGCCTTCGTCAACGATTTCATCAACAAGCGGAAGTTCGACGCGACGATCCTCGGCTGGACGATCCCGATGGAGCCGGACCTCTACGACGTCTGGCATTCGAGCAAGACGGGGCCGCAGGAGCTGAACTTCATTTCCTACAAGAACGAGGAGGTGGACGCCCTGATCGTGAAGGCGCGGGAGACCTTCGACCAGCCGGTGCGGAAGCGCTGCTATGACCGGATCCAGGAGATCCTGGCCGAGGAGCAGCCCTACCTGTTCCTCTATGTCCCCGATGCGCTTCCGATCATCCACGCCCGCTTCCGGGGGGTGGAGACGGCGCCGCTCGGGATCGGCTGGAACTTCATCAAGTGGTATGTCCCCGGGGAAGAGCAGAAGCTCGTCATGACGCGCTGAGCGGACCGGATTCCTTAAATCCCGTCTTGCAGAGTCAGCTCACACGTTCTGGTTTGACTTGGTCTTTTTCTGGATGTACATCGCCATCGGCGGCTTCAGTCGGTGATCCGTAAACGCCCCTTCAGATAGGTCCTCAATTCACCATAGTCGGCGGGGAGGAACATAGGGTGTCCCGACCGCTCATCGATATCCTTCATGCTCTTCGGGAGTTCCGGGTTGATCCCCAGGAGTTCCCTGATCTCCTCGGGGAATTTGGCCGGGTGGGCCGTCTCCAGAGAGATGCAGAGAGGAACGTCGCCGAAAAGTTCGAGGTAGATTTCAAGCCCCCGCCAGCCGACCGCGCCGTGCGGTTCAAGGAGCACCTTGTATTGATCATGGAGTTTTTTGATCGTCTTTTTCGTTTCCCGGTCGGAGATGCTCACGGAATAGATGTGCTTCTTCATCTCTACGATGTCCGGGGCGCGGTGGACGAAACCGGTCCGGTCCACGGTGCCGCCGTAGAGGTCGAAGAAGCGGGCGAGGTTGCTGGGATGCCCGACGTTCATCGCGTTCGACAGGCAGGCCCGCGATGGTGAAAGTTTCTCATAGACCCCGGTTTCCAGGAAGCGGGGAAACTCATCGTTTTCGTTTGTCGGCATGATGAGCTTCTCAACGGGGAGACCCATCCGCCGGGCGTACTCGCAGCCCAGGGCATCGCCGAAATTGCCCGAGGGGACGGAAAAGACGGCCGGTTCCGTTTCCCGCGTGAGCTGCGCCCAGGCGTAAATGTAATAGATGATCTGCGGGAGGATGCGCCCGAAATTGATGGAGTTTGCCGAGGTCAGGTTAAAGTCTGCAAAGGTTGGGTCGGAGAAGGCCTGTTTGACGAGGTTCTGGCAGTCGTCGAATTTTCCATCCACGGAGACGGCCTGAACGTTCAGACCGATCGTGTCGAGCTGTTTTTTTTGCCGGCCGCTCACTTCGTCCCGCGGATAGAGGATCGTCACGTCGATCCCCTCCACCCCCCGAAAGGCGTCTCCCACGGCGCTGCCTGTGTCCCCCGAAGTGGCGACGAGGACGTTCAGGCGCTTTCCCGGGTCGCGGAAGGCGCTCATGAGGCGGGCCATCATCCGCGCGGCGAAATCCTTGAAGGATGCCGTCGGCCCCTGATCGAGGCGTAGAATGTATTTGCGGGCAAAAACATTTTCCAGCGGCACCGGGAAGTCATAAGCCTCATCGATGATCTTCCGCAGCGAATGGGCGGGGAGTTCATCCGCGAGGAAGGCTTCCGCCACGAGCATTGCCGCTTCGGTATAAGGCTCCCCCTTAAGGGCTTTGAATCTCTCGACGGGCAGGACCGGGATCTGCTCGGGCATGAATAACCCTTCATCCGGGGCCTGTCCCATCAGAAGAGCCTCCCGGAAGGAAACGGTCTCTTTAAATGGGCGTGATGCCGGGGACATGATCCAGATGACGGTTGGTGCTGTAATATCTTAACCTTTGTGACATGCGGACAACCTCAGGTCGGAAAATACTTGTGGATCAGACCCCGTCGTCGGTTTTGCATCAGAAGGAGGATTGCACCCCTCTTCCTGTAAGATGTGGCTCCGGGAACCGTCTTTTTCCAAGGCGGCATGCATACCATAATCGGGGATGATTAGCAAACGGGAATAATGACTTTAGACCATCTGACCCATTTGCAGATCAAGGGAACTCTGTATTTAGCCTCGCAATTGATGAAGATCTTTGATATGGAATAAAAGTTAGAATGGACGTTGAGGGGCACTCCGGAGATCAGTGATGAATGAAGAGATAAAAGTACGTCTGACCGAAACGGTCCAAGGGGCGGGGTGAGCCTGCAAGATAGGTCCGGGCGACCTGCACGAAGCGCTTAAAGATCTGCCGCTTATCACCGATCCGAATCTGATCGTGGGGATGGAGCATGCGGAAGACGCAGGCGTCTATCGACTCCGTGACGACCTGGCGATCATCCAGACCGTCGATTTCTTCACGCCGATCGTCGACGATCCCTATACGTTCGGCCGGATCGCCGTAACCAACGCGCTCAGCGACATCTACGCGATGGGAGGCAGGCCTGTGACCGCAATGAACATCGTCTGCTTCCCGATCCGGACGATGGATGTCAAAATCCTCCGCGAGATCCTCCGCGGCGGCCTGGACCAGATGCGGGAAGCGGGCGTCCTTCTGATCGGCGGTCACAGTGTGGAGGACAATGAGCCGAAATACGGCCTGTCCGTGACCGGCGTCATCCACCCCGATAAGATCCTGTTCAACAACGGGGCCAAAGCCGGGGATCATTTGATTCTGACCAAACCGCTCGGTACGGGGATCGTCAGCACGGCCCTCAAGGGAGGTCTCGCCGACGCGGCGCTGGTTGCCCGCTCCGTCGCCTGTATGACGACCCTGAACAGGAGGGCTGCGGAATTGATGGCGGAGACGGCGGAGATCCATGCCTGCACCGACGTCACCGGCTTCGGCTTCCTCGGCCATGCCCTGGAAATGGCCGAAGGCAGCGGGATCGGCATGCGGATCCGGGCCGCAGAGGTGCCTCACTTCAAAGGGATCCGGCCGTTCGTCGAGGAAGGGCTGGTGCCCGGAGGGCTGATCCGGAACCGTAAGTTCCGGGAAAAACAGCTCGATGTGGGTCCCGGCTGCCCCGACTGGCTGATCGACATCCTCTTTGATCCCCAGACCGCCGGAGGGCTTCTCATCTCCCTGCCGCCCGATGCGGCGGAGGGGCTATTACGAAAAATGCATGCGGCGGGGATCGATGAAGCGGCGATCGTCGGTGAGGTCATCCCGGCGCCGAAGGGGATCATCCGCGTGGAGTGACCTGCCTGCCATCGCAGCAGGTATCCCTTCAATCCATCCTCACACCCGCTCCGAAGGCATACCCCGTGAGCTCCTTTTCTCCGAGAGCAAGAAGGCGCAGATCAGCGTCACCGCGAAAACTGCGCCGCCGGCGATCGTAAAGGCCGTCTGAAAACCCAAACGGTCGATTGCATAGCCAAGAACCGGTGTCAGTATCCCGCCCCCTTCCATCCCGGTGAAGAAGTAGATGCCCAGGACGGTCGAACGGATGCCCGGCGGTGTCTTGCTGACGAGAAACGTTTCCGAAGCGGACATCCGGGCGAAAATGACCGTCCCCAGGAGGATGAACAGTGTAAAAATCCCCACTCCGTAAGGGAGAACCGTCAACAGAATGATGACGGGACCGGCGATGAAGCAGACCGCCAAGGTCACGCGGACGCTCCCCACACGATCGGAGAGATAGCCGCCCAGCGGACTGGCCCAGAAGACCGCGACATAGATCACGGAAAGGAGAGAGGCGGCCGTCTTTTTGCTCACGTGGAAATGATCGACCATGAGCAGCGGGATGAACGAGACCACGGAAATAATGATCGCCGCCGTAAAGGTCGAGAAGATCAGGAAGATGACGATTCGGCTCATGCTTTCCGATCGGGACGCGATAGGCCCTTCCTTCTTCTCCGCGCCGCTCTGGTTTGCCTTTTCCCGGGCGTTGAGTTGGCCGAGGCGCAGATAAAAGAAGATGCCGAAGGCGGCGGTCGGAATCGCCATCGCGAGGTAGGCGTTCCTCCAGCCCCAGACGTTGGCGACGGCGACGGCGATCAGCGGCGTCAGGAAATGGCTGGCCCCGCCGCCGATATTGTGCAGCCCCAGCGCTTTTCCCAGGTGCTCCGGTTTGGCCAATGCGGAGATCAGCGGCGGGGCGGTCGGGTGGTAGCCGCCGGACAAGATCCCCATCAGGATCAGAAAGACGATCATCAGCAGATAGGTTTGGGACAGACCGACCAGGATGCCGGCCAGCGCCACGCCGGAGATGCCGACGGTCAATAATTTGCGGGGCTCGACCCGGTCGGCGAGCCAGCCGGCCGGCAGCTGACCGATCCCGCAGGCGAGCGTGAAGGCCGAGATGACGAGTCCCGACTGGGTGTAGTCCAGGTCGAAGGCGCTGCGGATAAACGGGATCAGGGGGACCGTGATCGAGGTGAGGACATGGTGGCTGAAGTGCCCCACGATGAACAGGGGTATCATTCCCCCCCAAATGGTGCGCAGATTCAATGGCTGGAACTCCTCCTTTTTGCGATTCCGTCGGACGGAAGGGAGCGCGTTTGTTTTATACACGCTCCGAAAATGGGAAAAAGGGACATGGCGTCAATCGTCTTTTCCGATCAGACCGTACGAAGGACCTTCGCCCCGCGGATCTTGCCTTCCTTGAGTTCGGCAGAGGGCCCGGTTGGCATCCGTCAGGGGATACTCCTGCACCTCGGGCCGAAGGGGGATCTCCGCCGCCAGGGCGAGGAACTCGGAGATGTCGCGACGAGTGACGTTGGCCACGCTTTTGATCTCCTTTTCCAGCCAGAGGTGGGCGGGATAATCCAGCCGCAGGAGTTCGGTCTTGTCGCGCTCCTCTTTCCGGATCGCGTTGATGACGAGGCGTCCGCCGGGGGTCAGATGTTTCAGCGCTTCCACAACCGGCTTCCAGGCCGGTGTCGTATCGATGACGGCGTTGAGCTTCTCCGGCGGCGCCTCCTCTGACGCTCCGGCCCAGACGGCGCCCAGCTCGAGAGCAAAGGCTCGTTCCCGCTCACTCCTGGCGAAGACAAAGACCTTTGTCAGGGGAAATCGGTGGCGGACCATCTTGAGGACGAGGTGCGCCGAGGCGCCGAAACCGGTGAGGCCGAGGGACTGTCCCTCCCTGAGACCGGCCAAGCGGAGCGACCGGTAGCCGATCGCCCCCGCGCAAAGGAGCGGCGCCGCCTCCGCATCGGAGAAGATCCCGGGGATAGCGTAACTGAAGGCTTCCGGGACCGTCATGAACTCTGCGTAGCCGCCGTTGACATCGCGACCCGTCGCCCGGAACCGTTCACAGACATTCTCGTTCCCAGAGCGGCAGGCTTCGCAGATCCCGCATGCCCAGTGGATCCAGCCGACCCCCACACGATCGCCGATCCGGAATCGCCCGGCGCCAGGCCCCAGGGCAGCCACTTTTCCAACGACCTGATGCCCCAAAATGACGGGGAATACCGGCGGCGGCGTCCGCCCCTCGATCTCATCCAACTCCGTATGGCAGACGCCGCAAGCAGAGACGGCAATCAGGATCTCGCCATCGCCCGGCGTCGGCTCCGGCATCTCCGCCAAAACGAGCGGCGCGGGGTTTTCCGCAAAGCGGGAAAGGCCTTTCAATATCATTGCCTTCATGGGATCATGTTGCTTCCTTCAAACCCTATCGGCACCGGGATGGCAGAGGCTGCTTTTTATAATATTTAATACCGGTGGTTGTTCAGCTCTCCGAGAGCGGCAACCCCACGACGGTTCCCTACCTCTCACTCGCCGACACCCGCACGATCCGGTCGCCCTGCCGGATTTCATCCACGATTTCCTCCCCTTTGACCACCTTCCCGAAGACCGTATGCTTTCCGTTCAGGTGCGGCTGGGGCGAGTGGGTGATGAAAAACTGGCTCCCGTTCGTGTCCGGTCCGGCATTCGCCATCGAGATCACTTTGGCGCCGTGGGTCAGCGGGTTTCCCTTGAGTTCGTCGGCAAACCGATATCCGGGTCCGCCCCGGCCCGTGCCGGTCGGATCGCCTCCCTGGACCATGAAATCGCTCGATCACCCGGTGGAAGGTCACGCCGTCATAGAAACCCTCGCCTGTCAGAAATACGAAATTATTGACGGTCTTGGGTGCGTGTCTTCGGGTCGAACTCCAGTTCGATTGTGCCTCTTGTCGTCTCCATCGTGACAAGATACATCTTCTCCGGGTCGATCTGCATCTCCGGCGGTTTATCCCATTGCTTTGCGGCCATCTGATTCCTCCTTGGATTGATAAATACATTATGATCTGTACATACCCGTTATTTCCCTATTGATCAACTATTTCCAGGAAAAATCGTTTCGATGAAATCCTTTAGACAAGATTATCCGTCTATGGTACGAACTATGTTCAGATACACCCACCCCGATCATCGCTACGGCATTTCTGTTTGCCTTGATCGGGAGAGATTTCATCAAGGAGGCGTGCATGACCTTTCTCTTGGCCCTGGATCAAGGGACGACCAGTTCCCGGGCGATCCTTTTCGATACCGCGGGCCGACCTGTCGGGTCGGCACAGAGGGAGATTCGCCAGAACTACCCCCAGCCGGGCTGGGTAGAGCACGACCCCTGCGAGATATGGGAATCCCAGGCCGACGTGGCCTTGCAGGCTCTGAAAAATGCGGGTCTGGGCGGTGAGGACATAGCGGCGCTCGGCATTACGAACCAGCGGGAAACGACCGTGGTCTGGGAGCGCGCTACGGGCCGGCCGATCTATAATGCCATCGTCTGGCAGGACCGGCGGACGGCCGCTGTCTGCGACCGATTAAGGGCGGAAGGTCTGGGACCGCTGATCCGTGAGAAGACGGGCCTTGTTCCGGATGCCTATTTTTCAGGGACCAAGGTCGCCTGGATCCTCGATCATTGCCCCGATGCCCGCCGGATGGCGGAAGAGGGGCGACTGGCCTTCGGGACGATCGACACGTGGCTGATCTGGAATCTCACCGGCGGCGCGAGGCACATCACCGACTGCTCCAATGCCTCCCGGACGATGCTCTATAACATTCATACGGGCGACTGGGACGATGAACTTCTGCAGATCCTGAATGTTCCCCGGGCGATACTTCCGGAGATTTGCGCCTCCAGCGAGGTTTACGGAGAAACCCATACCGATGCCTTTCCGGCGGGAATTCCCATCGGCGGCGCCGCCGGCGACCAGCAGGCGGCCCTCTTCGGCCAGCGGTGCACCGCGCCGGGAATGGTGAAAAACACCTATGGCACGGGATGTTTCATGCTGATGAACACCGGGGAGACCCCCGTCTTGTCGGCCAACAACCTGCTCACGACCGTGGCCTGGAAGATCGGAAAGAAAACGGACTATGCCCTCGAGGGAAGCGTTTTTATCGGGGGCGCGGTGGTGCAGTGGCTTCGGGACGGGTTGGGAATCATCGGCTCTTCCGCCGATGTGGAAGCGCTCGCCTGTCAGGTGGAGGATACCGAGGGCGTCTACCTTGTGCCCGCCTTTTCCGGCCTGGGTGCACCCCACTGGGATCCTTACGCCCGGGGAACCATCACAGGCATCACCCGGGGGACCAAGGCCGCCCATATCGCCCGTGCGGCTTTGGAGAGCATTGCGTATCAGTCGGCTGATCTGCTGGAATGCATGCAGGCCGATTCCGGGATCGGCATCGGAGAGCTTCGTGTCGACGGTGGCGCCACCGTGAACGACACACTGATGCAGTTTCAGGCGGACATCCTCCGGATTCCGGTCGTAAGGCCCTCCGTCCGGGAGACGACGGCCCTGGGCGCCGCTTATCTGGCCGGTCTGGCCGTGGGGGTATGGAAAAACATCAAGGAAATCGGAGACGGGATACCCGCGGAGAGTCGATTTCTGCCGAATATGAGCAGGGAACAAGTCGAGCGGCTGATACGGGGATGGAAGAGGGCGTTGGAGCGTGCCCGAAACTGGGTTGAAACCTGAAAAAAAGAGGCATCCCCCGATGTTTCCATCAGCGGGGATGCCTCTTTTAGTGTTTAAGAGATAGGTTTATAGGGGCTTTACGTTTTCCGCCGCCGGTCCTTTCGGACCCTGCTTGACTTCGAAGCTTACACGCTGACCCTCGGCCAACGTCTTGAAGCCAACCGCTTGAATCGCGCTGTGATGAACGAACACGTCTCCGCCTTCATCCTTCTCGATGAACCCGAAACCTTTTTGCTCATTGAACCACTTTACTTTACCTTCTGGCATCGCTTGCATCCTCCTTTCTTAAAAAATCTCTTAAGTCGGATTCGCATAATGACAGAAAGCAAACAGGCCGCCAAAATTCGCAAAAAGCTTGGCGGCCGCCCTCATACATCATAATGTCTTCATCCAAACTTATTGTTGATATTATTTTACTCTTCCTTTTATTGAAAGTCAAGGATTAATTTTTGGATAAATTTTGGTTTGTCGTCAGCGGGGACGTGAGCGGATGCCGAAAACGATGGGAAGGGCGATCAGGACCGTCATGGCGCCGACCAGAACAAAGGGCAGGCGATATCCCCACCAGGATGCAATGATTCCCCCAAGGAAAGGACCGGCGGCCATTCCCAGGCAGGTCATCGACGAGGTCAGGCCATAGGCCTTGCCGTAGCTTATCGGCGGTACCAGTCGCCCCACCAGGGCATTCATCGCCGGGAGAATCCCTCCTGCCGCAACTCCGTAAAGAACCCTCAGCAAAGCAAGATGCGTGATGCTCTGCGCCATGCCGTGCAGGAGCATGCAGGCGGCCGTTAGGATGAGATACACGATGAGGATCGGTTTATAACCCACGCGGTCGCTGAGATAACCGGTCCCTCCGGCGGTCAGTGCAGCTGCCCCGCCGCTGATTGCGTAGAGCGCACCCGTCGTCGACGCCACACCGCCCTTGCCCGGAGGGAAAAACGACTCGATAAACAAGGGCAGGATGGGAGAAACGAAATCGACGATAAAATGGAAGAAGAAAAAGAGGGCGAGCATCGCGGGAAAACCGACGTAGGCCAGCAGCGAGAGAAATCGGCCGCTCTCCCGGAGCGCCTCCTTCGAGGGCCGGATGAACCGTTCCCTCGTCCCGATCAGGACAAGCATTCCGCCCATGAGAAGGATCACTCCGCCGGCCATGAAGGTGTAGCGGTAACCGATCGCATCGGCCAGGATCCCTCCGATCCAAGGTCCCAGCGTCATGCCTAAAAATACCGCCACCTGCATGAGGCCTAGGCTGTAGCCTAATTTATGTCGAGGGACGATGGTGGAGATCATGGCAATCGAAGCCGAGATGGTTCCTGTCGCTGCTCCGGAGAGGAGCCGGAGGAAAAGCATTTGCCAGATGTTTTCGATAAGCCCCATGGCGAAAGTGATCACCGCGCCGCCGAACATGGCCCGCTCCACCATGATCTTGCGACCGTACCGGTCCGAGAGCCATCCCCAGAGGGGGGAGAAAAAGGCCATGACCAGGGCGGCGGAGGCGACCAGGATGCCGGCCCACACCGGAACGAGGCGCTCGTCCGTGACACCCAGCTCCCGGATATAAAAGGGGAGAAAGGGGAGGGTAAAGGCAAAACCGACGATGGATAGGAGCTGGGCCACAAACATGATGTAGAGGGTCAGTTGCCAGGGCTGTTCACTCTCCGGCGGCAAAGCCTCTTGAGCGGGTTGGGAATGCATGGGTCCCTATAAACCTGCCCGGCGGGAAAGTCAACGCGCATAAAAAGCGGGAGAAATGCCTTGACTTCTCTTACGGTTCAGCGTAAACATGTACGAAAGCCGGGGGGATGCGAGGCGGACGTCCAGGGGTCGGCCGGCGAAAGCGTGACATAAGACGTTTTGAAGCGTGGGTGAACCGCCAGACTCTTCAGAGTCTCGGCGGTTTTTTCTTTGGCAAACCTTCATGTTCCGGCAGGGCGCTGCGCGGCATGAATATTACCTTGAACCATCTCTTTTTCTCGCCAAAAAAGAATGGGAGGGCATTTCGCAAACAATTAAGGAGGCGAATCATGAACAAAAATCTGTATGTGGGAAACCTGTCGCAGAAGGTTACGGAGGATGACCTGCGGAACAATTTCTCCGAGGCGGGAGCAGTCGCTTCGGTGTCGGTCATCAAGGACAAATTTTCCGGAGTATCGCGTGGTTTCGGCTTCGTCGAGATGGAAACCGAAGAGGGCGCCCAGGAGGCGATCAAGAAGTTCAACGGAGGCGACCTTGACGGCAAGACGATCACCGTGAATGAAGCCCGGCCGAAGACGGAGTCGAGTGGGCCGCGTCGGGACGGCGGAGGTCGAGGTCCAGGCGGAGGCGGAGGTTTCAGAGGTGGACGCGGTGGTGCCGGTGGTGGCGGCGGCCGCGGCAGGTACTAACAGAATCGGATACTGTATAGAATAACGTCCGTCACATAAGAGGGTTTCTCTGTGGCGGACGTTTTTTCCTTCCTTCCTTCCTCAATCCACCGCAGGATCGCCGGTCATTTCGCCAAGGAGCGGTCGGGCGGTCTTCTCCACCCCCTGCAGGGATTCGATCTCGCCGTTCGTCGAGGCGCCGAGCTCCCGGAACTTGCGGGCCGTCACCAGGACGCGGTTTTCGTATGAGCCGACGGTCCTGTTATATGCCTCCACAGCGTTGTCCAGGTTTTTTCCGAGGGCGGAGAGGTGGCCGGTCATGGTCGCGATGCGCTCATAGAGCATCCGCCCCAGGCGGCTGATCTCCTCGGCGTTCTCGGCGATCTTCTCCTGACGCCAGCCGTAAGCGACCGCCCTGAGCAGGGCGATGAGCGTGGTCGGCGTCGCCAGGATCACCCGCTGGTCGACGCCATACTCGATCAGGGCGGGGTCCTGTTCAAGGGCGGCGCTGAAGAAGGTCTCGCCGGGGAGGAACAGAACGGCGAACTCCGGTGCCGGTTTGAACTGTTCCCAGTAGGATTTAGCCCCGAGGGTCTGCATGTGGACGCGGATCTGTCGGGCGTGGTCCTTGAGCCTTGCCGTCCGGGTCCCTTCATCGGTCGCCTCCAAGGAATCCAGATAGGCCTGGAGCGGCGCCTTGGCGTCGATGACGATGTTCTTCTCGTTGGGAAGCCGGATGATCATATCGGGCCGGAGACGGCCGTTTTCAGTGGTTACCGACTCCTGCTGGACGAAGTCGCAGTACTCGACCATCCCGGCCAGCTCAACGACCCTCTGAAGCTGGATCTCGCCCCAGCGGCCGCGGACGGAGGGCATGCGGAGGGCCCGGACGAGATTCGCCGTCTCTCCCTCCAGTCGTCCCTGCGTGAGTGCCAGCGACTTGAGCTGTTCGGTGAGCGTTGCATAGGCCGTTGTGCGGACCTGCTCGATCTCGCGGATCCGGCCGTCCACCTTTTCGAGGGATTCCTTCAGGGGCTTGATGAGATCGTCGATAGCCCGTTGGCGGGAAGTCAAATCCTTTTGGGCGCCTTCCTGGTATTTCTCCAGCGTCGCCTTTGCCAAGTCGAGGAAAGACTGGTTGTTGCACCGGAGGGCCTCCGCGGCAAGGGCCTGGAAAGCGTCGGATAGCTGCCGGCGGGCGTCCTCCAGAAGGGCAAGCTTCTCTTCTGCGGTGCGGTGCTCCTCCTCCCGTTTGACCTCCGCCTCCGACAGGCGCGTCCGTAAGTCTCCGCTCTCGTTCCGGAGTCCCCGGATGACGTCGTCTTTGGTCTCAACTGTCCGCTCCAGTTCCGGGATACGGGTGTTCTTCTCCTCTGCGGCTGACCGCCGTTCGGTTTGCCGGGTCATCTCACAGCGCAAGGCGGTGAGTTCCACCTGAGAGGCCGTCAGGTCTTCCTTTGCCTGGCGGACCTGCTCTTCGCGACCGTGGAGCCGCTCGGAAAGCGTGGCGAGTTCAGCCTCCGCCGTTTGACGGGTGCGTTCCTCCGTCTCACGGATCCGAGGCCGGATCACAAAAAACGCCACGGCGCCGCCCGCCGCCAGTCCGAGAATCAACCAACCCAACGTCTCAATCCCCATCTAAGCTTTTCTCCTTTCACCCGTACCCCAGTTCCTCAAGTCGCTCCTCGCTGATCCCGAGGAAATGGGCAACCTCGTGGACGACGGTGATCTCGATCTCCCGCTCCAGCTCCGAGAGACTCTCGCACATCTCCTCGATGGGTTCCTGGAAGATGTAAATCGTGTCCGGATGAAGCGGGGGTGCAGAGAAGAATGAGTGGTCCTGAAGAGAGGCGCCGTCGTAGAGGCCGAGGAGCGGCTCGTCCGGAGGATAGCCCATTTCCTCCAGCATCTCCTGTGCGGGACGTTTCTTCACGGTGAGAACGACGTTCTCCATCCGATCCCTGATCTCCACCGGAATGCGTTTGTACGCTCTCCGGACCGCCTTGTCGAATTCCTTCTGGTTCAGCTTCATGACCGTCGGCTCGATGAATTCAGCAGTGACTGACGCTTTACTGAGTACCGTCGCGTCCGGATTGTATCAGAGTTCGTCGCGTATAGAAACCGGATTCAACGGGTCCATGTCTTCGGTTCGAATGGATCCGGCAAGCAGGGATCATCGAATTTAACATTTGAAATTTCCTGCATGTCGGTGCCAGTTGCCTCATTGAAAAATGTTACCGAAGAGGTTGAGTTGGAAGGCCAAAATTCCGTTGACATACAAAATGGTTCTCCATATACTCCCTCCACGAAAAAGCAATGTCAGCTCAATTGCCGGTGCGAGTGATCGTCCCTTTTTGATAGAATTAACCTGCGGCGAAGCAGAATATTTCCGAAAAACTCTCTTAATCCATGAAACATCCCGGTGGTCTGCAATCGCTGAAAGCCCTTCTTTTCATCCTGAAGCGGGAGAATTTTTTTTATATCCTGGGGGTCACTTTCATCGTTCTTCTGGGAGGGGCGGTATCCTTTTATTTCCTGGAGCGAGGGTCGAACAAAACCGTCGAAGGCCTCGGTTCGGCTGTTTACTGGGCCGTCATCTCCATGACAACTACCGGTTATGGAGATATTTCCCCCTCCACTGCGGGAGGGCGGGTCGTTGCCGTCATCCTGGTGATCGCGGGTCTTCTCCTTCTTTCACTCGTCACGGCAACGGTGGCCTCCGTGTTCGTGGAGAAAAAAATTCGGGAGGGTAAAGGATTGGAACCTGTGAAACTCGTGGACCATATCGTTCTTTGTGGCTGGAACAGCAACGCCGAAGATGTGATTGCGGGGCTCCTCCGTTCCCTGCCGGAGAAGAAGATCCGGTTGGTCCTGGTCAACGAACTCCCTGAAGACAAAATGGAAGCCTTGAAATACAAATACCGCGAGTACGGGTTCAAATTCCTTCGCGGCGATTTCGCTCACGAAGAGGTCCTGGAGAGGGTCAACATCACCAAGGCCCGCTCGGCCATCATCCTGGCCGACACCTCCGGGCAGCTTTCCCTGGAAAAGGCCGATGAACACACGATTCTGGGTACTTTGGCCGTTAAATCGCTGGCGCCGGATGTCAAAACCTGCGCCGAGCTTCTGAACCCGGAAAACCGCCAGCATCTGAAAAGGGCAAACGTGGATGAAATCGTCGTGCGGGGAGAACATCTCGGGAATTTGCTGGCCAGCGCCACCGTTTCTCCCGGCCTGCCCCGCGTTTTTCCCTCCTCCTGTCTCCGGAGGAGGAGAATAAAATGTGGAAAGTCGAAATCCCTTCTTCCTATATCGGTAAGACAGCGGGGGAACTGGCCTCCTATTTTCGCGATAACCACCAGGCTCTTCTTTTTGCCCTTTTGGGTGAGCGGAAGGCTTTGGCCCTGGATAAAATTCTCACCGACGACTACTCCGCCATAGACCAGTTCATCAAAAGAAAGTTCGAGGAGGCGGATAGGGATTTTTTCGGCAAAAAGGAACGCGTTCAGGTTGTTCTGAATCCCGCAAATGACGTAATTATAGGAGAAGAGGATACGGCAGTGGTCCTTGCCCGTAAACGTCCCTGAAAGGAAACGGCTTTAATGGAAGAAGGCATTCTGAAATCCCTTCCGATCCTACGCGATCTTAATGAGGAAGAACTGGCGAGATTTATGACGATTACCCGTCGCGTCCGGTTTTCCCGGGGAAAAATCATCGTCAAGGAAGGGGAACCTGGAGACACGATGTATATCATCGCCGAAGGGACCGTGGAAATCTCGAAAAACCTGGTGATGAAAATAGGCCGGGAAGAATTTCAGGATCGGGATAAAATTCTAACGACGTTGTCCGCCGAGGATCATGCGGTTTTCGGAGAAGTGGCCCTCTTCGAGCAAGGAAAACGAACGGCCACGGTAGTGGCGCAGAACGACTGTACTGCTCCCTCGAAATCACCCGTCATGATTTCCACAGATTGGGCGAGGAATATCCGCGCATCGGGTATGAAATCACCCGAAATATCACCCAACTTCTATGCTCGCGCCTGCGCAAAGCGGACGTAGACACGATCAAGCTGACGACGGCCTTATCCCTGGTGTTCAGTAAATAAAAGCGAAAGAAAACAAACGTCAACCTGGAGTATTGGGAGAAACCAGTCTACTCGATTCAGAACACTCATCAAGGAGGAAGAGATGATCTACGAGCTGCGCATCTATGATGTCATTCCCGGAAATCTTCCGGCCAGAAGCGGAAAGGGAGCTGATGGAACACGCGGCTCAGATAGAAGCCGCCAACAAGGAGCTTGAGAGTTTCAGCTACTCCGTCTCTCACGACCTTCGCGCACCCTTGCGGGCCATCGACGGCTACAGTCGGATGATTCTCAGCAAACACGCCAATGAATTATGACGAATGACGCTATCGCACAAGTTCGACGTCATTCGGGATAACGTCCGGACGGATGGGTCAGCTCATCGATGACCTCTTGGCCTTCTCCCGCGCTGGCAGGGATGCAACTGTCCATCGTAACACTGGACATCGGGGGAATGATCAGGGATGTATGGGAAGAGCTCAAGGGCGCCAACCCGGATCGCCTCCTGACGCTGAAGCTCGCGGAGATCCCCCCGTGCAAGGCAGACCGCGCATGCTCATCAAGCAGGTCTTCGTCAATGTCCTCTCAAACGCCGTGAAATTCACAAAAGGGCGGGCAGAGGCTCGGATCGAGGCAGGAGGGCGACAACGAGGACGGCAAGACCGTCTATTACATCCGGGACAACGGGGCGGGCTTCGACATGCAGTACCACGACAAACTATTCGGCGTTTTCCAGCGCCTTCACAGCGAGGTCGAATTTGAGGGAACTGGGGTGGGGCTCGCCATCGTCCAGACGGATCATCAACCGTCACGGCGGCCGTATTTGGGCGGAAGGGGAAGTGGACAAGGGGGCAACCTTCTACTTCATGCTTCCGACCCGGCAAGAATGATCCTGCGCTGATTCTGAGGGTGTGGCTCCCGAGCATGAACACACGGTCATTCGGATAGTAATTTTTCCTACCATTAAACTTCCATTTTACTCTCATTGATCCAAGTTTCGACTTATAGTATCCTAAAGAAAATCGGCTCTATGCCAGATGTGCATGAAGTGACTTGAAGGAAGCAATCCATCAGGAGAATTAGATCATGGCGGACCCTCTCCGAATCCTTATCCTGGAAGATAACCCAATTGATGCCGAGTTGGTGCGATTCGAGCTCCAAGAAGCGGGATTCACTTTCAACTCGAAAGTGGTAAAAACTGAAAAGGATTTTGTTTGTGAAATTCAGGGTTATTGCCCTGATCTGATTTTATCCGACTATGACCTACCCACATATAACGGTGGTTTGGCGCTCGCCGAAGCAAGAAGTAGGTGCCCCGATACGCCCTTTATTCTGGTCTCCGGGGCTGTTACTGAAGACCGTGCTATAGGAATTCTCACCCAGGGGGCAAAGGATTACGTCCTGAAAACTCGGCTTCAACAGCGGCTGGTGCCCGCTGTCCGGAGAGCTCTCGCGGAAGCGGAGGAACATCGGGCACGCAGACAGGCGGAAGAGGAACTCCGTGAAGCCCACAAAACCCTGGAGGAGAGGGTTAAGATCAGAACAGCGGAGCTATACGAGGAGATAGTGGCACGAAAGAAGGTAGAGGAAGCGTTGCGCCATTCAGAAGAAATGTACCGGGTACTGTTCGAGGGAAGCACGCATGGCATATTGGCGGCAAATACTGAAACGAAGCGGTTTGTATTAGCAAACCCATCCATCTGTCAGATGCTCGGATACTCAAATGAAGAGCTGCTGCAGTTGGGTGTAGTGGACATTCACCCCACAGACTCGCTGGACTATGTGCTGTCAGAATTTACTAATCTTATGCAAGGTAAAAAGCGCATATCTCCAGCGCTTCCGTGTCTGCGTAAAGATGGCGACATTCTTTATGCGGACATTGCTGGTTTTAATGCGATCATTCAGAGGCAGAAATGTTGCGTCGGCTTCTTCGCGGATGTGACGGCCCGCACGCGGGCTGAGGAGGAGCTGCGGAAGATAAAGCAAGATTTTTGATGCGATAGAATTTATCAAAACGATGAATCTCTCTGCACAGGCCAAGGCGACCCTCCAGCATAAGGGTGCCTGCTGTTTCATCAATCGTCGGCTCCCCTCCTATCCGTCGCACCCTGGCCGCGAGACCGAGCCTATTATGCCCGTGTGCCCTGCTGCATCGATCCAGGAGCAATTTGGTAGCCAAAGTGGCTTGACATTCAGAGCATGTCAGCGATACTTTATCGGTATAAAGGAAGTCCTCCATGAAAAAATTTATTGACCTTGTACCGGTGTTGGTCTTATTTCTCTTTTCTGCATCGCCTGCCTTTCCTGAAAATTCTTCAGACCAGATCGTGATGTACCGTTTGAAGGACGGGGGAATAAAGGAAATTCGTGATAATTTCACAACGGATGAGAAAATATACGCAGAGTTTACGTTTCTTCCCGAGGAGAAGGAAATGGGCGTCGAATTTCGATGGATCAATCCAGTGGATAAAAAACAACAAGTAGACTTTGAACTGGTGAAATCGCCAATGCCTCCCACGAAAAGAACCGTTCTCTTCTGGATACTTCTACAATCAAAGTTTCGTGATAAGCTCTTCGGTTCGAGATTCTTCGGCCGATGGCGTCTCGAAATCTTGGTGAATAGCCGCCGTATAGCAGTGAAGACGTTCGACATCGGGAGCTGAAGCTGGAGAGAAGAATCCGAGCCTCCGCTGTTTCCTTTGCCGGTGCTCCCTCACTGCCTACCAGGAGGAAAGCATTCCTTGATCCTCATCCCCCACCATACCTAGAATTCACACAAAGGGATGGGCGGTCCAGGGTGGTATGGGTTCCGTATCTGCTACTCACACCCTGGAGAAATAATAGGGGACCCTGCCAGCCACCTACCGATCTTCCCTTTTTAGTCGTCCGTATACAAAACGTCGTTCCCGAAGATTTCAAAAAATGAGGCTCTGACCCAAGATCAGTACAAAAGCGCCTCAGAATCGATTTAAGTAGTATCTATCTACCATTTTACATACCTATAATCACTATTGCTTTTTAAAGTTGTGTGTCTCAAACTCTCTGCAAGTTTTGCTCTATGAGACATAGGATAAGGAGGCCGAAGCTGATCATGCTGTCATTCAGTGCAGCCGGTCCGTGCAACACCATGTCCAGAAATGCCGGCAAATGCACCTGTGGCAACGAGATGAAGAAGGTTAGCTAATCCTAACCCACCACCATGCTACTTCTTTGGCTTGCTGGGTGGGTTAGTAGGGCTTAGGAAAAGGATGGGAAAATACGCCGAACGTATAAACTGGGGATTCAACCAGTTGATATGGATGAGTCCCTTATCTATAGGCAGGGTTCAGAAATGACCCTGCCATTTTCATTCACTTTCATACCGGATCATCATAGGAGCAGACTGCAATGAATAAATCGGATCTGATCAGTACTCTGGCTGAAAAGGAAGGACTCCAGAATAAAGAGGCTTTCGACATCATCAACCTGATCTTCGATGGATTCACCGACACCCTGAAGAAAGATGAAAGGATCGAAATCAGGGGATTCGGGAGTTATACCATTAGGCATTACGATTCATATAGTGGACGGAATCCTAAGACCGGTAAGCGAGTCCGGGTTGGTGATAAACGACTGCCGTTCTTCAAAGTGGGCAAGGAATTGAAGGAGAGGGTGAACGGTGGGTAAAGAAGACTCCTATTTACATTTAGATGATATCGAAATACTTTCCGGCAAGACCCGCAATCCCGAGGGAGGCCACAAACATACCCTACTTGTTGGGAAGTGCCAAGTAAAACGAAATGGGAGTAACCTGCTAATAAATAATTGGGTCAGAATAGATGGCTGCCCGCCTAACGAAGAAGATTTCTACAAAGCATATAGGGAGCTCGGAATCGACCTGCAGGATAACTTCATGGAGCTGATACTGAAAATTCCGGAATATTTTACTTACCCAAGTATGCTGGTAAACCCGAGTTCAAAGAGGAATTTTTCAGGATCCAATAAAAAGCATGGTTGAAACGTGCAGATTTTCAAGCATGATCTTTTCAACGAGAGGGGGCGTTTTATTC
>CAWJHT010000066.1:0-80083 GCA_963842685.1 uncultured delta proteobacterium | reverse complement strand
AGTCTGCATCGTAAATTTTGGCAGTTTCCGATAGCAGCTATTTATTCGGTCTACGAAAAATTCTCCGGCGCTTCGGATCATACAGGACCTTTACTTGACTGGTAACCGGAAGGATTCCTCCTAGACCTCGATAGCATAGTCGTCGTGAACCTGCGATTGCTCAACGGACAGATAACGCATGTCGATTATCTTTCCCACAGTGTGTCCAAAACCGAAGTTTGAGACCATGCCGACCATTTTGCCCCTGCAAGTAAGGATCTCTCCCCCATAGAGGAGCATGTGGTGGTCGGCATCCGGGTGAGCGACAAGACTGCAGACTGGCCTCCAGGTTACGGGTCATTCGTAACGCCAGGTATCGCCGATTTCCGCAAGGGGCATCACCTCGATCTTTTCGGCAAGGCGATAGGCCTTATTCCCCGGATAGACGATCCAGAGCCGCTCCAAGGAAAGGTCCTCAAAGGCCGCATTTATGGAACGGGTCAACCGGGGGGCGTCTTCGTATTTGAATTCCACGCCCCAGCTTTTTCCCCCGACCTGCCAGAAGAGATCGAGCTCCGCCCCGGCGTGGGTATGCCAGAAGTAGAGGTCTCCGTCTTCCTTGTCCAGGGTACGGCAGACGGCCTCCAATGCGAAGCCCTCCCAGGAAGGCGCCGAGTCTGGGTGAGGCGTGGAGCTGCTCAGGGGTCTCGATGGAGAGAAGGGCATGGAACAAGCCTGAGTCTGCGCAGGTAGAGCTTCGGCCTCTTCACCAGGCGCTTTCCGATGTTGACGAACCAGGGCTGGAGGATACGGATCATGAATGTTCCCTCCAGGATGTCGCAGTATTTCCGGACAGTCATGTCGGAGACGCCGAAGGAGCGGCCCAGCTCGGAGTAATTCAGGATCTGGCCGTGGTAGTGGCTTAGCATGGTCCAGAACCGACGCAGGGTGCGGGCGGGGATCGCGATGCCCAACTGCCAACTGGGGGATGTCCCGTTCCAGAAAGGTGGCCACGTATTGATTCCGCCAGAGCAAGCTGTCCTCGTCGGATGCCGCCAAGAAGGATCGGGGCAATCCGCCACGCCACCAGAGGGTCTTGAGGCCCTTCGGGTTAATATCGCTCAAACGAAAACCACCCAAAGGGCAGTAGGCGATTCGTCCGGCCAGGGATTCCGAACTCTGGCGGATCAAATCCCGGGAGGCGCTTCCCAGAATAACAAACTTGCGGCGCGTCTCCTGATCGACAAGGTGGCGCAGGACGGGGAAGAGATCGGGCATACGCTGGATCTCGTCGATAACGATCAACCCCGTCAGCCCTTCCAGGGCGAGCTGGGGTTGTTCCAGGCGGGCAAGGTCTCGGGGATTTTCCAGGTCGAAATAGGCGTCGGCGCCAAGAGTCTGGGCAAGGGTCGTTTTTCCGCACTGCCGTGGGCCCAGAATCGCCGTGACGGGAAACAGGGAGATCAGCTTCCCCAGCTTGGCTTGATCCGTTTTTCTGTCGATCAGTTTCACGACGGCAGTTTACACGGTTTACATTGAAATATCAAGCTTAATGTTTGGATTTTCAATGCAACCGGCCAAAGGAACGGTCCATTAAAAATCTTACGATGGGAGGACCTCGAACCCCATCTCGAGGAATTCCGCCCGGACCTCATCCTGAATCCTGAGGTAGTCGGGGTTGACGATCTTTTTGGTCTTCAGGTCGTAGACCTGCGCATACCGGAACCCCGCCTCCGGACTCTTGATCATCCCCTCATATTTCTTGTAGAACGCCTGCGCCAGCGGCTCGGCGTCCTTGCGGGTGTATTTCGCCGAGGCGAGACCGATCTCGGCGTGGAATTGGTGGTCCCAGGGCAGCAGGGAATCGGGTTCCACCGACTTGGCCGGATGTCCGGAAAAGATGTTGCCTCCGGCCGGCACCACGGCGAGCATGTAGGCGGCCATTTCATAGTGGTACATCTTGCTCCCGGCGCCCCCTCCCAGATAGGGAAGATTGACCGTCGGGTAGCGCATGTTGCGGGCATTGGCCTGGTTGGACATCCCGATCGCCCAGAGAAGGGGCTTCGTCGAGGAGAGATGGAGGCTCTGGTGCAGCGGCGCATTGTAATGGTAACTGCCCCGGTAGATGAGGCTGCCCATGATGAGGTAGCAGGTGGCCAGGACGGCCACCCCCTCCGCCCCGCCGGCATAGCCGCCGAAGAGCGGAGTGGAGGTGGAACCGATGTTGGCGCTGATGCTGCTGAAGTAGGCCACCTTCTGCAGGGCCTCATAATTGACGATCATCTCGGAGAGAAAATCGACCAGAAACCCGTCCGTGATGCGCAGGCCGAACTGGGGGGCCGCGGCGGCGATCATGGATACCGCATTGGAGGCGGCGGAGATTCCGTTGATGATGGGCAGGCCGGCGCGACCGGAGCGCCGGATCCCCTCCCGGGCCAGGATGACCGTCTTGATGGCCGCCAGGAGTTCCTGCGGGGAACGGACGCGGGCGTCCTTCCCCCGGAGATGAAGGATCGAAGGGACGCTGAGCGAGTCGGCGATGCTGATTGCGGCCATTCCTTCCACCGTATCCAGGTAGATCCGCTCATCCGTGGTATAGATGCCGCCGCCGATGTGAATCCAGGGACGCGACGGATCGTCCACCGGCCGCCCGTACATGGTTTTGGCCTCGCGCCCCTCCCCGAACCGGGCCGATTTCGGCGCCTGTTCCACCGACCGGAGGACCTCATCCCGGCTGAATTCCATCACCCGGTTGCTGTCGGAACAATAGGCCCCTGTCTCCGCGAGCAGATCGATTGCCGCCTGAAACACACGATCGGCAAGGTCATCGTCGGTATTGACGATGGTATTTTTATCCCATTTGATCCGGTAGCGCGCGATCACCTCGGCCAGTTTAGGTACGAAGCGCCCCATGTAGTAATCCGTGTCCGAGATCAGCGGACCTTGATCCGCCCTGTCGAATACTTCAATCAGATCGATCATACTCCCTCTCCTGTCTTGTTAACCCTGCACAAAAGAAGCGGCCATTTCCACGGCGGCGTAAGCCGTTTCCGCATAACCGTCCGCCTTGATATCCTCGGACCATTTTTTCGTGACGGCCCCCCCGCCGACCATCACCTTGAAGCGGTCGCGGACCCCCTGCCCTTCCAGGGCCTCGATCACATCCCTCTGACCCACAAGGGTGGTGGTCAGCAGCGCCGAAAGGGCGATGATATCGGCCTGGACCTCCCTGGCCTTCAGGACGAATTTCAATGGATCCACATCGACGCCGAGGTCGTGCACTTCGAAGCCGTTGATCTCCAGCAGCAGCCGGACGATATTCTTCCCGATGTAGTGCATGTCCCCTTTTACGGTGCCGAGCACCACGGTGCCCTTCTTCCGGGATTTTGTGCCCAGCGCCTGGATCCGGGGTTGCAGGAGGGCCATTGCCTCTTGAAACACCATCGACGAGAGCATCAGTTCCGGAAGAAATACCTCTTCGTTCTCAAACCGCTTGCCGATCTCCGTCAATCCCGGCAACAGTCCCTGATCGATCACCTCCAGCGGTTCCAGGTCCATCTCCAGCGCCTTTTGCGTGAAGCTTAAGACCTTTTCCTTTTCCAGAGAAACCATGGCGTCTCTCAACCCTTCAAACAGCTCCATCTTGTCCATTGATCCACCCTCCTGCGTTTCATTTGAAAGAGATACATTCGACATGCATCAAGATTCTATTGTTTATGGACCCGGTCGGCCATCAGTTTCCGGGCCATGACCACCGCATCGGGGGCATCGGCGCTGTATGCGTCGGCGCCGATCTGATCGGCGAAAGCCTTTGTGACCGGCGCACCGCCCACCATGATCCGCACCCGGGGATCATGCGCCTGAACGGCCTTGACCGCCGCAGCCATGGCGGGCATGGTGGTGGTCAGCAGGGACGACATGCAAACCAGGTCCGCCTTGTGCTCCTCCGCCGCCCGGACAAAGCCATCCCCATCCACGTCAACGCCCAGATTGATCACCTTGAAACCGGCCCCCTCGAGCATCATGGCGACCAGGTTTTTGCCGATATCGTGGAGATCGCCTTTCACGGTGGCGATGACGACGGTTCCCAGGAGCTCTCCCATATTGGAAGAGAGATGGGGCCGCAGAACCTCCAGCCCCTCCTTCATGGTCTTTGCGGCGAGAAGCATCTCCGGCAAATAAAACTCGCCGCTGCTGAAACGCCGGCCGACCTCATCCATGGCCCTGACGAGACCTTCGTTCAAGATGAGTTGCAGATCCGTCTGTTTCCGCAATTCCTCCCGGACCAGATCGGCGACGCGGTCCCGGTCGAACGCCAGCACCGCATTGAATATCTCCTGGACGGCCATGAAACCTACCTCCTTGAGAATGATGCTCCTCGGAGGATCAGACGGGATTCCCGACGCGACTTTCAATCCCGGGAAAACGGGCGAGGATCTTCCGGTCCAGCTCCGCGTCGAAGAGCGCGGGATTGTCCTTGGCCAGGATTCGTCTGGCCTCCTGCAAGGCCCGGAATCCGATCTCCGTCCGCCCCTCTTTTTCCCAGCGCTCCCCCATCTCCCTTGTCGCGACCTTCGGCAGATAGGCGGTCGTGCGCATCTTCTCCATGGTATGGATCTGGTCCATGAAGGTTCCGCCCGGTCCGACCGTACCGATGAGCCCCAGGCACAGCTCCTCCTGCCGGTACCGGATGCCCTTCCGCAATTGCTTCAGCATCATCGCGATTTCGTGATCGATCATCGCCTTGGCAAAGTCAAAGACCATGAGGCTTCCCAGGAGTCCGCCCATGTTGAGCATGTCGATCCCTCCCAGAAGCGCCGCCGTGGTGCCCATGCCCGTTTCATAACCGGATTGCGCATCGTTGGTATGGGCGTTCGTCAAACCGATATAGCCCCCGGACGGCACATTGTAATACCGGGCCATCTGACTGTGTCCCATCTGGAGCATCGCCGTCTCGATCGCCCCGGGGGCGTAATTTCCCGTTCTCATATCGGCCACCGTGGCCAGGACGGCATAGATCAACGGCGTGCCGATCCGGACCATCTGCATCAGCACGGCCAGGGCCAGAAACTCGGCATTCCCCTGGGCCAGCGTCGCGATCAGGCTGAGCGGCGAGCTCATCCCCGCATTGGGGCAGATCGTCCCATAGACCGGCAGCCCCTTCTCGGTCAGATAGAGGACCGCCTCCGTGGACTCCACGTCCATGGTGAGCGGAGAGACCACGGGACAGTAGTGATGATTGATGAGCGGCCTCTCCCGGTAGGCCTCTTCACCGCCCGCGATGATCGCCCCCAATCCAGGACGTCCAGGAGTTCCTTCATGTTCGGCGTGTTGCTCCGCACCGGTTTTGCGCAATTCCGTAATGCGGCGTAAAATCGGGTCAGGCTGGAGAGCCCCTCCGGTGCATCGGCGGCAAGGGTCGAGATGGAAAAGACATCGTATCCCGGCAGTTCGTTGACCAGATGGGCGATCCCGGCGATGTCCCCGGAGGTGGCCCTTCGCTGTCGTCCCGTTTCCGGATCGATGATGTCCGGTGCGGAGCTTGCCGTGATCATGATCGGCCCGTCCTGCGGAAGGGTGCGATCGTACCGGGGGTCGCGGCCGCGGAAGGTAAACGACGGCGGAAAGGCCTTGCGGTATTCTTCGACCACCTTCCCGGGAATCTTGACCACCCCGCTTTCACTCTCCACGCGGCATCCCGCCCGGGCAAAGATCCGGCGCGCCTTTTCGTTGCGCACCAGGAGGCCCGTCTCTTCCAGAATCACAAGCGAGGCCTCGTGCACCCGCTTGATCTCTTCCGCCGTCAGGAATTCCGCCCAGTTCATGAATGATCCTTTCTGCCTTCCGATGTCACCCTGCGGAGAGACCGCAGTGTAAAGACAATTATCTGTTTATATTTTCAACATATGGATGCGTTCCTTCAAGAAGAGCTTTACCTCCGTCCCTTCCTTGAGTATCCCCCGGTACTGGGGATCCGCCGCATCGATGTACATCGTGTTTTCACCGCAGAGCACCGTGTAGCGGATGATGGCGCCGATGTACATGGCCGCCTCCACCCGTCCCCTGATCACGTTGGCCTCGCCGGTTCCGGCGCAATCGGAGGCGGCGGCAATGCCGATCGATTCGGGGCGGACCACGGCCTTGAGCCTGTCGCCGCAGGCCACGGGAAACGGGACCTGCGCTACGGACCAATCGCCGTAGCAGGTTCGCAGCGTGAGGCGGCCGTTCGACTTCTCGACGACTTCCCCGGGGATGAAATTGATGTGGCCGATGAAGCGGGCCACGAAATCGTCCACCGGCCTCTCGTAGACCTCGGTCGGCGAGCCGACCTGTTTGACCTTGCCGCGGTCCATCACGACGAGTTCATCGGAGAGGGACATGGCTTCTTCCTGGTCGTGGGTGACGAAGATGATCGACAGGCCCAGGCGCCGATGGAGCTTGCGGATCTCCGCCCGCATCAGCAGGCGCAGGTTGGCGTCGAGGTTGGAGAGGGGTTCGTCCAGGAGGAGGATTTTGGGGCAGAGGCTCAAGGCCCTCGCCAGGGCCACCCGCTGCTGCTGGCCGCCGGAAAGCTCATGGGGGTGTCGTCCCCCGAGCCCTTCCATCTGCACCAGCGCCAGGAGCCGCTCCACCTCGTCGGCGACCTCCTTTTTGGTTTTTTTCATGATCTTGAGGCCGAATCCGATATTGGCGGCCACCGTCATGTGGGGAAAAAGGGCGTAGTTCTGAAAGACCATGGCCGTGTCGCGCCCGTTGGGCTGGACCTCGGGTGATGTCCTCCCCGTCGAGGAGCACCGTCCCCCCGTCGGGGACGGTGAATCCGCTCACCACCCGCAGGAGCGTGGTCTTGCCGCAGCCGCTGGGACCCAGAAAGGTGACCAGCTTGCCCCGTTCCAGGTCCAGGGAGACGTCATCCACCGCCGTCATGGCGCCGAAGCGTTTGACGATGTGCCTCATTTCCAGTATGGGGGTGTCCTCTTTTTGCGTCATGGATCGAACCCTTTCAGTACATCTCGATTTTCGTCATCTTGACCAGAAGCTTCATGCCGCCCAGACAGACCAGCACGACGGCGATGAGCATCGTGGAAATCGCGCAGGCCATCCCCAGATACCCCTGTTCGGCCACGTTCAGGATGTACAGGGCCGCCAGATCGTTCCCCGGTGTGATCAGGAAGATCACCGCGCTCACCGCGATCATCCCCACCATGAAGGTGTAGATGAAGCCGGCGACAAAGGCGGAGCTGAGCAGGGGCAGAACGATTTTGAAAAAGGTCCGGAAGGCGCCGGCGCCCATGTCTGCCGCCGCCTCCTCGATGGCCACGTCGATCTGGTGGAGCTTGCTCATCCCGGCCTCGAGGCTCACCGAGAGGTTGCGGAATGCCTCGTTGACGATCAGGATGATGAAGGTTCCGGTGAGCTGGAGCGGCGGGTTGTTGAAGGCCAGGATATACCCGATCCCCATGACCGTACCGGGAACGGCGAACCCCAGCAGGGCCAGGGACTCCAGAACCTTCTTCAGGGGGATCCTTTTGCGGACCAGGATGTAGGAGAGGGTAATGCCCACTGCCGGGGCGACCAGGGCGGCCCCCAGGGAGAACTTGAGGCTCGTGATCAGGGTCCGAAACCCGTTGGGGCTTCGGAAGTGATCCAGCGTCAGGGTGTTGTCCACCATCAGGATCTTGGTGAAGGCCCCGAAAAAGATGATGCCGAAGCTCGCCAGAATCACCGCCGAGGCGATGGCCGCCAGTCCCAGCATGGGATAGAGGATGTTCGGGGCGATGGGCCTCCGTTCCGTCTGCTGGGGCTTGCCGCCGATGGTGGTGTAGCCCTTCCCCTTCAAGAGATACTCGTTGACCACGAAGATGATCAGGCTCGGCAGCACCAGAAAAACACAGAAGACGGCGGCCATTTCCAGGTTGTTGTCGCTGACCCACAGCAGATAGGCCCCCGTGGAGAGGAAGGGAACGTCCCCGCCGATCAGCATGGGATTTCCGAAGTCGGCGATGGAGAGGATGAAAACGAGGAGCGAGGCCTTCAGAATTCCCGGGGCCGCAAGCGGTATGGTGATCTTGTAGAGGATCTGCCAGTCCGTGGCGCGCATGTCGCAGGCGGCCTCCTCCAGGTTGGAGCCCAGGGAGCGCAGCACATTTTCGATCATCAGGTATCCCAGCGGCAGGAAGGTGATCACCTGGGCGATGATCACCCCCCGCCAGCCGTAGATGTTGAAAGGCAGCTCCAGCATCCGCGTCACGATGCCGTGACGGCCGCCGATGATGATCAGGGCCAGCGAAAAGATGAACGGCGGCGCCACCAGCGGAATGAGGCCGAGGAGCCGCAAGGGAAACTTCAGCAGGCCCGGTCCGTTCAGCCCCAGGAAGGCGAAGCAGAAGGCCAGCGGGATCACCAGCAGCGTGGTGACGATCGCCACGAGAATGCTGTTTTTCAGCGCCCGGTAATAACGTCCGCCGGTAAAGAAATCCATGTAGGTGGCGAGGCTTGCCGTCGCCTCCTTGCCCAGGGAGAGCTTCGCTCCCAGGACAAGTGGCTCCAGGGAATCCTTGTTGCGCTTGATCGCCCGTTTGATGTCGTTGAAGCCTTTGAGGTCGTCCCAGTCCTTGCGGAAACGGACGGTATGGACGGCCGTCCCGTCCTCCTTTTTGAATCGGGTCTGCTCGATCCCCTGGATCTCCTTAAGCATCAGGAGCAGCGAGTCGGTCGCCCTTTTCTCCGTTTCCACCCCCGCGGGGTTGTCCGCCGGAAAGGCGATCGTGACCGTCGGGTAGCTGACGGTGAAACTCTTGATCAGAACGGAACCGATGGGGAAGACGATAAACAGGAAAATCAGCAGCACCGCGACGGTGGTGACGAACAGCAGACCCGGCCGGCGCAAAATATGCCGGAAATCATCCATCTGCCGTTTCAGGACGGCGCTACCCGGGAAAGGCATCATCGCTGCTCCCATGGGGCTGGACACAGTCGTCGGCATGGGGCGGGAGCCCGCTCCCGCCCCACGCCGGCGCTAACAATCGAAACCTTTGCGCAATACTGGAAATCTTAATCCCGGAAGTCGCTTGGAGATTTTTCGGGTCGGAAAATGTCCAGCGCGCGGAGGGATCACGATTTCCATTCGCGCCTAATCCGTTACTTGGAGAAACGCTTGGCCCACTCGGTCATGATCCGCTTCTTGTTCTCTCCGGCCCAGAGGGCGTCATACTTGATCAGCTTGGGATCGACGAGAACCTTTCCGGGGACTCCGGGTCGGGTCACCTTCGAACGGAGGAGACCGATCTGCGTCTGCCCCTCTTTGGTGCCGAGCCAATCGACCAGCTTCTTGGCGCCGGCGAGATTCTTGGTTCCCTTCAGGATGGCCACGGACTCCAGATCAAAGGCGGTGCCCTCCGCGGGGATGAGGCCTTCGATCGGAAATTTCTGCTCCACCCTTCCGTAGACGGCCTGGTCCCAGCTCACCCCGATGGCGAATTCTCCCTGGGCCACCGACTGGGCCGGAGCCGAGCCGGATTTGGTGTACTGGCCGGCGTTCTTGTGGATCTTCTCCAGGATTTCCCAACCCTTGTTCTCGCCGAAGATCTGCATGACGGCGGAGACGAAAATGAAGGCCGTGCCGCTCGTGGCGGGATCGGGCATGACGATTTCGCCCTTGTAGACGGGGTTGGTGAGGTCGACCCAGGACTGGGGTTTGGGCAGGTTTTTCTTTTTCAGCAGATCCGGATTCACGGCGATGGCGGAGAACCAGTAGTTGTAGCCGTACCACTGATGATCCGGATCCTTGAATTCGGCGGGGATGTCGGCCCATGCGGGCGACTGATAGGGGACAAAAAACCCTCTCTGGGCGCCCACCTGGGCATCGGAGTTCAGAAAGCCCCAGATCACATCGGCGTTGAAGTTGGGGTTTTCCGTCAGGACGCGGGTCCAGAGTTCGTTGGATGCCAGGCGGGGGCTCCAGACGATCTTCATGCCGATCGCCTTTTCCGCCACCGGCACCCATTTTTCCATCTCGGCGGTTTCATTGTGAGTGTAGACGCGCAGCTCCGGTTGAGCCCGGCAGGGGGCCGCAACCATCATCATACCCGTCAGAGCCGCGATCAGGACAAAACCGATGAATCTCTTCTTGCCGGTCATATGTTCCCTCCTTCTTCTAAAATAATCTGGTTTAACCTATGGCATGATCCCCCTTCCCATCATTGTATCCCCGGGCGTCCGCCCGCTTTCATCCAAGCATCAAATTGCTTCTGTTCAATGTTACCATTAATCGTTTATTCGGCCTACAGAAAAATCCTCCGGCGCTCCGGATCATACGGGGCCTTTGCCAGACGCGTCGCCGGAAAGGACTCCCCGAAGACCTCGACCGCATAACCGTCGGCAGCCTGCGAGTCCTCGGCGGACAGATAACCCATGGCGATCGTCTTTCCCACGGTGTGTCCGAAACCGCCGCTGGAGACCACGCCGACCACCTTGCCCCGGCAGGTGATGGTCTCTCCCCCGTAGAGGAGCATCGGACGGTCGGCATCCAGGGTGAACAGGCAGAGCTTCCAGGCCGGCCCATTCTTGTTTGATCCTCAGCAGGGCGTCCCGCCCCACGAAGGGACCCTTGTCGAGACTGACGGCAAAACCGATCCCCGCATCGTAGGGGCTGTAATCCGGCGATACCTCGGCGCCCCAGTAGCAGTAGCCCTTCTCCAGCCGGAGCGAATCGATCGCCCGGTATCCGGCGTTCCGGATCCCGAGATCCTGCCCGGCCAGCCAGAGGCTCTCGTAGAGATTGGCGGCGTATTCCGGCGGCATGTAGAGTTCATAGCCCAATTCGCCGATGTAGGTCACCCGGAGGGCCAGCACCGGGGCGTAACCGATGACGACCTGCCGGCATTGACCGAAGGGAAAGGCGTCGTTGCCGAAGTCGTCCTCCGAGAGACGCTGCAGGAGTTCCCGCGAAGAGGGACCGCAGACATTGATCATCGCCAAAGAGGAGGTGACGTCGCGCAGCGAGACGGAGCCGTCCTTCGGCAGATGCCGTTTGAGCCACTGGAAATCGTGCACCCCGAAGGCCGTACCCGTGATCACGAAGAATCTCTCTTCTTCCACCCGGGAGATGGTGATGTCCGCTTCGATTCCCCCCCGTTCGTTGCAGAGCTGGGTATAGACGGTCGATCCCACGGGCCGGTCCAGATTGCCGCCGCCACATGATTCAGGAAGGCAAGCGCCCCGGCCCCCGTCACCTCGAACTTGCTGAAGGAGGACTGGTCGATCAGCACGACCGCCTCGCGCGCCGCCCGATGCTCCGCGGCCACGTGTTCGAACCAGTTGGGAATCCCGAAGGTGAGGGAATCCTCGGGGGCCACCCCGGCCGGTGCGAACCAGTTCGACCGCTCCCAGCCGTATTTGGCCCCGTACACCGCCCCCTTCTCCTTGAGCAGCCAGTAGAGGGGCGAGCGCTTCACCCCCCGGGCCGAATCGTGCTCCTCATGGGGCCAGGAGATGGTGTAGTGCTTGCCGTAGATCTCTTTCGTCCGTTCGACATTGTACTTCAGACTCCGGTGGTACTGTCCGAAGCGGCGGATGTCGAGCGGCCAGATGTTGAGGCTCGGCTCCCCCTCCACGATCCATTCGGCCACCATCCTCCCGGCGCCGCCGCCGGCGGCGATCCCGAAGGCGTTGAACCCGACGGCGACAAAGCAGTTGTCAAGCTCCGGGGCCGGTCCCAGCATGCAGTTCCCGTCCGGGGTGAAGGCCTCCGGTCCGTTGACGAGCCGCGCAATCCCGGCCGTAGCCGAGACAGGGCGTCCGGTTCACGGCCGCCTGCGAAATGGATTCGAAATGGTCGAAGTCGGGCTCCAGAAGCTCCTGGGTGAACCCCTTGGGGACTCCCCGGATGGACCAGGGGATGCCGTCCCGCTCGTAGCCGCCCATGACCAGTCCCCCCACCTCTTCCTTGTAGTACAGGAGGCTGTCCTTGTCCCGGAGCGTCGGCATGTTCGGCGGGACGCCCTCGATCGCCTCGGTCACGAGGTACTGGTGCTGGAAGGGAACCAGGGGGATGTTCACGCCCATCATGCGGCCGATCTCCCGGCCCCACATGCCCGCGGCGTTGACGACCGTTTCGCAGCGGATCGTTCCCTTGTCCGTCACCACGGCTTCAACGCGGTTGTTCCGGATCTCGAATCCCGTGACCAGGGTCTTCTGCTCCATTGTCGCGCCGCGGTTCATGGCCCCCTTGGCCATGGCCATGGTCAGGCCGCTGGGGTCGGCCTGGCCGTCGGAGGGCATGAAGGCCGCGCCGATGATCCCCTCCATGTTGAGGATGGGGCAGAGCTTCAGCGCCTCTTCGGGGGTGATCATGTGGAGGTCGAGACCGAAGCTGCGGGCGGTGGTGGCCCCCTTCTTCAGTTCGAGGATCCTCTCCTGCGTGCTCGCCAGATGGAGGCAGCCGCTCTGCTTCCAGCCCGTCGTGAGTCCCGTCTCCGCCTCCAGGGTCTTGTAGAGGCTGACGCTGTACTGCAGCATCCGGGTCACGTTCCGGTGGGAGCGGAGCTGTCCCACGAGGCCCGCCGCATGCCAGGTGGAGCCGCTGGTCAATTCGCCCTTTTCCAGGAGGATCACATCCCGCCATCCCATCTTGGTCAGGTGGTAGGCGATGCTGCAGCCCACGATGCCTCCGCCGATAATGACAACCTGTGCACTGTCGCGCATGATTCACTCCTTTCACTTTCAGGAAGTCCCGGAAATGGGTTCGATCCGAACCAGTACTTGTAATTTTCTTTCGTATCCCCTCCCCTGGCGGGAGGGATAAGGGGGGGGAGTACACTGGATCCGGTTTTCCCCCCACCCTAACCCTCCCCCGCAAGGGATTGATTTGAGCGTGCACCTGCGAGGACCGCAGTGTAATTATTAGAGTTACGGACAGCGCCTTCGTCAAGGCCGGGACAACCTCGAACAGATCGCCGAGAAGGCCGTAATCGCATTTCTGGAAAACAGGCGCATCCTTGTCCTTGTTGATCCCGACGATCACCTTGGAGGTCTTCATTCCCGCGAAATGCTGAACCGATCCGGAGATGCCGCAGGCGATGTAGAGTCTGGGGCTGACGGTTTTCCCGGTCTGGCCCACCTGCAGGGCATGCGGCGCGTAGCCGGCGTCCACGGCCGCCCGGGAGGCCCCGACCGCCGCCCCGAGAAGGGATGCGCACTCACGCAGTATCTGGAAATTTTCCGCCGATCCCAGGGCGCGACCGCCGGAAATGACGATCTCGGCCTCGGAGACGTCAGGTCCCCCGGCATCACCCCGGCGGATCCGGCGGATCACCATTCTTTTCGGGAAGGGATCCGCGACCTTGTATTCGACGATCTCCCCCGGCCGGGGATCGACGCGTTCGGGAACGGCATTGGGTCGAATCCCCAGGATCCAGGGCCGTCCGTTCAACCGAAGATCGGCCGTCGTCCTGCCGGAGAAGTGGGATTTCCGGACCACTCCCTTGGCAAGATCGACATGAAGACAATCCAGAACCAGAGGCGCCCCTTTGAGCGATGCGACCCGGGCCAGCAGATCCCTTCCGGTCTGGCCGGACGACCCCAGGAGGGCATCGAGTTGGAAATGATCGACGGCGGATGCCAGCGCCGCGGCCTGCCCCTCCGGAAAGGAGGCGATCTCCGCCTCCGGCGTTTGGATGGCCACGATCCTGTCCGCGCCGTACTGCTTCAACGACTCGCGACACCCCTCGGCGTTCGGATCCAGAAGAAGGGCGTACACCTCCCCTCCCGGATCCTGCCTCGCCGCCGTCAGGACGCCCAGGGTCGTCTTCCTGACCTCCCCGTCTTTGGTTTCGATGAGAACGCCGATCTTCGCCATGGTTTCCGATTCTCGAATTTACAGAGTATTGTTTGCCCTGAGGTGCCGCAAGAGCTCCCGCGCCATTTCGTCCGGAGAGCCCTCCAGGATCCTCCCCCGGCCGCGGTCCGGCGCCGGTTGAAGCTCCAGGAGCTCCACGGCCGGCGGGTTTGGCGCCGTGCCGAGATCGGCCCGGGTCATCACACGGATCTCCTTTTTTTTCGCCTTCATCATATCCGGCAGGGTGGCACAGCGCGGGCGGTTGAGCCCTTTGGTCGCGCCGACGATGCAAGGCATGGTCATCTCGATCACCTCGCGGACGTCCCCTTCGATCTCCCGCTCCACGGTGACCAGACCTTCGGCCATGGAAAAGGCCACCACGTTCACGGCCACCGGCATATCGAAGAGAACCCCCAGTCGGTAGGGGATCTGCATCCCTTCCGTATCGACCGACTGCCGGCCGGTCAGGATCAGATCCGGGGAACCGTCCAGGGAAATGGCCCGGTGGAGGAGTCGCCCCGTCTCGACGGCGTCCGTAAAATAGGTCTCCGTCCTGACGTGTATCGCCCGGTCGGCGCCCATGGCGAGGGCCGTCCGCAGCGTGGATGCCGCAGCCTCCTTGCCGACCGTGACCGCAACGACCTCGGCGCCGGAGCCGCTTTCCCGGATCAGGAGGGCCTGCTCCAGCGCGTATTCGTCGTAGGGATTCATGATGAACTTGACGGATTCGTCAAATTCCGTCCCGCCCAGAGGCCTGATATTGGCCGCGGTGTCGGGGACATGCTTCAGGCATACATAGATCTGCAAGTTATTTCTTCCCGAAATAGTTCCGGACAAACCGGACGAACCGCTCGTTTTCCTCGTCCACGCCGGGCGTCACCCGGAAATAGCCGTCCTTGCCGTGGATCGGTTTGATGCTCTTGAGGAAGATCTGCTCCATCTCCAGCCCCGCCGCCAGGATCTCGGCGGTGGTCTTGCCGGTCATGGTGGCATCGATGAGCATGTAGTTGCCGTGCGCCGGGAAGGGCTTCAGGCCGACCTGCACCAGTTCCTTGGTGAAGATATCCATCCAGCGGTTGTTGTGCTTCACCTTCGCCGCAACCTCCCCCGGGTTGTCCAGGATCGCCTCCGCCGCCGCCATGGCCATCAGGCTCACGTTCCAGGGCAGGAACATGGCGTTGAAGGCCTTGACCATCTCCTCCGTCCCCACCACGTACCCGAAGCGGATGCCGGCAAAGCCGTAGGCCTTCGAAAAGGTGTGGGAGAGGAAGACCTGGGGATACTTCTTGAGCAGGAAGTCCTTGGACGGGATCTCGGGATGGTAGTCCAGATAGGCCTCGTCGATGCACAGCGGGATTCCCGTCTCGCAGAAACGGATCAGGTCCTTGTCGTCGATGAAGATGCCCGTCGGGTTGTTGGGGTTGATGACGAGGATCAGCTTGGTCTTGGGGGTGATCGCCTTGAGCATGGCGTCCACGTCGTACTGGAGATCCTCTTTCCGCAGCGGAACGGAGACCACCTTCCCGCCCGCCAGTTCCGCCCGCGGCGGGAAGAGCTCGAAGGTGGGCGTGGAGACGATGAATTCGTCGCCGGGCTGGAGGAAGATCCGCATCATGCAATCGATGATCTCCGAGGAGCCGTTGCACAGGCCGATATTGTCCGGCCCCAGGTTGTGCAGCTTTCCCAGTTTGGTCCGCAACCGCAGCATGCTGTCGGGATAGCGGTTCCCCTTGGAGAGGATATCCGTCACCGCCTTGATCACCTTCTCGGAAGGGGGAAGAGGATTTTCATTGAGCATCAGGCGGCCGTAATCGGGCTTCGCCCAGGCCTTGTCGAGTATGGCGGTGTTGTATTCCCGTGCGGTGAGCAACCAGGGGACAAACCAATCTTTTAACTGTTTCATGAGATTCTCCTTTCATCATGACGAATGGGTTCAGACAGTTCAATCATTGCCAGACGGGGTCATGCATGGAGACATGACTCCGCAAGGCACTTGTCGGTAAATTCCACCATATCTTCAGTCGCCTTCGAAAATTGCTGCGCCGTCTTGACGAGCGACGGATGGCTGTTGTACTCGTCACGGGTATAGCCGTCTTCCGCGTAAGCCCTTTCAAAATAGGGAACCCTCAGCAGTTTATCCAGCACGTCTTTGGGGATCTCCTGATCGATACGTCCCTTCACAAAGGAAATATTTTCCGGACCGGGGAAATGGATCACCTCATCGATAAACGTCGGGGGACAGGTGACGACGATGTTTGCCCCCGCCTTCTCCTCGAGATGCCACAGCTTCAGGACGCCATTCACCTTCGGTCCCACACGGAGTGAACAGGAGAGCAGCTTGCTCGGATAGTTTCTCTCTTTGATCAGACGGTAGGCCTTCTTGAAAATCGCCAGTTCCGCCAGACGCACATCGGCCTCGGAAAGCTCTATCCCTTTTTCCTTTGCAAAGTCCCTTAAACCTCCCAGATCTCCGTAGCGGGCCTCCATATGGGTGATCACGGACCGCCAGCGAGACAGATCCACATTGTCCTTCTTGGCCTTTTCCAGACCCCTCTGCACGGATTTGGCGCAGTCCATCAACTGGGGCAAGACAAAGGTCAGCGTATTGTTGGTCGCTATCCCCCGGGAGGTGAGGATCTCGATGACTTCGTAACCCTCCTTCGTACCGGGTATCTTGATCATCACATTGGGATTGATCGTGACCAAGTCCATCGCCTGCTTCAACATGGCATCCTTGTCGAATGCATTCCGCGGATCCACCTGACCGGACAGAAATCCTTCGCGAAAATTCGTCTTTTCAAAGAGAGGCAGGAACATGTCGGAACCGCGCTTCACCACCTCTTTATAAAGAAGCCAGAAGAGGGACTCCTTGTCTATCCCTTTATTCTTACCTATAATCCCTTTGGTCACTTCCCTCCAATAAGGCTCGTCATCCTTGATGGCCTGCAAGGACAAGGCAGGATTGGTCGTGACGCCGCGGAACAGGGAGTTCTTGTCGTCCTTCCCATTGTACATCCGGTCGAACTGGCGCTTCAGCGTCTCCTTATCTCCCTCCGGCGCCTTGGCAAGCATCTTCCGGCACCAGTTTGCAAAGATCACGGGTGAAGAATCCCACCAGATCTCCATCCCGGGACTCACCTGGACCAGTTCCTCCAACAGATTGTATTCTTTCATAGTTCCCCCTCATTTACCGTTTTTATGTTATTTCATGTTTAGATGTATATACACCACTCTCATTACAAAAAGCAAGCTTATTCCTCGTGCAATGGATTCTCCTTGATATGGTAACGGCTGAGTTCAACCTCAAAAACATACTTGTCTCCCCGGTAATAAGAGTATAAAAGCTCCACCGGGCAATTGTTCTCGTCATAGGTCAGACTCTCCATGAAAAATGCCGCAGTATTTTCAGGTACATTCAGATAGGTCGCTATGCGACCTTTCAGATTGACCGCTCGGATGGTCTGCTCAGACCTGGCCAGAGTGATATTGAACCGCTCGTAAAGGATCTGGTACATGGAGGCGGTCAGATCCATCTCCAGTATCTCCCTGAAGGTGAAGTAGGGAAGAAAGCTTTCCTCGTAGATGAAGGGCACCTTGTCGCCGGTCCGGAGACGACGGATGGCCACCACCTTGCCCTTCTGGCCCAGGATCAGTTTCTTGGACACCTGCTCCTTCGCCTCTTCCACCCCCTTCTTGATGATTTTGGTCGTCTCCTTGATCCCGAGCTCCCGCAGGTCGTCACTGAAACTGGAAATATTCTTGAGCCGATGCTTGATCGCCAGAGGGGACTCGGCACAGACGAATGTTCCGAGTCCTTTTTCCTTCCGCAGTACTCCCGCCGCCGTCAATTCCGCAATGGCCTGTCTGAGGGTATTCCTGTTCACCTGACAGATCCTGGCCAGTTCGACCTCCGACGGCAGAGCGCCGCCCTTTTCGTACCTCCCGGACTGGATCAGATCTTTGATCCAGGCGCTGATCTGCAGATATTTGGGAATGGGATTGTCCGGATCGATGATGTTCATTTCGCAGGTCCTCCGTTCATTTTGTTGCGCTCATCCCCGTGAGCCCTGAACTGCCCGTGGTAATCCGCATGATCGACCAGGAACAGCGCGACGATCAGCACGACGACGGTGCACATGGCATTGGCGCTCGCCGTTCGGCCGTCCACATCGAGGAAGATGATCTCGATTGCGGCCAGCTTGATCTGCGCCGAAACCAGAAACAGGACGGCGCTGATCGTGGTCATCGCCCGCATGAAAATAGAAGGTGGTCGTGGAGAGGAAGGCCACCTTGGAGAGCGGAAATACGATCCGCGTGAAGGTGGTCACCGGTCCGGCGCCGAGACTGACCGCAGCCTCCTCGACCGACTTGTCGATCTGCTTGAGATTCGCCGTTCCGGAGAGAACCCCCAGGGTGAAGTTGGCGATCACGACGTTGATGATGATGATCCAGATTGTGCCGTAAATCAGAAAGTAGGGTTTGTTGAAGGCCAGCACGTATCCCAGACCCAGCACCACCCCGGGTATGGCCGCCGGCAGAACCGACAGGGCGTAGAGAAGCTGCTCGCCCCGGGGCTTCTTCTTTTCGATGATGTAGGCGGCCACCAGGGTGATGGAAGCCCCGACCACGGCCACCACCAGGGATACCAGGAGGCTGGTCCAGATGGGGGCGTATTTGATGGCGATCATGTCGCGCAACGGTCCCGGCTCCAGGACGCTGTTCCAGAACGCGGTCCAGAACGGAACGCTCGCCCCGAGGGACGGAAAGTCAAAATGTTTGAGGGTGAGTGAAAAATCGTAAGGCCAGGTTTTGACGAATGAGCCCAGGAAGACCGTAACGAAAACCAGAAGGATGCAGGCGCAGATCAGGGTCGAGTAAGCGGTGAACGCCCATTTCTTCAACGGCCGGGAAGGCTGGATGAAGGGACGGGCCTGGCCGCTGATCATGGCATAGCTCTTCCGGGTCAGGTAGTAATTGATCGCAAAGGCCGTGATGGAGGGAACCAGGAGGATCACGCTGATGGTCGCCCCCAGGTCGAACCGCTGCATACCGAAGACCTTGTTGACGATCTCCGTCGCCAGAACGGAATAGTCCCCCCCGATCACCACCGGGATGCCGAAGTCGGTGATGGTCAGGTTGAAGGTAAGCGCCGCGGCGCTGGCGATTCCGTACTTCGCCGAGGGGAGGGTCACCTTGAAGAAGGTTTTCAGGGCGGAGGCCCCCAGGCTCTGTGCGGCCTCGTCGAGGCGCGTGTCCACCGCGGACAGGGTGGTATAAAGAATGAAAAGGGCGTTGGGAAAACAGTAGAGGATCTCTCCCACGATGATGCCCGTGGCGCCGTAGATATTCCAGCTCGTGTCCAGAAGGTAGCGTGTGATGACGCCGTTGCGGCCGAACAGCAAAATGAGCGCCAGGGCCTGGATGATGGTCGGCGCAATGAGGGGAAGCGTGGATACCGTGTAGAAGAACCCCTTGCCCGGCATGGTGGTGCGGGTGAGACCGTAGGCAAACAGGAAGGCCAGCACCGTGGTGATGACCATGGTCACCGTGGATACGAACATGCTGTTGTAGAAGGAGCGAAAGATCCTCGGCTCGGAGAAATAATCCAGATAGTTTTGCAGGCTGAAAGCCCCGTCCTTGATGAAGCTCAACCGGCAGATGTCCACCACCGGATAGAGCAGGAAAACGGCCAGGATGACCAGCAGAAACGTCATGATCACCCCGGTGAAGAGATTGTCGGCGGTGAACCACGAGGAGAATCGTTTTCCGGAAGGTTCGATAGGGTTCATTTTTTCCCCTCCCCGTCGGGAAATACCAGAAATGCCTCAGGAGGGAAATAGAGATAAACCTCATCCCCCCGCTTCAAAGAGCGTTGCTCGAACTCCTTCTCGTTGATATCCGAGATGATCTCCTCGCCGTCAATGTTGATGAGAAGTCTTACGGCAGCACCCTGAAAAACCACCACTTCAATCCGGCCGGAGACGAGGTTCATGGGTTCGTCGACCTCGGGGGGCGCCTCCTTTTTGAACACTTCCACATTTTCCGGCCGGATGGCCAGGGAAACGGCCTCGTCCGCCCCGGCGCCGTTCTTGCCTCACCTTGATTTTTCTCTTGCCGATATCGACGACATCGCCGGTACGGCGCCCTTCAAAGAAATTGGACGTTCCCACAAAGTCCGCCACAAAGCTGCAGGTCGGGTTTTTGTAGATGTCAATGGGCCGTCCCACCTGCCGGAACTGCCCCCCTTCCATGACCACCACACGATCGGCAATGGACAGGGCCTCTTCCTGATCGTGGGTCACATGGATCATGGTCTTTTTCAATTCCTGCTGCAATCGCTTGATCTCCGCCCTGAGGCGGAGCCTGATTTTCGCATCGAGGGCGCTCAGGGGTTCATCCAGGAGAAGCACCTGGGGATCCGGGGCGAGGGCCCTCACCAGGGCGACCCGCTGCTGCTGACCGCCGCTCAACTGGGCCGGATAAAGTTTTCGCCAGTCGGACAGACCGATCAGATCGAGCATCTTGTCCACCCGTTCGGCAATGGCCTTCTTCGGCATCTTCCTCATCTTCAGACCGAAGGCGATGTTCTCCTCCACGGTCATGTTCGGGAAAAGGGCGTAGGACTGAAAGACAATTCCGAATTCCCGCTTCTTGGGAATGAGATCGTTGATCACGCGGTTGTTGAAGATCACACTTCCCCTCCGTAACCGTTTCAAATCCGGTGATCATCCTGAGCACCGTGGTTTTTCCGCAACCGCTGGGTCCCAGAAAACAGATGAACTCCCCTTCCTGGATCTCCAGATTGACATGATCCACGGCGGTAAGATTTCCGTAGCGTTTGGTGAGATTTTCCAGCTTGAGGTCTCTTCCCATCTTTCCTTCCTCGCTTAGATGTTGAGAGTTCTATACAGAATAGGTTCAAAAAAAACGGCATGGATTCCGGTCATCCCGCCTTGAGGCAGGATGACCGGAAACATGGAGCTTACTTCGAGAAGAGGGCTCTCCCACTTCTTCTTGATGGCCTCGCTGTTCTTGGCCTGCCAGCTGAAGTCCATCGGGTAGAGCTTGATTTCGGACAATTTGGGCAGATCCGGCCGGGAGGGAATCCCGGGGAGGGTCACGCCATGCTTGAATTTGGAATACTCTTTCATGGCGTTGTCCGTGATGGCCCAATCCAGGAATCTCTTTGCGGCGTTGGGGTTTTTCGCCCCCTTGAGCAGGGCGTTGGCCTCCACTTCATATCCCGCACCCTCGATCGGGAAGACAAACTTTACCGGGAAGCCCTGTTTGATCAGTTCGGCCACGACGAATTCGAAGGAGGCCCCCACGGCAAACTCTCCCGAGGCGGTCATCTTGGCCGGACGGGATCCGCTCTTGATGTACTGGCCGATGTTCTTGTCCAGTTTCTTCAGGAATTCCCAGCCGTCCTCCTTGCCCTCCTTCGCGCCGTACATCTGGAGGATGCTGGCGATCTGGAGGAATCCCGTACCGGAGGCCACCGGATTGGGCATGGTCACGAGGCCCTTGAATTTCGGATCGAGAAGGTCGTTCCACCCCTTGGGCATGGGCAGTCCCTTCTCCTGCATGACTTTGGTATTCACGCAGAAGGCGGCGATGTACATATCGATTCCGACGTACATAATACTGGGGGTGAACAAAGCGCTGTTCGAGTCTTTCCACGCCTTTGGGTTTGTAGGGTACCAGCAGGCCCTTGGGAATGAATTCTTCCATGTTGGTCACGGCCCACCCCCAGACCAGATCCGCCTGGGGATTGTCCTTTTCGGCCAGCATGCGTGCACCCAGTTCACCGGTGGAAAGACGGATGATGTTGATTTCCAGGTCCGGCATATCCCTTCTGGCCGCCTCGAGGTATTTGACCGTTTCATCCGTCTCCAGCGAAGTGTAAACCGTAACCTTTTCCGCGGCACTCGCAGTGACTGCCAGACACATGGCCATGATACCCGCGATGAAAAAAAATCCTGCACGTTTCATACGTTTGACCTCCTTATCCAGTTGACCATCAGCACTTTCCTATCCAACAGCTACGCCCCATCCGCTAAAATGATGGTCTCATCCGAAGACAAGACCCTTCTTTAAGGATACGTTTGCCCCGCAAGTAAAAACCCAGCGATCTTTGATGGCACAGGGAGTGTAAAAAATGGTATCTTGGTCAGTCGGATACCCCGAGCCTGCCGAAAGATGAATCCATTGTGAGTTCATCAAAGCACCCCGCAATGAGGGATTAAGGATAGAAATGAAAAGGTCTCGGTACGACTACTTGAAAAAATATCCGTGGTCAACCATTTTTTTCCGGCGATCTCCATGGAAATGCGAATTCAAGAACAGATCTCATTTGTCACATATCAAACTTATGTTCCTGGTCAATAAGGAACGTATTCAAATCGACCCGTGAAAGTCATTGCACTGTTGCGGCGACCGCTCTGATGGTCAGGATCAACGTCGCTGGGGAAACCTTTCAAACGGCGCAGGGAACGGAGCGTCCGGGGAGGAGCTGCAGGTGGAATCGCCTGGTCATGAGCGTTTGCCGGTCCAAAAGCTTCAGGATGTCGCAGAGGGGCAGGAAGCGATAATCAGCTTTTTTTCACGGCGTGAATGAGATCGGACGAAAGGTTCGCTCCATAGCCCGCCTTCGACTTCCGCATGAACCGGCAGGACATGGATTCCCCCTTCGGCAAGTCCCGAGAGAATTGCCGTCTCCGCCCTCTTCAATCCCCGTTTCCTCGAAACAGGGGAGATCCGAAGGAATCTCGATCAGATCCGCAGCCTTCATGGATAAAAGGTTTCTTTGCCCGCGTACAACTGAGATAGTCGAAACGGAGGTCGCGGGCAAAGGAGAGGACCCGATCGTCGATCAGCCAGGCCGGGGCGCCGAAAGAGGTGGGTCTCTTCCCCGTCAGCTTTTCAAATCCGTCGATACCGCGTTTGAACCAATCCTGGATCCAGGTCTCCGGGCGGATGGCAAGCTCATCCTGCCAGCGTCGGTGATCCCAGGCATGAAACTGGACCTCGTGGCCTTCCTCCATGATCTGCCGGACGAGATCGGGAAAAGAAAGGGCAATCAGCGGCGAAGGGAGAAGCGTCCCATACAGGGCGGTCCGGAAACCGTAGAGGCTGGCGGCGCGGGTCCGGACCATCTTCTTCAGAAACCGTGGATTCTTCAGAAGCTGAAGAATGGCCCTTCCCGAGGCATCCGGCCCGATGCTCAGGAAAAAAGTGGCCCGGAGTCCTCTCCTCCCTCAACAGGGAAAGAAGACGGGGGACGCCCCGCTTCATCCCCTGATAGGTGTCCACATCGATTTTCAGTCCCAGGATCCGTGTTCAATTCCTCTCCTCATAAACAAGCTTCCTTCCCCTGTCACGGACGCCATCGTCTATTCGCGGAAAGACGGCTCGTTCTCCTCGAGGAAAGAATAGAGGGTCATCCGGAGGGAATCCTCCAGACCGATCTTCGGCGACCACCCGAGGAGCTTCCGGGCCTTTTCGATGCTCGGTTTCCGGGTATAGATATCCTGATAGCCCTTTCCGTAATAGGTCTGTGCGGGAACCTCGATGATCTCCGAATAGGTCACCGTCCTGGAGATGATCGGGATGGTCCATGAAAAGCTTCTTCAGGAGGTCGGCCAGTTCCCGGACGGAGCACTCATTTTCCGGATTGCCGATGTTGATGATCTGGTTCTTGCAGACATCGTTGCGTTCTCCAGAATTCTCAGCAATGCGCGCGATGCCGTCGTCGACGTAGGTGAAGCACCGCTTCTGGCTGCCGCCGTCAACGAGGGTGATCGGCCGCTTCATCAGAAGCTCGGCGATGAACTGCGTCACCACCCGGGAGCTGCCCTCCTTTGCCGCATACAGGGAATCCAGACGGGGTCCGACCCAGTTGAAGGGGCGAAACAGGGTGAATTCCAGATGCCCCCGTGTGCCGTAGGCATAGATGACCCGGTCGAGAAGCTGCTTGCAGCAGGAGTAGATCCAGCGCTCCTTCTGGATCGGTCCCACGACCAGATAGCTCTCATCCTCCTTGAACTCCGGATCGGGGCAGGCCCCGTACACCTCCGAGGTGGAAGGGAAAACGACCCGCTTGTGATACTTGACGCACTGTTTGATCACATTGAGATTCATCTCGAAATCGAGGTTGTAGACGCCGATCGGGTCTTCCACATAGAGTTTCGGCGTGGCGATCGCCACGAGCGGCAGGACGACGTCGCACTTCTTGACGTGATACTCGATCCACTCCCGGTTGATCGCGATATCCCCTTCGATGAAATGGAAGCGCGGATTCTGGAGGGATTTTCCCAGACGGTCGTCGGAGAGATCCATCCCGTAAACGCTCCAGTCCGTCTCGTCGAGGATCCGCTTGGTCAGATGATGGCCGATAAAACCGTTTACCCCCAGGATCAAAATCTTCATGATAAAATCATTCCTTCCCTGTCTTTAAAATAGCGGATGAGTCCGTCGCCGGTCATTCTTTCGTCCCCGATCTCCACATCGAGGAGGCGAATTCTCCCCTGTCCCGTCCGAACCAGAACCCGTGTTTCCTTCGATCTCGACGTCTCCGGGCGGTTCTGCCACGTCCTCTGCCTCTTCCTCTTCCGGCGTCGCCCACCAGATCATCAGCTTCGATCCGTCCGGCAAGCAGGCAAAAGGCGCCGGGATAGGGATCCGTCACCGCGCGGATCAGGTTATAGATCCTTTCGGCAGGCCATCGCCAGTCGATACGGCCGTCTTCCGGCTCTGCGGCCGCCGAAATAGCTCCCCTTGGAGATATCCTGGGGGATGCGCGGCGCCTTTCCGCCTTCATCAGAGGGCAGGAGTTCATCGAGGAGATCTCCCGCCGCATCACAGAGCTTTCCGTACAGAGTGAACGCGGTATCCGTCCGGTTCGATGGGCACGACCCTCTGGCCGACGATATCGCCGGCATCGGCCTTCTTGACCATGTGATGCAGGGTGACCCCGGTCTGTTGTCTCCCCGTTCACGAGGACCCAGTTCACGGGACATCGTCCGCGGTAGGCCGGCAGAAGCGATCCGTGGAGGTTGTACGCGCCCTGGGGCGGGATGTCCAGGATCTCATCTCCGAGAGCATCTGGCGGTAATAGAAGGAGAAGATCATCTCCGGCCGAAGGGCCGCGATCCTGCCCATCCATTCCGGCTGGTTCACGTCCGCCGGACAATAGACGGGGATGGCCCGTTCGGCTCGCCCATGTCCTGCACCGAACCGAACCAGCAGTTTTCATCCGGATCGTCCTCATGGGAAAAAATGCAGGCAATCTCGATAACCGGCGCGCTCGAGGGCCCGGAGACCTGCGAGTCCCATGTTGTGATAGGCAAAAACAACGCTTTTCATCACCTCTCCTCTTCAAGCCGTGCGTCACTGCTTTCTGCATCATCGCCATAGACACTGTTCAATCACGTATTCCGGTCTTTTTCGGACCTCGCGGTAGATCCTCCCGATATACTCGCCGATGACGCCGAGGGCGAAAAACTGCAACCCCACAAAGGCGAACAGGATCGCAAACAGGGTGAAAACCCCCTGTGCCGCCCAGAGCGCTCCGTAGACGAGACGGGCCACGGCAAGGACAAGCGCCGAAACAGACGCCGAGGGCCGCCATGCGATACCCCCGTACATGATCAGCTTGATGGGAAGATCGGAAAAGGAGGCCACCAGATCGAACTGGAGGTTGATCAGTTTCCGCAGCGGATAGTTGGATTTGCCGCCGTGTCGTTCCTCATGGGCGACCTCGATCTCCGTCACCCGCTTTCCGAAATGGGTCGCCAGCGCCGGGATGAAGGTGGCATGTTCATGGCAGGCGATCATCCTTTCCACGACCGGCCGGCGGTAGGCCCGCAGCATGCATCCCCAGTCGGTCATCCGGACGCCGGTGATCTTCCTCGCCACCATATTGACGATTTTTGAGGGAATGATCCGGAAAAAGGAATCCTTTCGACCTTTGCGGATCGTACCGACCACATCGAAGCCGCCCTCTTCCATCGTCGCGATGAGACGGGGGATCTCCTCGGGCGGGTTCTGAAGATCCGCGTCGAGGGTCACGACGATCTCGCCGCGGACGATGGAAAAACCGGCCAGGATCGCCGCATGCTGACCGTAATTCCTCGTCAGTTCCACCACCCTGACTTCGGTGATTCCGTAAAACCCTTCAGGATCTCCAGTGAGCGATCCCGGCTGCCGTCATCGACGAGGATGACTTCGCAGGGTCTCTTCATAGCCGACATCGTCGGCCTGATCCGCTCCATCAGTCTTCGTCAGATTCCTCTCTTCGTTGTAAACCGGGATCACCAGAGAAATCATCGGTTGAGAATGCATGACACCCCTTTCCATTTATCGGTGTTCTTTGGGCTTTGTGCAGAATTTCCCGCACGGCAGCGCACACATAGGCAACATCCTCGTCGGTCATATCCGGAAAGAGGGGAAGAGAGAGGATCTTTCCGGCGGCGCGTTCCGTCTCCGGCAGACAGGTCAATCCAAAACGGTTCTTTACATACTTCAGGAGATGGCAGGCCGGGAAATGAAGACCGTAGCCGATGTTGTATTCCGAAAGCCTTTCCATGAATCGCGAGCGTTCCATGGCACTGATCTTCACCACAAAAAGATGATGGGAGTGGGTGTGGGGGTAGGGCGGATCGCCGGGAAGCTCAAGCCCTTCCATATCACCGAGACCCTCTCGGTAGAGATTCACCAGTTCGGACCTGCGCCGGTTGAATTCCTCCAGCCGCCCAAGCTGGGCGATCCCCAGGGCCGCCTGGATATCCGTCAGATTGTACTTGTACCCCGGTTCCTCGATGTCGTATTCCGGGTTTCCTCCTTTTCCGTAGCGTTTCCAGGCGTCGCGTTCAATGCCGTGAAACCTCAATACCCGCAGTTTTTTTTCGAGACGGTCATCGCTGTGGGTAATCATCCCTCCCTCGCCCGTGGTGATGTTTTTCAAAGGATGAAAAGAAAAGACGGCGATTCCTCCGAAACCCCCGGCATGCGTTCCCCGATAGCGCGTACCCGACGGCATGAGCCGCGTCTTCGATGACGGTCAGGTGATGACGGTCGGCAATCTCCATGATTCGGATCCATGTCCGCCGGGGCGCCGGCGAAATGGACGGGAATGATCGCCTTGGTCCTGGGGGTGATTCGCGCCTCGATGTCATCGGCATTGATGTTCAGTGTATCGTAATGAATGTCGACAAAGACGGGTCTGGCGCCGAGCAGGGCGATCATGTTGACCGTGGAGGCAAAGGTCATCGAAGGGGTGATGACCTCATCCCCCGGACCGATGCCGAGGGCCATGAGCGCGAGATGCATCCCGGCCGTCGCGGAAACGACAGAAACCGCATGCCGGGCGCCGGTCAGGGTCTGGAACTGCTCCTCGAAGGTCTTGCACAGAGGGCCGGTCGTAATCCATTGCGATTTCAGGCATTCGGTCACACCCGCAATCTCCGCCTCTCCGATGGACGGCCGGTTGAGCGGCAGAAAATTTTCTCTGATCTTCATCATGGAATCATGCCTTTCTCAGGATCACTTCAACTTTACCAAATAGTACACATCATTATGCCACAATACCGTTAGAGCGGGAACCTCTTTTTTCAGTCTCGCCAGTTTTTCACCGCCCTTCGTAGCGCAGTAGACACCCTCCTTTTCCCGAACCAGCTTGAAAAAGGAATGCGGATGAAAGGAAATATCGTTCCCTTTCTTCGCGAGGAAGCTGTTCGCTGCCATATCTCACCTCCCCGATGTCGTCGACGATCGGGGTTCTCATCCCGGTATAGAAGTCGATCCCGTAAAGGGACATCCCGTACTGATAAAGAGTGGCGCCGGCGGGAAGATGGGTCTTGACAGCCTGCGAAAGCGGCCAGGCCGATTTGTAAGGGGTGAGGTACTGAGCCACAGGGAATGTCACGGAACCAAGGAACAGTGCGAAGAGAAAATAGATTGTCACGAACCAACCCTTGCCGGTCCTTGCCCTGATCCGGTCGGGAACGAAGAGAATCAGGATCTGAATGAGAATGGGAAAAACCATCCAGGGCCACCAGATTCCCGGGTCAACCTGATGATTGTGAGGGAAAAGAGGGGCCAAGAGAATAGCCATAAACAGGAGCGCCTGCAGGATGACTGTCACTCTATAGCGAAGCGGGACAGCCGTCCCACCCGCAGCTATCGCGGTTATCCTCATATATCCGGAAGAGATGGCCGAAGATGAGTGCGATGGGGAGGAAAATCGGTGCGATATAGGGGATGAGTTTCGATGAGGAAATGGAAAAGAATATCAGGATCAGACAGATCCAGACGAGGAGGAAGCGTTTTTCGACGCCGCTGAAAATAATCCCCGCATTCTTCCGGATACCCCTCAAGGCCTCCGGAAGAAAAGCACACCAAGGAAGGGTCCCGGCCAGGATAATCGGGAGGTAGAAGTAGAACGGCTGATAATGGTCATGCATCCGGGTGGCGTACCTGAGCAGGTGCTCCTGGATGAAGAAAAAACGGAAGAAGTCCGGGTTTGCCTTCTGGACAAGGATCAGCCATGGCATGGTGATGGCCGCAAAGAATAGGATGCCGATGGGCGAAAAAAGGGCGAAGGTATCCCGCCATCGGCGTGAAATGATAAGCCAGACGATGACGACGCCGAAAGGGAAGACGATCCCGATCAGACCCTTGGTCAGAAACGCCAGAGCGCTGAAAATATAGAGGAGATATAGCCTGATTTTGATGTCTCTCCGTCGAAGCAAAATAGCGAAATCCCGACCAGATCGCCATGCAGACGAAAAAGGCGAGCGGCATGTCGAGGATGTTGATCCGCCCGATAGCGGCGTGATACAGAAAGGTTGTAAGAACCGCCCCTGCATAGAGACCCGTCCGGGTGTCATGGAAGAACAGTCCCATGCGATAGGTCAGGATAATACAACCCCAGGCACAGAGGGCTGCGAAGAGACGTGAAGAAAATTCATTTTCACCGAAAATCCGAAAAGCGATTGCCGTCGCCCAGTAGGCAAGAGGCGGTTTTTCGAAATAGACCGCCTCTTTCAGGCGCGGTGTGACGTAGTCGCCGGTGGCATTCATAGCGCTGGGGATGGCGCTGTATCTTCCTTCATCCGGTTCCATCAGCGGGGCGAATGGGAGTGAAACCACATAAAGCAGGAGAGGGATGAGGAAGAGGATCATTATTTTCAATGCTTTGTTCTGCATGACTTTGGCCTATGACGTTCTAAAACCACGTTTTTTAGCTCGGTCCTTATTCCATGAAAAGGCTGGAATTGTCAAACGATTAATCTCCAGACCCAAGGTACAGCCATATCCTCCCCTCATTGCATCTCCCTCTTATCGGTTTCTTAGCCATCGAGAGGCTCGTTCTTGACATACCCGTCGATATGTGCAATTTTCTATACAATAGCTATCTCAATCCTGCATCTGTCGCAAGGAGGGATCATTCAGATCTTCCTGACCGGGATGGATAAAGTTTGAGCGTTTGTGGGCATCACGATGGACGAAGTCGAGGACAGATAAAATCCCGAATTCGTTCCGGCCGTCCTTGCAGTCTGCGACATAATCGACCCCGGCAAGGAGATCTCGTCCGCCTCATCGAGTTTCTCCTTATTCTAATGATATGAGGCGACGACTGTTTCTGGTTTTATGCATGCACCGTTTGATAAATCGCTATATTCTGAAGGAAATCGCCCTTCCCTTCTTCATGATTCTCTTTGTATTGACCCTTGTGCTCCTCCTGGGGAAGATCCTCCAGTTGATAGATCTGATGATCAACAAAGGGATCCGTTTTACCGACATCTCCCAACTGATCCTTTTCCTTATGCCCTCCTTCCTTATGTTTACTATCCCCATATCGCTTTTGATCGCGATCCTGATCGGACTGGGACGTCTCTCCGGCGACAATGAGATCACCATCCTGAAGATGTCCGGCGTGAGTCTCTACCAGTTGGCGTTTCCGGTATTCTTCGCGGCCCTGGTTGCATTCCTTTTGACCGGAATAACGACTCTATTTCTCGTTCCTTACGGCAATGTCGCATCCAAGAATCTCCTGTTTGATATGGTTAAGCAGAAGGCCAGTATCGGCATTCAAGAGAAGGTGTTCATCGATGATTTTCGGGGCATCCTTCTGTACGCGGAAAAGATACCGATCCATGGCGAATTTCTGGAAGGGGTTCTCGTATCAGACAACCGGATCAGTAGAGAACCGAGTACCATCATCGCCCGGAAGGCCTATCTCATCTCAGATCCCGACACTCTGGCGATCACCCTGAGATTGGAGGACGGCACAACCCATACGGTCGACGCCGGTCTAAAAAATTACCGGAAGATGGATTTCCACTTCTATGACGTCCGTCTGGACCTCGCCGAAGCGCTCTCCGAAGGAAAGAAGAGCGGCACAAAATCGAGTACGGATATGACTGTGACGGAACTCTCCGCCATGCTGAAGAGCAAGCGGGATAAAAGATGAGGCCCTTCGCGAGATGTAATCGAACTGCAACAAGAAACTGACAGTCCCTCTTACCTGCCTTCTCTTTGCCCTCATCGGTCTACCGCTCGGAATCCGAGCGCATCGCTCGGTCCGGTCTCGAGGATTCGCTATCGGCCTGGCTGTCGTTCTGGTCTACTACCTGTTGCGCCTCAGCGGTGAGGCGCTTGTCGAGACAGGACGGCTTTCACCGATTATAGGCGCCTGGGCGCCGAGCGGCATTTTCGCCGTCACCGGATTACTTCTCTTTTATTTGGCGGCGAGGGAACGATCCCTTCGGGTCCGTTCGAGTGCGCTTCCCCCCGATCATGGATCGCCCCCTGGGCCCTTCATAAGTTCATTTTCCGAAGCCAAGGTTGCCAACCCCTCCATGGAAGTGAAATCTCAAGGTACAGCAGACCTGCGCGCTGCTGAAGGTGAGAGCCTCCGTCCCTTTTCATTCACGTCCAGACCCGAAAAAGACGGACCGAAGGCCAAGGAGTCATCATGAAGATCCTGGATCGTTATCTCACCTTGGAATTTTTAAGAAATCTCCTTTTTATTACCGCTGTGCTTCATCTCGCTTTTTCTGATCATCGATTTCTTCGAAAAGATCAGGATGTTTCTCAGCAATAATGCCACTTTTCAGCAGATGGCCGCCTACTTTCTCTTCCGCCTACCGATGATCGTCTCCCAGATCCTGCCTGCAGCTACGTCTGCTGACGGCGCTGATGACCTACGGATATCTGTCCCGGCATAGCGAGATCGTGGCCATGAAGGCCAACGGTATCAGCCTTTACAGGATTGTCCCTCCCTATCCTGACCATTGCCGCCTCGATCTGCCTTCTGGTCTTTTTCCTGAGCGAATGGATCACCCCCTATACCAACGAAAGGGCCGAGTACATCCGTCTGATCGAGGTACAGAAAGCGGCAGTCCATGGGAACGTTCAAGCAGGATCAGATCTGGTACCGAGGTCAGAAGGGCATTTACAATTTCAAGCTGTTCGATGTGCAGAGCAACACGCTGCAGGGGATCACCATCTATTACATGGATCCGGAAATGACGCTGACCATGCGCCTCGATGCGGAATGGGGCGAGTGGAAGGAGGGACGCTGGTTGCTTCACAACCTTCTCATCACCCGGTTTCGAGCCGGTGAATTTCCCACCTTGGAGAACATAGACCAGCAAGTGGTCGATCTTCCGGAAAAGCCTGATGATTTTAAGGTCGTTCAGAAAGATGTCGAGACGATGGGCTATTCTGAGCTGAAGCGATATATCGGGAAACTCCAGTCGGAAGGTTATGATGCGACACGGTACCTCGTCGATCTCCACGGCAAGATCGCCTTTCCCCTGGTAAGCATCATCCTCGCCGTGATCGGCATCGCCTTTTCCCTCCGGTCCGAGCGGAGCGGCGGCATCGCCCAAGGCATCGGGGTCGGGCTGGTCATCGGATTTTCCTACTGGCTCGTCTTCGCCTTTGGGATGTCTCTGGGCAGATCCGGCGCCCTTCCCCCCTCATTGCCGCCTGGTTGGGAAACATCCTCTTCGGTGCCGCTTCCGTTTTTCTGCTGTACCGTATCAAGACATGAAGACGACTGTTCATTGGTTATAGGGATGGCTGATAGATCGTTGAGCGCTATCCATCAGCCACCTTCTTAACCATGGCCTGAATCAACAGCCCGCTTTAATATCTGTAGTAGTCCGGTTTGAAAGGACCGCCCACGGGTACATTGAGATACTCGGCCTGTTTCTTTGTCAGCCTGGAAAGCTTTGCCCCCAGTCGCTTAAGGTGAAGACGGGCAACCTCTTCATCCAGTTTCTTGGAGAGGGTATAGACGCCCGGCTTTCGCGATTTCGCAGCGAGATCGAGCTGGGCCAGGCATTGATTGGTAAAGCTGTTGCTCATCACAAAACTGGCATGGCCGGTTGCACAGCCGAGATTCACCAGACGCCCTTCGGCCAGGATGATGATGGACTTTCCGGATTTGAGCGTCCATTTATCGACCTGCGGCTTGATGTTCTGCTTGATGCAGCCAGGCGTGTTTTCCAGGTAATGCATATCGATTTCACTGTCAAAATGACCGATATTGCAGACAATGGCCTCATTTTTCATCTTTTCCATATGCCGCCCCGTGATCACATCGCAGCAACCCGTGGCCGTGATGAAGATATCCCCTTTTGCCACGATGTCATCGAGCGTCGTCACCTCGTACCCCTCCATGGCCGCCTGCAGGGCACAGATCGGATCGATTTCAACGATGATAAACACGTGCACCGAAACCCCGCATGGACTGAGCGCAACCCTTGCCGACATCGCCGTAGCCGCAGATCACCACGGCCTTGCCGGCAAACATGATGTCCGTGGCCCGTTTGATGCCGTCAGCCAGGGATTCCCGGCAACCGTAAAGATTGTCGAACTTGGACTTGGTCACCGAATCGTTCACATTGATTGCAGGAAACAGGAGCTCTCCCGCCTCCGCCATCTGATAGAGCCGATGCACACCGGTGGTGGTCTCCTCGGAAACGCCACGGACATGGGCAGCGACCTCCTGCCAGTGACGCGGCGCCGTCTTGAGGCCATGAGCAAGACGTTCACGAATGATCTTCAGTTCCTTGTTGTCACAGGGTTGATTCAGAATAGCAGGATCTTTTTCAATCCTGACGCCTTCATGAATGAACAGCGTCGCATCTCCGCCATCGTCAACGATCAGATCCGGTCCCGTACCGTCCGGCCAGGTCAGGGCCTGCTCGGTACACCACCAGTACTCCTCCAAGGATTCACCTTTCCAGGCAAAAACCGCCGCTGATTTCGCCTGAGCAATCGCCGCCGCGGCGTGATCCTGGGTCGAGAAGATATTGCAGGAGGCCCAGCGAAGATCTGCTCCCAGTTCCTCAAGGGTTTCGATGAGCATGGCTGTCTGAATCGTCATATGCAGGCTTCCGGTAATCTTCAGACCCTGCAGAGGTTTTTTAGGACCATATTTCTCGCGTACAGCCATCAGTCCGGGCATCTCGTTTTCGGAAAGACGTATCTCCTCCCGTCCCCAGGCTGCCAGGGACGGATCGGCTATCCGGGAAGGCATGTTTCTATCCACTTTCATAAACTTCATTACTCTTTCTCCTTATTCAATGTTCTGATCCGTATTACGATTTACCGTCGAAATCATTCTTTACGAAGCAGTCAGCTCGTTCACCGGTGCGACAAGGGCTTCCGAAACCCTTGTCCTGGGGCGTCACAATACCCGCAGAAATGATCAGGGTAAAGGCTTCTTCCACTGACATGCTGACTTCTATGAGTTCATCCTGGGGAACCATGACGAAAACACCCGTGGTAGGTGTCAGGGCACAGGGGATATAAATTCCGATGCAGGGGCTCTTCTGGCCCAGACATTCCTGTATTTCGCCATTTGGCGTTCCGGTGATGAAACCAATGCTGTAAACCCCCCGACGGGGATATTCCACGATGACCACTTTCTTGAAACTTTGCGCCCTGTCCATAAAGAGACCGTCAGCGATCCGCTTGATGGCCTGATAGATGCTCCGGACAAAAGGAATTTTGCCGACGATGCGCTCCCCAAAAACGACAAGTCGATTCCCAAGATAACTCGTCGTCACAAGACCGCAGATGAAGATGAGCAGTACCGTGACGATGATCCCCATCCCTGGGATGTGAAAATGAAGCAGATTGTCCGGCTGGTAATCGACTGGGATAATCTGAAGCAGATTGTCCATCATGCCGATGATGAAAAAGAGGATATAGATCGTCAGTCCCGCCGGTATGACGACGGCCAGACCCGTTAGAAAAATCCTCTTCAATTTTTTCTTAAGCATTCCTTCTTCACTCATCACGTTTCTATAATCGTTTGTTCAATAACAGAAGGAAAGGATATATTCAAACCTTATTTAACGAACACGGGCAGGATGATCACACCCTGTCCCAATTGTTTTGTGATAATAGGCTATCAACCGGTCACGGACAGAATATTTCATCCATCCTGGTGCTTGATTTTGATCCGATTTTTTTCATCGAGAAGGACACACTTCGGCGACCAGCCTGAAACTTTATCCTCATCGACCATGACATAACTGGCAATAATGATCAGATCTCCTCGGGATGCCTTTCTTGCAGCGGCTCCATTGAGACAGATGGTCCCTGAATCTCTTCCTCCGGGGATGACATAGGTGGAGAATCTCTCCCCATTCGATATGTTGTAGATCTCCACCTTCTCATAGGGTAAAAGGTCTGCCGCCTCCATCAGATGCTCGTCGATGGAAATACTTCCCTCGTAATGGAGATCCGCATCGGTGACCATTGCCCGGTGAAGCTTCGATTTGAGCATAAACCTTTGCATGAAAATCCTTCTCCTGTGTCTTAAGCAATTTTTTCAGATATCAAGAGGTTCACCAAAGACATGGTTGTCGATCAATCTTGTCTTCCCGACCCATACCGCAAGGGCAAGCACGGCGCTTCCCTCAATTCGGGAAACATCCTTCATGGTCGCCACATCACAGATCTGAGCATAATCGATTTTTACGTAGGGGTGACCGGCGATAAACTCTCTCACCTCTTTCAGGATGACCTCAGCCTCCCTCTCACCCTTCTCATAGAGGCCTCTTGCCAAAAGGAGAGATCGACTGAGGCTGAGAGCGGATTCCCTTTCCTCCGACTTCAGGTATACATTCCGTGAACTCATCGCCAGGCCATCGGGTTCGCGGGTGGTCCGCATACCGATGACCTCGATATCCATATTGAGATCCTGAACCATTCTTTTAATGGTGACATACTGCTGGAAATCCTTCCGACCGAAGATGGTGACATGGGGCTTCACGATATGAAAAAGCTTGGTGCAGACCGTGGTCACCCCACGGAAAAAACGAGGGCGGGAAATTCCGCAGAGATTGTTTGTCACCCCTTCCACTTCTACATGGGTCTGATACCCTTCCGGATACATCTCCCGGTGGTCAGGAGAGAAGATCCAATCGACGCCGACCCCCTCCGCAAGCCTTTTGTCTCTTTCGAAATCCCGCGGATAATTCGCGAAATCCTCCGTCGGGGCGAACTGCATAGGATTGACATAGATGCTCACGGCAAGGTCATCGCCCTGATTCCGTCCGACCTTCATCAGATTCAGATGCCCTTCATGGAAATACCCCATCGTGGGAACGAGGACTATCCTCCGTCCCTGGCGCCTCTTCGATTCGGATAGCGCCTGCATGTCCTTTACAGATTGAATGATCTCCAACCGCTCCCCCTTTCAAAAAAAAAGCCCCGCGTCAACGACGAGAGGCCTTGTCTTGTATGAACTTACATGTCCTTCCGTCCCAGTCCGTCTAGCGGATCCAAGCGTCGGTTGTCACCTATCAGATGCTTAATCGCTTGTCAAGGAGTTTCTCGTGCCCCGCTCCGGCTGCCAGTTCCGTTGCCAGCAGACAGAATTCATCGACCGTCAGGGTTTCCGCTCTTCGGGAACCCTTGATGCCGGTTTTTTTCATCACCTGTTCCAGTGTATCCGAGGTAAAACCGGCCGCACGGAGATTATTCCAGAGGGTTTTTCTTCTATGGGAGAATGCCGACCGGACAGTCATGGCAAACAGCACCTCATCCTCCGGCGTTCGTCTCATCCTCACAGACGACAAAGTTTAAGACCGACGAAACCACATCGGGCTCGGGATAAAAACAGGTCGGGGGCACCGTCATACTCCGGATGACCCTCGTATACCGTGCGACGATCACCGAGGGGATTCCGTAATCTTTCGTCCCGGGAGGTGCCGTGATCCTGTCCGCCAGTTCCTTCTGGAACATCAGGACCATCGATCCGATCGTCCGTCTGTACTCGATCAGACGAAAGAGAATCGGGGTGGAGATATGGTAAGGGATATTCCCGACGACCTTGATCCGTCCTGCCCGGACAGGCAGAGGAAAAATCATAAGCCAGCACATCCCCTGCAACGATCTCCACTCTGTCGCACCCGGCAAAGCGATCCCTCAGAACACCAATCAGGCGCGGATCGATTTCGAGAGCGATCACCCGGCCGGCCTTCTTTGCCAGTTCCGCCGTCAATACTCCCAGACCGGCGCCGATTTCCACGACGGTCTCGTCCTCCTGCCGGTGCAACGAGGGCGGCGATCCGACGGATCATGTTCATATCCTCGAGAAAAGACTGACCAAGCCTCTTCCGAGGACGGATGTCATACTGAGCAAGGATCTTTCTTATGGAGTTCATGGGCTTCTCTTTCACGACCGGCTACGATCAGTCGGCGCGAAACAAAATAGGCCGGCACGGCAAACATTTACCATAGGGTTCAGGCGAGAGGCCAGCGGGAAACCGCATTCAGATCCAGGCCGTCCCGTGCCCCTCCTTGAGAAGATGTTCGCCGACCATGGCGATCATCGCCGCATTGTCGGTACAGAGAACCGGCGGGGGAATGAAGAAGTCGATACCCGATCGAGCCGTCTCGTCGCGGAACCGCTCGCGCAGACGGCTGTTTGCGGCAACCCCGCCGCAGACCACGACACGGGAGACTGAAGTCAGTTCGACAGCCCGCAGGGTCTTCTCCACAAGGACATCGACGATGGCCTCCTGATACGAGGCAGCCACATCCGGCAATTCTTCAGGAGAAAAGGGGATCCCCCTTTTCCGGAGACTCATCAGAAGGGAGGTCTTCAGACCGCTGAAACTGAAATCGAGACTGTCCTTCATCGCCCGGGGAAAGTCGAGAGCATTTCGATTTCCCTGTTTCGCCAGGCGATCGATCACAACCCCTCCCGGATAACCGATATCCAGGAGCTTTGCCGCCTTGTCGAAGGCCTCTCCCGCCGCGTCGTCCCGTGTCTGACCCAGAATAGTGAAGCGGCGAAAACCCTCCACCAGATAGATCGTCGTATGACCTCCGGAAACCACGAGGGCGACAAAAGGAAATTCCGGGGGATTGTCGGTAAGAAATATCGCTGCCACGTGGCCTTCCAGGTGATTGATCCCGACCAGAGGCAGACGTCGGACAAAGGCCAGGGCCTTGGCTGCACACAACCCCACAAGGAGCGATCCGATCAGTCCCGGGCCTCGTGTCACGGCAACTCCCTCGATCTCGTCCAGGGTTATCCCGGCATCCTCCAGGGCCTGAAGGATCACCGGTACGATGGCCTCGATATGCTTGCGGGAGGCGATCTCCGGAACAACGCCGCCGTAGCGGGCATGCACATCCACCTGTGAGGCGATCACATTGGACGAGAGGAGCTGTCGCCCATCCTTCACCACCGCGGCGGCTGTTTCATCACAGGAAGATTCGATACCCAGGACCACCATCGATTCATCCTCCGCATATTTTCTTTTACAAAACGAAGGGAAATATATATAGAAGTACCGGTTTTTTGCAAACAAACTTTTCTGAAAAGAGGCAACTATGGAAATTCATACCGATTTTCTCGTTCTGGGCACCGGCATTGCGGGACTCAGCTTTGCCATCAAGGCGGCGGAACTGGGCACCGTCGCCATGGTCACCAAGAAGAACAAGACCGACTCGAATACCAATATGGCGCAGGGAGGGATTGCCGTCGTTCAGGATCAGACGGACCGTTTCGAATATCACATCAACGATACGCTGACCTGCGGCGCCGGCCTCTTGCAACGAAGAGGTCGTCCGTTTCGTGGTGACGGAGGGTCCGGAGAGGATCCGCGAACTGGTGCAATGGGGCGTTGAATTTACCCGATCGACCACCGATCCGGAACGGTTCGATCTCGGCCGGGAGGGGGGCCATTCCATGCGAAGGGTCATCCATGCCAAGGATCTGACCGGTCGGGAGATCGAACGGGCGCTGCACGAAAAGGCCGGTCAGGAAAGAGAATATCCGGATCTTCGAAAACCACATCGCCGATCGATCTGATCATGAAGTCCTCCGTGCTCGGCCAGAAGATGGAGCGTGGCGACCGGTGTCTTGGCGCCTACGTCCTGGATATCGCCAAAAATGAAGTCCATACCTTCCGGGCGAAGTTCATCATGTTGTCGACCGGCGGCGCCGGCAAGGTCTATCTGATCACCACGAATCCCGACATCGCCACCGCCGACGGGATCGCCATGGCCTACCGGGCCGGTGCGAAGATCGCCAACATGGAGTTCATCCAGTTTCACCCGACCTGCCTCTACCACCCCGATGCCAAATCATTTCTGATCAGTGAAGCGGTCCGCGGCGAGGGGGCAATTCTGAAACTGAAAAGCGGCGCCACCTTCATGGAGAAATACCACCCCATGAAGAGCCTCGCGCCGCGCGATGTCGTCGCCAAGGCCATCGACACCGAACTCAAGAAGTCCGGTGATGACTATGTCCTGCTGGACATCACCCATCGGGAAAAGGATTTTCTGGTGTCGCGGTTTCCGAATATCTACGAAAAATGTCTTGGAGTTCGGCATCGATATGACGCAGGACCCCTATCCCGGTCGTCCCGGCGGAGCATTACCTCTGCGGCGGGGTCATGGTGAATGCCATGCGGCGAAACAAGCATCGAACGGTCTTTTTGCCTGCGGGAGAGGTCTCCTGCACCGGGTCTGCACGGCGCCAACCGTCTCGCCAGCAATTCGCTCTTGAAGCGATCGTCTTTGCGCATCGCTCTTATCTCCGCATTGCCGACCTCATTTCCAGTGTGGAGGATGATCCCCTGCCTATTCCGCCCTGGGATCCGAGAGGGGCGACGGAAAGCGATGAATCGGTCGTCGTGTCTCACAACTGGGACGAGATTCGCCGCTGCATGTGGAACTATGTGGGCATTGTCCGTTCCGACAAGCGCCTGGAGAGGGCGCAGCGCCGGATCGACCTCATCATCCGGGAAATTGAAGAATATTACCGAAATTTCATCATCACACGGGATCTTACTGGAACTGCGGAACATCGCCGTGGCCGCCAAACTCATCGTCACCTGCGCCCGGATGCGGAAGGAGAGCCGGGGGCTTCACTACAACCTCGACTACCCGGAAAAGGATGATCGCCTCTGGTTGAAGGACACCGTCATTTCCCGCGAGGAATTGTGGCGAAAAACCTGACGGCACCAGTGGCAGATCGTTTCATGGTTTTTCTCCGAAAACCCGCTTGAAGATGAAATCCACATGGGTGAGAAAATTTTCGACTTTAAAAGCTGCGGACAGCTCATCCGGCTTGAGCTTGGCAACGACCTCATCATCCTTCAGGAGCAACTCACGGAACTCAGCCCCCTCCTGCCAGGATCGCATCGCATTTCGCTGGACAATGGCATAGGCCCCTTCCCTGGAGATTCCCTGTTCTATCAGCTTCAGAAGGACCATCTGGGAAAAGATCACCCCTTTGGTCATCTGCAGATTGGTGAGCATTCTTTCCGGATAGATGACGAGCTGCGAGATCAAGCCGGTGAAACGGCTTAGCATGAAATCGAGAAGGATCGTGGCATCCGGTCCGATAATCCGTTCCACGGAGGAATGGCTGATATCCCGCTCGTGCCAGAGCGCGACATCCTCAAGGGCAGACAAGGCATAAGAACGCATCAGGCGGGAGAGCCCGGAAAGGTTTTCCGAGAGGACGGGATTTCTTTTATGGGGCATGGCGGAAGATCCCTTCTGTCCGGGGGAAAAATACTCCTCCACCTCACGCACCTCGGTCCGCTGAAGCAGACGAATCTCCTGGGAAAACTTATCCAGGGAAGAGGCGATGATGGCCAGGGTCGTGAAATATTCGGCATGGCGGTCCCGCTGGACGATCTGCGAGGAGACAGGGGCCGGCTTCAGCCCCAGTTTCCGACAGACATATGTCTCGATGCTTGGATCGATGAAGGAGAATGTTCCCACCGCCCCGGAGAGTTTTCCCGTACTGATCGTCTCTCTGGCCCGGATCATCCGTTCCCGGTTTCTCTCCATTTCGGCATACCAGATGGCCATCTTCAGGCCGAACGTGATCGGTTCTGCATGGATGCCGTGCGATCGACCGATCATGAGGGTATTTTTATGATCGATGGCCTTCTTCTTGAGCGCAGCAAGAAGGAGCATCCAGATCCTCGATAAGAATATCGGCGGCCTCGCGCAGGAGGAGGGCCAGAGAGGTGTCGAGGACATCCGAAGAGGTCAGTCCCAGGTGAATGAAGCGGCCGTCCTCGCCGACCTTTTCCGTCACGGAGGTGAGAAAGGCAATCACATCGTGCTTGGTCGTCTTTTCGATCTCATCGATCCGGTTCACGTCGAATCCGGCCTTTTCCTGGATGTTTTTCAGGGAGGATTAAGGGATTTCTCCCCGTTCGGCCATGGCCTCGCAGGCCAGAATTTCAATATCCAGCCACTTCCGGTACCGGTTTTCCGGACTCCAGATCGCGGTCATTTTTTCTCGTGAATATCTCGGTATCACTGTTTCCTCCTGTCAGTCTTGACGCAATGTGTGCCTGCCCGAATCCCCTTTCCCTGTATGTTCAAGCTCGAATATCCTTGGAAACTCAAACATACTTGAATAATGTATTATGACTCAAGATGGGAGTCAAGGATTTTACACTGTGGGAAAGGGAACTGGCTTCATCCGCAATTCCTATTTAAAATATTGACAAATTTAACCTCTCGCCGTATTTTTTACTTATAATCTCAACGACACCAAAGAAAGGCAAAGCGAGGTTGCAGAATGTTTGACGATGTGGATTCCGGATGGGAAAAGCGAGTGGTTTCCCCCGAGGTTTTTCTCTCCAAGATTGAACCGGGGATGAGCATCTTCCTTGGAACCGGTGTGGCCGAACCCCGGACCCTCGTAAAGAAGCTCATGACATCGGAGATGAGCAATCTGACCGATCTCGAACTGGTTCAGATCGTCAGCCTCGGCGACGCCATCTCCTTCAAAAACACCGCCCACAACCACAAATTCCGCCTTAAGACCTTCTTTGCCGGCTGGCTGGCCAGTGATGCGATCACCTCCGGTTCTGTCGATATGATCCCCTGTCGATTTTCCCAGATTCCGAAACTGGTCGAGTCGGGAGCGATCCGCGTGGATGTCGCCTTCGTCCAGATCACCCCTCCGGACAAGGCCGGTTATGCCAGTCTCGGTGTATCGGTCGATGTCGCCAAATACGCCATGGAGAGGGCCTCCATCGTCGTCGGTGAAATCAACAGCCTCGTCCCGCGAACGATGGGCAACACCTTCGTCCATGTGGATGATTTCGATTACCTGGTCCGGGCGACGGAACCGCCGATCTACTTTCCCCGCTGGCCGGTCGATGACGTCATCGACAAGGTGGCCGCCAATGTCGCCTCCATCGTGGAAGACGGCAGTTGTATCTCCTTCTACTCCGGCGCCCTCTTCGAGGCGCTGGGTCGACATCTGGCCCGCAAACGCCATCTCGGCGTGCATACCTACTTCTTTACCGATCCCCTCATGGATCTGATCAAATGCGGCGCCGTAACCAATCGGAAGAAAAACTATTTCCGCGACAAATCCCTGACTGCCTACGCGCAGGGAACGCCCGAACTGATGCAATGGCTGCACCGCAATCCCCTGGTCGAGTTTCAGGGGATCGATGTGGTCTCCGATCATCTGCGGATCAGCCTCAACGACAAGATGATCGCCATCCTCCCCGCGCGCAAGGTCGATCTGACGGGCGGCATCGCCCTGCACATCGGCAAGGGCAATGTCACCCCGGGTCCGGGACATGCGCAGGAATTCTTTGCCGGCGCCGAACATTCCCGCGGGGGACGGACGATCTTCGCCCTTCCCAGCCGCAATCTGAAAGGACAGTCCAACATCCTTCTCTCCGTGGAGGATTTTCCCAATCAGTTCACCAACCGCGAATCTCTCGATCTCATCGTCACGGAATACGGGATCGCCTCGATGATCGGCCGAACCGTCCGTGAACGCGCCCAGGCGCTGATCGACATCGCCCATCCAGATGATCGGGCTGATCTGATCCGTCAGGCGAAAAAGGCCAATATCCTCTATGCGGATCAGATCTATCTGTCGGACTCCGGTTCTCTCTACCCGGAAAAGCTGGCCTACACCCACACTTTCAAAGGAGGACTGACCGTCCAATTCCGCGCCATCAAACCCTCCGATGAAGAGGAGATGCGGAAACTCTTCTACCGTTTTTCCGACAACGCCGTCTACTATCGTTATTTCAGTCCGATCAAGACGATGCCCCACCGCAAGATGCAGGAGTATGTGAACGTCGATTATCAGCGGATCATGTCCATCGTCGGAATCGATCGATCAATCGGGAACGGAGAGGATCATCGCGGAAGGTCGTTATGTCCGTCACCATGACCGTCCTCTTCGCCGATGTGGCCTTTGTCGTCGATGAAAACTACCAGGGCCGAGGGCATCGCCTCATTCCTTTTTGAAATGCTGATCCGGGTCGCCCGCGAGCAGGGAATCGAAGGGTTTACGGCGGATGTGATCGCCGACAACAAGGCCATGCTCAAAGTCTTTGAAAAGGCGCCTTTTCCGATCCGCGCAGTCATGGAGTCCGGGATCTACAACCTGACCATCCCCTTCGCCGATCCCGGAGAACCGCCAGCGCATCCGACATCCATGAAATCCTAATCCTTCATTTATCTCACGGATCACCAGCGAAGGAATGCCTCAAAGGCGCAAGCAGCCTTCCTTCATCAGCCAAATCCAGGTTGAATTCTCAGATGTGACATGTTAGATGTCACTATAATAAAGGTTTTACTTTGATATCGGAATGGGGGAAAAAGAATGAAAAATTCCTGCAAGTGGCTCGTCTGCCTTTTGTGTCTTGTCTTTGCGGCGCCATCATTGTGGGCAAAAGAGAAAAACAGCGTCGCCGTCCTGCCCTTTTCAGTCCACAGTGCGGAAAATATCGATTATGTTCGACAGGGTATCGGCGATATGCTCTCCTCGCGTATCTCCGTCAATGAGAAGATCGAGGTTGTCGGCAAGGATTCGGTCCTGACCGCCCTGAAGGAAACGGGTGGAAAAGAGCTTACCGTCGGCCGATGTCTACAGCCTTGGGAAAGAAACTCAATGCAGACTTCGTGGTCTGGGGAAGCATTACCAAGATCGGCAACAGCCTGAGCATCGACGGCAAGCTGGTCGATATTGCCGCCAACAAAGCGGCAGTGGCGATCGTCGCCCAGATGTCCGAACATGGACGAGGTCATCCCGAAGATCAATGATTTTGCCCAGAAGATCGAAGCCCATATCCTCGGTGCACCCTCGCCAGATCGCAGTGACTTCGCCGGCTCCAAAGGAGATCATTGTTTCCCGCCAGCCTTCGACCCCAGACCACACGCGAAGCGGAGATCATCTCCGGAATGAAAAGCAGCAAGAAGGGAACCTTCACCTCGTCGATCAATCCCGATTTCATCAATGCCGCCCAACCTCTCGACAGGAAGACTTTCTGGAAAAGTCAGCAGTTTCCAAATGAATTCAGAGGAATGGATATCGGGGATGTCAACGGGGACGGGCTCAATGAAACCGTCATCATCGATCCGCACAATATCTTCATCTACCAGAAAAAAGGAAGTGAGTTCAAACTGATCCAGCAGATTCCGGGAAAATCGTATGACAATTATATCAGTGTCGACGTCGCCGATATCAACGGAAACGGCATCAAGGAGATCATCGTTTCGAGCTACACCGGCCAGCAGGTCGATTCCTTCATCATCGAATTCCGGAACGGGAAATTCGTCACGATCGCCTCCGATCTCCGCTGGTTTATGAGGGTCATCGACAATGCATCGGGGATCCCCTTCTTCTTGGGACAGAGAAGGGGTATGGACAAGCCCTTTGATACCCCGATTCATGAAATCGTATGGCAGAACGGCGAATATCGGGAAGGACAGAAGATGAGAATACCGCAAGGTCTTTCCGTCTATGGACTGACCCTGGACAAACTTGGGTCGAGCGGAGCGGAAAAGATCATCGCGCTTAACGAAGATGATTACTCTGCATATCTACGAGCAGACGGACAAACCCCTCTCCAAGAGTCGCCATCTTCGGCGGCAGCAATGAATTCCTCTGGAAGAGCGAGGATGTCTTCGGCGGAAGCAATACCTATATCGAACCCATGAAACGAAGGCAGGAAAGAAACAACCGAAAATGACGACTGTGATCACCTATATCAATCTGAGGATTCTGACCTATGATACGAACAAGGACGGCAAGCGGGAGATCATCATCGTCAAGAACATCTCCTCTGCCGCACGCATGTTCCAGCGCGTCAAACTCTTCACCTCCGCGGAGGTCTATAATCTGGAGTGGGACGGCATGGGGATGGTGGAAAACTGGCGGACGAAAAAGATCAGCGGTTATGTCGCGGATTACCAGTTCAAGGATATCGACAACGATGGGGAAAACGAGGTTGTTCTCGCCCTGGTCCTCTCCGTGGGCGGATCCATCAAGGGCAGAAGTGTGATCGTCGCCTACACGCTGAAAGGCGAATAGAAGGATTGACAATTCGGAAATACTGTTATAGTGGATTCGCGCCTAAATAAAAGACAAGGGCTCCCAGCAGCGATAAACCGCATATGCGGTCGTATCGAGGCGCCCTGAAAGACCAGGCGGTGTAGCTCAGCCGGTTAGAGCATACGGCTCATATCCGTAGTGTCCGGGGTTCGATTCCCTGCACCGCCACCAAATTCATACAAAAGCCCGGTCTCCAGACCGGGCTTTTGTGTATCCGTCATAGAGGAACAAACATGGAAGAACCTTTTCAGCCCGGCGGTTGGGCCAGAAGTCCCCACCTTCAGACCATCTTCGGCAGTCTGAGACTGCGGGTCTGGGGAAAAAACGAGATGACCGACGTCTCACAGGAGGTGATCGTTGATGCCGGCAACGGCGTGCCGTCTGTTGGGTTATCATTCCCGACAGCCGGTGCGGCAGGCGAAAGGGTCTGATCATCCTGCTTCACGGATGGGAAGGAAGCTCCGATTCCACCTATATCCTCTCTACCGGACGTTTTTTTTACCGGCAGGGATACGACATCTTCCGGCTCAATCTGAGGGACCATGGGAAAAGCCATCACCTGAACCGGGGACTCTTTCACGGCGCCTTGACGGAAGAGACCGCACCAGGCGGTCGAGAATATCTCCCGTCTCCTGCCGCATGGACCCTGCTATCTTATCGGATTTTCCCTGGGCGGAAACTTTGCGCTCCGTATCGCCCTTCGGCAATCCCTCTACCCCTATATCCAATCTGAAGGAGGTCTTCTGCATCAGCCCTGCCCTGGATCCCTATAAATCCACTCTGGCCATCGACGCCAGCTCTCCCGTCTATCGCCATTATTTTCTCGCCAAGTGGAAACGATCTCTCCGGAAAAAACAGCGCTGCTTTCCCGACCTCTATCACTTTGACGACATCCTTCATCACAACACCTGCATGGGGCTGACCGAGGCGATCATGCCTTATTACACGGAATTCGGACATTACATGGATTACTTCCGCCGGTATACCCTGACCGGAGATGTCCTGGCCTCAGCTGCCCATGCCGGTCACGATCTTCACCTCTCAGGATGATCCTTTCGTTGCTGTCGATGATTTTCACCGTCTGCCCCGCAATGGATATCTCCGGCTCTCCATTCAGAAACATGGCGGACATTGCGGTTTTCTCGATCCTTTTCCTCGAGGATGCTGGTATGAACGAACCATTGCCGGCATCATAGAATATCGAGAAAAGGGATGAGAACCATGGCTGCAGATCCCGAACTCTTCAAATCTCGCGAGCCATTTCTGACACGGGCGACCGAAAGGCTTGGGCTCTATCCTTCTAACTTTCTATCGGCAATGGAACAGATAAGGGCTTCGGTAAGAACCGTCGCCCCGCATCAGCGGCCGGGGTTCTGCTCCCTCTGTATTTTCGCGACATCTCCTTCCGACCCTCGGTCTGAAGGGCAGTTCGTGTTTCAGCTGATAAAACGCTCCTCGCGTGTGTCGCAACCTGGCGATCTGAGTTGTCCGGGAGGCATGGTCCATCCGATTCTGGACCGCCTGCTCCGCCCCCTGCTGATCCATGGTCCCTTTCCCATCGTCCGCGGCCCGGCGCGTACATATGCGATCACAGCGGGAACCAGCCATCCGGAAAATCATGTCCCTTTTTCTTGCGAATGCCCTGCGCGAAGCCTGGGAAGAGATCGGACTTTCCCCCTGCCGCGTCCGTTTCCTTGGCCCTATCCCCACGTATAGCCTGACTCTTTTCAGGCGCACGATTTTTCCTCTGGCGGGATTTGTCGAGCGACCAGGATCATTACGTCTGAACCGCGAGGTGGAAAAGATCGTGGAAATTCCCCTGGCCTCCTTCTACCGGGAAGATCTCATCGGCTGTTACACCTTCTCTTTACCCGAACCGACCGACTCCGGCGTCCAGAAATCCTTCCAATACCCATGCCTGATCCACTGTGACCCGGATGGTGGGGAAGAGATCCTCTGGGGCGCAACTTTTCATATTCTCACTCAATTCCTCCGGATCGTAATGGATTATCGTCTACCTGATTGGGAAAAAGGTCGCATTGTCCAAAGAACGCTCCGCCCCGATTATCTGACAGGCAGATCTTTGTAAACCTCCCCGATCTCAGGACTTGGCTTGCAGATTGAAGCTCCTATTCATATCCAGTTTTTCTTGACAGAGGAAGAGTATAATGGTTAGTATGTTTTGTTAACAAATATATTCCCTTTATCCGAACCACGTTAAGACGTGCTTCGGATCGTTTCGGAAAGCAAGATGAAATCGCTGGAAGACTGGAAAAATCTGTACCCTGAAAAGTTCGCCGAGGAAGAAGTTGTTTTCAGTCACATCCGTCGCGGTGATCACATCTTTGTCGCCTCAGGGTGCGGTGAGCCTCAGTATCTTGTCCGGGCGATGGTCAATTATGTGGAATCCCACCCCAAGGCCTTTTTTGACACAGAGATCATCCATGTCTATTCCTTCGGCATAGCGCCGTATACCGATCCAAAATTCAAACGCAACTTCCGCCACAACTCGTTTTTTATCGGAAACAACACCCGCGGTCCCGTCAACCAGGGAATGGCCGACTACACCCCCGTCTCCCTTTCCGACGTGCCGGCCCTGATCAAGAGCGGTTCGGTGCAAATCGATGTGGCGCTGGTGCAGACTTCTCTTCCCGATGAACACGGCTATCTGAGTCTCGGTATCAGTGTGGACATGGTCAAGGCCGCGACGGACAAGGCATCCATGATCATTGCCCAGGTCAATGCAACACATGCCCCGTGTTCACGGTGACGGGTTCATCCACATCAAGGATGTCAATTTCATCATCCGTCACGACGAGCCCCTCCTGGAACTCCCGGCAATTCCCTTGAATGAGACGACGCAACGCATCGGCAACTACGTCGCCAGGCTCGTTCAGGACGGCGACACCATCCAGGTCGGATATGGAGGATTGCCGAACGCGGTCATGGCCAACCTGTTCAACAAAAAGCATCTGGGGGTGCATACCGAACTCCTCAGCGATGGCCTGGTGGACCTGATCAAGGCCGGGGTCATCGACAATTCCCGGAAAAAACTGAATCCGCGGATGACAGTCGCCGCTTTCTCGCATGGGGAAGAAGGAAACCTACGAATTCCTCAACGACAACCCCTCCATTCTCTTTCGGACCATCGATTATACGAACGACCCGCTCAACATCGCCCAGCAGGACAACATGGTCGCCATCAACAGCTCCCTGGAAATCGATCTCACCGGCCAGGCCACATCGGATTCGATCGGCGGCACATTCTACAGCGGCATCGGCGGTCATCAGGATTTCATGCGGGGCGCCCTGCTGTCCAAAGGCGGCCGGACCATCCTCGCGATGAAATCCACGGCCAGGAATGATACCGATCTCCCGGATCGTTCCCTCTCTGCAGGAATCGGCGGGAATCACGCTGAACCGGGGAGATGTCCGGTATGTGGTCACCGAATACGGCATCGCCTATCTCCACGGGAAAAACATCCGGGAAAGGGCGATGTCGCTCATTTCCATTGCCCATCCGAAATTCCGGCCCTGGCTCATCGAGGAGGCGAAAAAACGGGGGATTATCTACCGGGATCAGGCCTTCATCCCGGGAAAGAGGGGCGAATATCCGGAAAACCTCGAAACCCACCGGACGACGAAAACGGGACTGCAGATCTTCCTCCGTCCCGTCAAGATCAGCGATGAACCCCTGATCAAAGACTTCTTCTATTCCCTGTCCGACAGGAGTCTGAACCGTCGTTTTCTTTCCATGCGCAAGGACATGCCGCACGAACGTCTGCAGGATTTTGTCATCATCGATTACACCAGAGAAGTGGTCATCCTGGCCATCATCGGTTCTGCGGAAAATGAGCTGATCGTCGGTGTGGGACAATACGGCATCGATGAGGAATCCCATACCGCGGAGGTCGCCTTTGCCATTCGCGACGATTATCATAACCGCGGCATCGGGACGGAAATGCTCTCCTATCTGACCTATCTTGCCAAGACGGGAAGGGCTTTTGGGCTTCACCGCCGAGGTCCTCATCGACAACAAGCCGATGCTGCATGTTTTTGAAAAAGGAGGCTTCGACATCAAGAAAAAAAGTGACGCCGGCGTATACGATTTGAAAATGGCCTTCATAGGAGAGGTGAAATAGATGGATAAGTTCGTGGTTACATCCCTGCGTCAGAGTGCAGGCAAAACAAGCATCATCATCGGCATCACGAAGGCCTTGAACCGGAAGATCGGTTATATCAAACCGTTCGGGAGAACGATTTCTTTACCGCAAAAAGAGACTCTGGGACTATGACGCCGCCCTGATCACCAATATCTTCGGTCTGGAGGAGAACCCGGAGGACATGAGCATCGGTTTTCACCACTCGAAGCTTCATCTACATGCTGGACGAAAAGACCACGCGGGAAAAGCTTCACGAACTTCTGGCCAGCGTCGGGACAGGAAAAGAGCTTTTCTTCGCCGAATGCGGAAAGGACATCACCTATGGCGCCTCCGTCCACCTGGACGCCCTCTCGGTTGCCGGGCAGCTCGATGCCCAGCTGATCGTCGTGGCAAGCGGCGATGAGGATACGATCCTCGATGACCTGATCTTTCTGAAAAAATACATCCAGCCGGGTCAGGTTCGGATCAAAGGAGTCATCATCAACAAGGTGGCCAACGTAGCCGATTTCTGCGATACGCGGCTCCCGAGATCAAACAGCACGGCATCGATGTGCTCGGCGTCATCCCCTATTACAAGGAACTTCCCTATTTCTCCGTCAGTTATCTGGCCGACCGTCTGTTCGCCAAGATCATCACCGGAGAAGAAAACCTGAACCGCACCGTCAAGAACATCTTCATCGGTTCGATGTCGGCCGACGCCGCCCTGAAGAATCCCCTCTTCCAGGAGGAAAGCAAGGTCGTCATCACGAGCGGCGACCGGAGCGACATGATCGTCGCCGCCCTGGAGAGCAAGGCCGCAGCGGTCATCCTGACCAACAACATCCTGCCGTCATCCAGCCTCATCACACAGGCCGCCCGACTGGAGATCCCCCTCCTCCTCGTTTCTGCGGACACCTACGAGATCGCAAGACAGATCGAAGAGATGGAATCCCTGTCTGACAAAAAATGACAGCGAAAAAATCGCCCTGATAGAACAGATGGTCCGGACCCATGTCAATCTTGAAACCCTGAGACAGTTGTGAGGTGTAATGAATCCTGAAGTCTTTCGGGAGTATGATGTCCGCGGTGTCGTCGACAGGGATCTGAACCCTGATTTGGTTTATCCTCTTGGGCCGGGCGATCGGCACCTATGCCATGCGGCACGATGTCCGGAAGATGACCCTGGGCCGGGACTGTCGTCTCAGTTCGGAAGCCTATCAGGATGCCGTCAGCAGAGGAATCATGGCCGCCGGTGTCGATGTGACCGATATCGGCCTGTGCGCCACCCCTATGCTCTATTTCTCTATCCGCCATTTCGGGGTGGACGGCGGCGTCATGGTTACGGGAAGCCATAATCCGCCTGACTTCAACGGCTTCAAAATCTGCATCGGTCCGGATACGATCTACGGAGAGGAGATCCAGGAACTGCGGCGGATCATCGAGAATGAGGCCTATACCACCGGCAAAGAAGGAAGTATTCGGCGGGAGGAAATCTCCGGCGCGTACCAAAATTATCTTTTCCGGAATGTCTCGGTCGGAAAGGGCTTGAAAGTGATCGTTGACGGAGGCAACGGCGTTGGCGGTTTCTTCGCCCTCCCCCTGCTCCGACGCTACGGTTGCCATGTGACCGATCTCTACTGCGACTCCGGACGGCCGCTTCCCCAACCATTTTCCCGATCCAACCATCCCGGAAAATCTCCGGGAATTGATCCGCCTGGTCCGCGACGAGAAGGCGGACGCCGGTATCGCCTACGACGGAGACGCCGACCGGATCGGCGTGATCACCGACCGCGGAGATGTTCTCTGGGGCGACGAGCTGCTCCTCCTTTTTTCCCGATTCATCCTGAAGAAGAATCCCGGCGCAGCGATCATCGGCGAGGTCAAATGCTCGCAGAAGCTCTACGACGACATCGCGAAGAACGGCGGACGGGCGATCATGTGGAAGGCCGGTCACTCGCTGATCAAGGGAAAAATGAAAGAAGAGAAGGCACTCCTCGCCGGAGAGATGAGCGGACATATCTTCTTCGCCGACCGGTATTTCGGTTATGACGACGCGATCTATGCCTCCCTCCGACTGCTCGAGATCCTTTCGGAATCCGGAATGAAACTGAGTGAACTCCTCGCCGATGTACCCCGGACCTTCACGACCCCCGAGATCCGTGTGGACTGCCCCGACCGGATCAAGTTCCGTGTCGTTGAGGCCGTCAAGGAGCACTACCGGAAGACCCATGATATCATCACGATCGACGGCGTCCGGGTACCTTTCGGCGATGGCTGGGGACTGCTGAGGGCCTCCAACACCCAGCCGGTCCTTGTGCTCCGTTTCGAAGCCGCATCAGAAGAACGCCTCATTGCCATCCGCAGCAACATCGAGGGTGTCCTGAACGGGATACTGAAGTCATTTACATGAAACATGCCGAGTACGATAGAGAGGACTATGGTAAAAGAATAATGCTTATTCGTCTATTTCTGAGGTCTTTAGGATCTTCTTTGATAAGAGGATCCTGATCAGCATAACCGACGACTCTGGCGATCCGGTTAGGATCAATCCCATTGTTTTCAAGCTCCCTTCTGGCCGCAGATGCCCTTGAGGTGGACAGCTCCCAGTTCGTTTTCTGGGCGCTCTTGAAGGGAGCAGAGTCCGTATGACCCTCAATGACGATGCGGTTTGGTTTTTCTCTGAGGTTTTCGGAAACCAACCTGATGATCTGGCGCGCTTTTTCCGTCGGTTCATCACTTCCGGAGCGAAATATCTCACTACCTTCGTTATCGACAATCTGAATTTTAAGACCCTCTTTGGTCGTTTCAATCAAAACCTGATTTTTCATAGCCTGCAACTTATTGTCAATCGCGCCACGCATCATCTTTGCCAATTCCTCAGGATTGGCTTTTTTTTCCACTCTCATCCTCGTCGATTCACTCTGCACGGACCGTCCTGCATTTAAAACACCGGTTGATTTGTCCAAAATGGACGTACCAGATTGTTGAGCCTTATCCTTAAAGAGGCTGAAAGAATTAAAATATTGAGACAGTGCAATCCTTTGTTCAGGTGAAGTCATGGACAGCAGCCAGAGGAGGAGAAAAAAGGCCATCATGGCTGTTACGAAGTCCGCATAGGCAACCTTCCATGCGCCGCCGTGATGCCCTCCATGTGATTTTTTGTTCACTTTGCGAATGATGATTTTTGAACGATCTTCCATAATTATTTCTTTTGACGAAGCGATTCTTCAATTTCAGCGAAAGAGGGTTGGACATTCTCCGGAATGACCCGTCGACCGAATTCAACGGCCACTTTCGGTGCTGATCCGCCAAGAAAAGAGATCAAAGCGACTTTCAGAACACTTAAGTAATTCATCTTCTCTCCGGCACCATGCGCAAGATTTGTCCCAATCGGGCCGACAAATCCATAACTCAACAACACACCGAGAAATGTTCCTACCATTGCCGCACCGATGCTCTGCCCCAGAACTTCGGGAGGCTCTTTCATTTTTCCCATTGTGAGCACGATTCCCAAAACTGCGGCAACAATACCGAGTGCAGGAAGGGCATCTGCCACAGAGGTGATCGCCTTGGACGGCGATAAGACCTCCTCGTGATACGTTTCCAGTTCCGTGTCTATCAGCGCCTCCAGCTCATGTGTTGCAATAGTGGTGGTCATCACGATTCGCAACGTATCCGTGATGAGGTGTATCGCTCGATGATTTTTTAATATTTTTGGATACTTATTAAACAGAGAACTCTTTTCGGGATCATCGACATCGGACTCGATGGAGACAAGACCTTGCTGTCTGATTTTGTAAAATACGCCGTTTAGCAGCATCAAGGCATCAATGTAGTCCTCTTTAGAGTAGGATGAGTCTGAAAAAATACCCAAGAGCGATCCTACTGTCGCCTTGATGATCTTCAATGGATTACTGATCAGAAATGAACCTAGAGCTGCGCCGCCGATAATTAACAGTTCAACCGGCTGGTAAAGGAGAGAAAGATTTCCATGCTCCAGTATATAGCCGCCAATGACGGCAGCGAGCACGACGATGACCCCTATAATAAAAAACATCGATGACTATCTCCTTTTTTCCCGGATGATTTCTCTTTCTCTTTCAAAAACAAATCGGATGATTTCATCCCTCACGGAGGAATCCATATGAACATAACGAACTGCAGTAAAATAACTGTCATGTCTTTTTTCAGACTTTGTTACCTCACCATAGATGGACATAGCAACGGGTTGATTCCATGTGAGCATGATCTTGATTTCCAGAATCTCACCGAGAGGAATAGCTTCCGTCAATGAGAAGCTCATCCCTCCCCCGCTAATATTAACCGTCTTGAAAGGAAGTCCAAAATATCCTTCACGTTGAAGAGTCATGAGACGAATGACTGTATCGAGCTTTGCATTTAATATTTTAAGCCACTCTCCAAATATATAATCATAATCCCCCATAGTCCTGAATCGGTCTAAATTCGGTCGTGGCGGTATTGCCAGAAATTCGCGCCTGAATGTGATCTTTTTCATCATCAGCCACTATCCGATAATCGAAAGGGATGTATGCATCCACCCTTGAATAATCACGCCTCTGATGTCTGTTCTTCAACAATTTCATTCATTCCCATTGAACCTTACTCCGCCATACAAAACACAACGAGATGCCGTCCCTCCCGCTTGGAAATGTCACAGCAATAGCACCCCACCCACATTAAACAGAAAAACTATCCAACACGGACCTCAAAAACATATAAGCAACGAAGAACAGGGTTTGTCTCATAAATGTACGATAAAATCATGCAAGGGAAATGCCATAAAAACAACAACACAATCAAAATGATCAAATCAAGATTGGTTTCTCCTGGAATCTCTGTGTAGTTTTACCTAGACTTCAAATCATTTAAAACATCTTTTAGATTAATCATTATTTTCGGCATATATTTTGCTTAATGACAAGTAATATTCATCGCCGGGAGGACCATTGAAAATCATTGTTTTTGCAATCACATATTTGTCTTTGACTACATTCGCATATGCTGACGATCAGATATATGCTGTCCAGGTATTGATGGCCAGGGAATTTGAAAACGCCGTTTATGAGTATGAAAAGCTGAAAGATCATCATGAGGTAAGAATCGAGAAAATAAATAACGCCTACTTCGTCCGCATTGGCGCTTATCAATCGAAAACAAAAGCCTTATCATTATTAAAGCAATTAAAAATGACGTATACAGATGCATTTCTTATCAAATACGCTGTTGACAAACAGCAGATTATGCAGGGAAATCATCTTACTGATCAACAGAAAACGAAAAGAGCTCCCTCTTTGCCGTCCGGAAATATCATAGCAAAACATCCCGATATCCCAACACATCTTCCGACTCGGCCCCCCATTTCAACGGTGGGGAAAATCCCTAAATCAACTAAACCACTGGAAGACACGAAACCATCGTCTGATATTCCTAAGCAATCGATCTGAAATCTCAAACAAATTACCGGAACATGCAGAAGCAATCGACAGGTATGGAGGAAGATTTTTTAAAGGTGGGAATGCAGAGCTATCATGAAGGAAATCATGAAGGTACGGTCAGCTCACTTTCCAAATATGCAAGTCTTACACCCAAAAGTCAACAACGCGCAGCTGCGCTGCTTATCATAGGCAAGAGTTTGGAACAGATGAAAAGACCAAAATCCGCTTTAGACGTCTACAGCCGGATCATCGAACAATATCCTGACAGCCCGGAATCATTGTTCAGTATCGTCGCGATGGCGGACATAAGCGTTAACAATCCTCGTTTACATTATCCCATCAGCAAGAAAGGTGCTGAATATGTCAAGGATCCCATTTCCGCATACGATACCGTTCTTTTAAAAAACGTCCCATTACCTATGATTGAACATATTCAATATCAAAAGGGCCTTGTTTTATGGAAGCTCAAGCATTACGAGCAAGCCAGAGAAGCGCAGGCAGACTTTTTAAATAAATTCCCCAATACCGCATACCGTAAAGAAGTCATCGCGATGTTAAAAGACAGCACTGCCGTTTTAATAAATCAATACAGCGGATTAGGCGATCATATTTCTGTAGCAAATCTATTCATTCACGGGTGGAAAAATCGATTGATCACTACAGAAGATGTTGAGACCCTGTCGAAATCCTTATCCAGTCTATCCTACTTAGGTCTTCATGATGATTCATTAAACATTCTCAGTACCCTCAAAAAAAGTGCCATGGGGAAAACATCTGCTGACCTTGATAAAGCAGTAGCAGAAATTGAGAAAAAAAGAGCCATCGGTTTGATGGTTCAGCTGCCATCGGATGCAAAATGGAACAAATTCCAATCTGGACGGGAATATCTTAGCACAAATAATATCACAAAGGCTGAACAGACCTTCTCTGATTTAAAAAATTCTGACGGAGATCAATTCTGGTCCAAAATAACGGAATATGCTCTCGAAGAGGACAGGTGGAATCAAAAATATCGGGCACCTGCAGAGAAATAACAGACATCACAAAGCAGGAGTCTTTTCAACGGATGAGGGAATACTATTCTCATACAAAAATGCAATTATCAGACTGCAACTTAAGAACATCTTCAGTGGATTGAAGCTTAAACCATGATAACCAATAGTTATGTTCATATTTTTGAAAGTATTCCCATAGGAGTCGTGGTCACTGATCTGTACGGGTATATACTAACCATGAACAACTATGCAAAATCAATCCTGAATATTACAGATAAATCCTTCATAAAAGAACATTTCCTTACCCTATTGGGGGTCCAGGATTCCCTCCCTATAGAGAATATATTTCATACCGAGCATTTCGGAAAAACAGACAGTATAAAAATCACGCATAAAGAAAAAATATTGGAATTATCGGGTGGACCGTTCAATGGGAGAAAAGGAGCCTTGTTGGGATCGGTCATTACTCTAAGAGACATCACAGAAATAGAAAATAATCAGGCTCTTGAAAGAAATAAAGAAAAGTATACCGTCATGGGAGAACTTTCAGCCGATATGGCCCATGAAATCAGAAATCCTTTGGGAAGCATCGAACTTCTTGCTTCCCTGCTCAAAAAAGAATCAAAACGGAAAAAGGACATCAATCGGGCTAATCAGATCATAGCTGCCGTCAAGACCATGGAAAATAAAATTTCGCAACTGATCCATCTTTCCAAAACAAAACAGATTCCAGTCACGAACGTAAATATTCACGATGTCTTGAAGGAGATCCTGCTTTTTTCGGAAAAGATCATAGATGGAGGAACGGTTATCTTATCGGCTCAGTACGCAGACATTGAGCCCGTTATAGAATGCAATCCCGATATGATGAAACAGGTTTTTCTGAATCTTATACTTAATGTCCTGCAGGAAACCAGCCGCCTTGATATCATAACCCATCATCTTGAAGAGTGATCGGATGATTGAAATCTCTTTCATAGAAAAGAGCGAATCTACTCCGGAGACGATGAGGTCCGACATATTAAATCGTCTGTCCCGCACAAAGGAGAAAAATTGGGGTCTTGGACTTGCCATCGTACACAATATTGTAAATATGTATAAAGGATATATAAGGGTTGAATACCTGGTAAATGTCGGAACTGCCTTTGTTCTTTCCTTTCCTCTGGTCAGAAGAGGAACATCAGAACTCGACAAGATCAATGATCCTATTGAGAATATGAAAGGAGAGCATGAAGAAAAATAGAATCCTCATTGTAGATGATGATCATGCAATGAGACTTGCCCTTGCGGAATCTCTTGAAAGCTGTGGTTATGATATAAGCGCTGCAGAAAACGGCAGCGAAGCGCTCAATCTGTTCAGTAAAAGAAAATTCGACTTAGTCGTGACCGATATGAAAATGCCGGAGATGTCAGGCATTGAAGTTTTACAAGGTGTCAAAAAATTGTCTCCCGATGTTCCGGTCATCCTTATAACGGCATACGGTACCGTCAACACAGCCGTTGAGGCCATGAAGGAGGGGGCCGCAGAGTTCATCATGAAACCATTTTCGTTGGATGATCTCGAAGCCATAGTCAAGAATGTTCTAAGTACATCCAAAATGGAAGCGTCAAAAAATCAGCAAGTCCTTCATGCCACGCAAAGAATTATCACCAAAGACCCTAAATTGATCGCTATTATGGATATGCTCAAGAATGTTGCAAAAAGTAAATCCAGCATTATGATTCAAGGCGAAAGCGGCACGGGAAAGGAACTTCTAGCGAGATATGTCCATGAGCATAGTCATCGTCGAAACCAGCCCTTTGTTGCCGTTAATTGCGCAGCCATTCCTCACAACCTGCTCGAAAGTGAAATGTTTGGTTATGAAAAGGGGGCTTTTACCGGTGCGTCACAAAGAAAGTTGGGAAAATTCGAGATGGCCCACACAGGAACATCTACTCCTTGATGAGGTCAGTGAAATGGAAATTCACTTGCAGGCAAAACTTCTGAGGGTCATTCAGGAATCGGAAGTGGACCGTCTTGGCGGAAGTTCCCCTATTCCCATTGATGTGAGGATTATATCCACAACCAATATCAATCTTACTTCCGCCATCACCAATAAAACCTTCCGTGGCGACCTTTACTACCGACTTAATGTGATACCCGTCAAAATTCCGCCACTCAGGGAGAGAAATGATGACATTTTGTACTTGGCTGATCATTTTCTAGAAAAATGCGGTAAGGAAAAAGGCGTTAAAAAACCTATTCTCTCGGACAAGGCGGCTTCTTTTTTGAAGACATACCCCTTTCCAGGTAATGTCAGAGAGTTGGAAAACATCATCGAGAGAGCGGTATTAATGACGGATGGTGGGTTATATCACTCAGGAATCCCTCTGCCTTGAATCCCTTGATGATACCGAAGCAGGTCAACCGCGCGAATTGGAGCTCCCGCCAATTCTTGACATGACGCCATTGCATTCAACCAAAACACTAAAGGACATCGAAAAAGAATTGATCTGTGACACATTGACCAGGGTCGACGGCAATAAGACAAAGGCTGCAAAACTATTGGGTATCAGTGTTCGAACTCTCTGGAACAAAGTGAATGAGTATGGAATGACAGAGGGTGGGGAATAATCTGGTATATAGCTTGCAGAGATTATTTTCAGGAGGATTATGGACATTCTATTTAACAAGACAATTGATCTGCTATCCGGCATGTTGGATTATCGATCAAAGCGGCATAAGATCATCGTATCAAACATAGCCAACATCGATACTGAAGATTTCAAACCTTCAGATATCTCTTTTAAAAACGAATTTGGAAAGACCAATTCCATACAGATGACAACAACGGTTCCCGGACACATCAGCCGAAAGGACAATAAAAGCAGTCCTGTTTCTTTTGAGATGAAGACATCAGAAGAAAAGGTTAAAATTGATACGGAGATGGCTAACCTCGCGGAAAATCATCTGATGTACAACATGACCGTCGATATGCTGGCCAGAAAATTCAGAGGAATCAACACGGTATTAAAGGAGACCAAGTAATATGGATTTGACGACATCTTTTAAGATTTGCGGATCCGGACTTGCCGCTCAGAGAGCAAAACTGGATATCGTTACATCAAACCTGGCTAATGTCAACACGACACGCACTCCGGAAGGAGGACCATACAGGAAAAAAACCATAGCACTCGCGGCCGAAGCCGTTACCGACAATTTTGATTCGACCATAAAAGAAGCCGTCAGATCGGTCAGGATCGATGAGGTGAAGGAAGACGCAAACGGCATCAAAATGGTTTATGATCCATCACATCCCGATGCGGATGCAAAAGGCTATGTGGCGATGCCGAATATCAATATCATGTCGGAAATGGCAGATATGATCACGGCCAGTCGTGCATATGAGGCCTGTGTAACGGCTTTTGAATCGACCAAAAACATGACCATGAAAACATTGGAAATGGGACGATAGCACCAGAAAGGGAACGTTATGAATAACATGGCCATAAGCAACAATCCGATCGTTTCTGCAGCAGTTCCGAAGGAAGGGCAAACGAAGTCAGGACCTGGAAGCGGATTTTCAGATGCTCTTTTTAATGCTGTAAATGAAGTTAACAATCAGCATCAAACAGCGGATAAAGCGATTCTAAACGTTCAAGCAGGCAATACAGGCGGTCTCCATGAAGCGATGATTGCCCTTGAAAAAGCGGATATTTCCTTCCGGACAATGTTAACGGTCAGGAACAAAATCATAGAAGCATATCAGGAAATAATGAGGATGCAGGTATAATAAACCATGAATCCAATGGCATATCTTGAAAGGATTTGGCAAGGTTTCAGTGCAATGCCCGGTCCAAGAAAAATGACCCTCGCAATTGTGACGGTCCTGGTTGTTGCGAGTATAATGACCTTTGTCCATTTTACAAATCAAGAGGATTATCGTGTCCTTTTTTCCAATCTGACCAGTGAAGACGCTTCAAACATCCTGACCAAACTGAAAGAAAAGAAGATTTCCTATCAAATATCCTCTTCAGGAGACACCATCTCTGTTCCATCCGGGCAGGTTTCTGAACTCAGGCTCGAACTCGCTGCGGCAGGTCTTCCACATGGCGGCGGAGTCGGTTTTGAAATCTTTGACAATAAAATGTTCGGAGCGACTGAATTTGAGCAACAGCTCAATTATCGACGAGCGCTACAGGGCGAGCTGTCGCGTACAATCAATAGTCTTGATGAAATCCAACAATGCCGAGTACATATCGTACTCCCAAAGGAATCTTTGTTCATCGAGCAGCAAAAGAAGCCGACGGCTTCAGTCACGGTAAAACTAAAAGCAGGCAAGAAATTAAATGCATCTCAGATAGACGGAATCGGACATCTTGTGGCGAGCAGTGTTGAAGGTTTGAGTTCTGATGATGTAATGATCGTAGACAACCAGGGAAACATCCTGTCAAAAAAACAGGGAGATTCCAAGCTTGCCCGACTGTCATCTTCCCAGATCGAATATCAGCGAAATCTCGAGAAAGACATGGCAAACCAGATCCAAACCCTTCTGGAAAATGTGGTTGGCCATGGCAAGGCCGTGGTCAGGGTAAACGCAGATCTGGACTTCAGAATAATGGAAAAGACGGAAGAAATCTATGATCCTGAATCACCTGTCATCAGGAGTACTCAGAAGCAAAGGACAAAGCAACGGGATCGGTCCGTCTACCTCTAAGGCATCTAATAAGGCATCTAACAAATCAGGTCCTGACAGACAGGAGACGGAAGATACTGATGAACCCGTCAGGCCGGAGAAGGAAAAAACGGATGAGACTGTGAATTACGAGATAAACAAGACCATCAGCAAAACGGTGATGCCTGTGGGTGAAATCAAAAAAATATCCATAGCCGTATTGGTTGACGGAATATATCAGAAAAACGACAAGGGTGACGCAATATATCAGGAAAGACCAAAGAAAGAACTCGAATCATTCGAAGATCTGGTCAGGAAATCATCTGGTTTTAATTCGCAAAGGGGTGATCAGGTTGTTGTGTCCAGCATGCCTTTCAATCGACCCGAGTCAGAACTGGAGAATGACAGGCCGAACATGGCAGGACAAAATCGCACCGGCCGTCCCAATTATTAAATATGTGGTGATCATGATGGGAATACTGTTGGTGTTTCTTTTCATCATCCGACCGCTTGTCAGGAATATGATCAATACCACCCATAGGATCGAAGGAAACACACAGCCTCAGATTCCTTCGGATGCCGGTGTTTCTGTCTCACTGAGCGGGCCTTCGCCACAACTGTCCCTGTCGCAATTTGAAAACAAATCTCTCAATGAGATGGATCTGGCCAAACAGCTCGCTGGGGCTGATTCGAAAAAATTTGCTGAATTATTGAGGAACTGGCTGAAATGATCAATGAAGAAAAAGCCGCTATCATGCTTTTGTCTCTGGACGAAGACATAGCCGCCGGAGTCATGAAGAATCTTCGTCCGTCAGAAATCAAGCGTATCGGCAAATATATGAACCGCATTACGACCATTCCCTCTGAGACCATGAGCACGGTCGCCAAGGAATTCATTATACTGGCGAAAGAAAAAGGCGGCAGCCTTTCGGTGGGAGATGACAGTATAAAGAATATTATCACCAAGGCGTTGGGTGAAAAAAGCGCTCAGGAAATGCTTTTAGAAGTCGCGAACAACAAGTCCTCTGACAATCCCATTACTGATAAGCTTCGCGATATGGATCCGAAAATCTTAATGGAATTTACGAAGACAGAACATCCCCAGACGATTGCAATGATTCTTGCTCATATGTCGCCGGAGCAGGCTGCCATCATGCTGGAAGGGTTTTCCGGTCCCATGCAGATCGAAATTGCGAAAAGGATGTCTACTATCAAAAGTGTGCCTCACGAGTTCTTAGAAGATGTAGCAAAAACTCTCGAAAAGGAGCTTATAACGGAAAACAGTTCTGACCAGCAGGTTGGTGGGGTCAAGTTCATGTCAGAAATCCTCAACCGGATGAGCAGAGCAAGCGAAAGTGCCATTCTCACTTCGCTTGAGGATGAAGATGCCGAGCTGGCTGCTCAACTGAGAGGGCTCATGTTCACTTTTGAAGATGTTCTGAAAATTGATGATAAAAGTCTTCAGGAACTTCTGCGAGAAATATCTACGGAGGACTTGTCAAAAGCAATGAAAATGATTGACGAAAGTATGAGGGAAAAAATATATCATAATATGTCTAAACGCGGTGCGGAAATGTTGAAGGAGGACATCGAAATGATGCCTCCTGTCCGTTTGTCAGAGGTGGAGACAAGCCAGCGAGTGATCCTTGATGTGACCAAGAAATTGGAAGCCGAAGGACGAATTATGATCCTGCGAGGCGGTGAGGAAGATACATTTGTTTGATCTTATGGACCACCATGTTTAACTTTAAACTTCAAAGTGTCTTGAACGTCAGAATAACGCAAGAAGACAGACTACTCCAGGAATTCTCTGAGAAACAAAAAGAGCTTCGTAAGGAACATGAACACCTCAAATCCATACAGCAAGAAAAAATGTTGCTTGTCGATGAGTTGAGAAATGTTCAAGGTAAAACGGTAAATGTCACTGAAATTACGATGAATACAGACGGTATTAAAAGATATCAGAGATTTGAGGCTTTGCAGAAAGAACAGGTTAGGGAAGCCACAAAAAAAGTGGAAGAAAAAAGGACCGCCCTGTTTGAAGCCATAAAAAAAAGAAAGTCTTTAGAAAACCTTAAATGCAAGCATTCTGAACTGCATCAGTCAGAGGCTAACTTGCTTGAAAGGACGGCGATTGATGAAATGGCCATTGTCCGTCACAACAGGAGGGAGCAAGAGTGAAAAGATTTGTTATCGCCTGTCAGATCATGATCGTTACTCTTTTTATCATTAAAACCTTTTTCCTCGCTGAGGCTCTTCAGATCACCCCAATATTATCGTTCTTTTCAATGGATCACTTTGGTCAGGCGATCGCTCAGACAACAACGAGAGCCGCCATCCCTGCAGTTAAAGAGGTAAAAGATGTTACAGAAGATCCCCTCCAAAAAGAACGTGATCTTTTTGATATCCTGCAAAAAAAGCAAAAGGCGTTGGACACGCGGGAAAGCCTCGTTAAGGCAGAAGAGCAGAAGATTGTCGCTTTGAAAAAAGAAATTGTAGAGAAGATTGATGCACTGAAGTCTCTGGAATCTCAGCTCAGTTCCAGACTGGATGCAGACAAATCCAACGACATAAAAAGGTTAAAGGAACTTGCCAAAGTCTACGAAGCGACACCACCGCAAAAAGCGGCGGCAATGCTTGAAAAATTAGAGGTCAAGACAGCGGCCGGGATTACCATCAATATGAAGCGTGACCGGGCCGGCCTGATCTGGGGTTATCTCACTCCACAAAAAGCTGTTGCCATTACGAATGAAATCACCCGAACAGTCCGAGTAGCCGCTGACTAGTCACCTGCCGGTATTTTTTTCTTACCTTATAAAAACACCCCCAATGATCCGGAAGAATTTGCCGGGCTGAATCCTTTCTTTAATTGTATCATCTATAACATATTGTTTATACTAATTATATTAAATGGCATGGATATTGATATCTCTATAGCACGGAAAGGATCAGATATGGAAAAGATGACATTCGATATGCAAGCTTCCCTCAACCCTCAAGGCGGTATAGCCCTATTTCCGAAGGCGCAAGACAAATCGTCCATAGGGAGTCGACATGGCCAGAGTAACTCGTTTAACAGCGTTCTTGATGAAAAGACGGCCGAAGCGATCAGCGATGATGGAAGCATGGAAAAGATCAATGAGGACTCAGACCCTGATGAGCTGAACTCCGACTTTGCTGCGATACCGGGGCTGAATCCTATACCGCTTAGAATGGCACATCCATTACTCAAAGATGTTACACTATCCGAAACTGAGGCGATAAAGCCACTCCCTTTAATGGACAAGATGAAGTTGGCCGTTTTGTCACTTCCCACTGCAAAGAACAGAGAAGATTTGACGGAAGGTACGCAGCAGACCGCCATACAGATTCCTACGGGAATGAATGACGAGGCCAATCAAGCTCTGCTGGAAGACTCTGCTGCTGGAATAGCAAAATCCACTTTTACAGCGATATCGGAGATTATCCAGTCTCAGCCGGTAATGATACCCCAATCAGATCAAGACGCATCTATGACCGGAGCCTTGGGAAATAATTCGCTTCCACCTTTAGGCCTCTCCGGTATTAGGGCCAGAAACAATGCAAAATCGGATATGCCGTTAACCACAGAAAAAAGAAGTCACGCTGACCTGGCTCAGACAAACGACGCTGTAAGCGAAGCCGTGTCGTTGACTTTGGGGGCGACTGTCGCGGATACACCCTTCCCCGAAGTGGATTCCTCACAGGTGATCATGTAACGAACCACATCCGGTCAGAGAAATCCGGACACAAGACGGAAGCAGGATCCATGGATCGGGTATCGGAAGGACAACGACAAAAAGAAGACAAATCGGCGGCTGATAGTATCTTCCCGGATCTCCGTCGAGCGACCATCTCCCATCGCGATAACAGAACAGACTCTGCAGCTCAGAAGGAGGGGGGGTATATTGCCACTGCGACTCAAAAACCGATTGCCGCCGTCAACGACAGAATGGCCGCGATTGCGTCGTCCCCATCCGAAGGATCAACTCAGGTTGAACTGGCTGATACTGCCGTTTTCATGAAAGGCTCTCCGGCCGGGATTACCGCCGCCGATCAGGAAAATCAGCAGAGCGGGAATGCTTGCACCAAACCGCCATCACAGGACAACAAACCGGGATGAGTTCGCCTTACGAGCGGAAATGACTAATATCCTCTCCGGAAGCGGAAACAGATTGACGGCATCAGACGGTCCTGCAGGGATCAACACCCAGGCCGTCATCGACCAAATACTGGATGCAAAGCAGTCCATGAACAACGGTTTTGGACGTGTCCGGATCACCCTCGATCCTCCGAACCTCGGAACGGTCAATCTTGAAATCGTCATCCGCAAAGAGCGGGTAGAGGTCGTCATGACCGCCGATAACTCCGGCGTACAGCAGGCCTTGCAGTCCCGTGTGGATGATATCCGTACCGCTCTGCAGCGTCAAGATCTGAAGATCGAGAACTTCCAGATTCTCCTTCAGGACAACGCGGCGAACCAGCAACAGACAAATAGCGGCGCTGCGTTCGGACAACGCCAGGAACATCAGGCAAGACAGAATCTCATGGACGGCAACATCCCTACCCAGCCCCTCATCCAGCCTATTAGAGAATCTGAACCGGCAAGAGGGACTGGTCAGCATATTTGTTTAATTTTAGGAGGTAATCACTATGGACAGCAACATCTTCTCTGCAATTGACAGCACCGTCAGCCAAAGCGCCACATCCAAGACGACAACAACTAAAACCCTCGGCAAGGACGATTTCATGAAACTGCTGTTGGCCCAGTTGAAGAACCAGGATCCTCTGAAGCCACTAGACGGGACGGATTTCGCAGCTCAGCTGGCACAGTTTTCCAGCCTGGAACAACTGAGCAACATGAACACCGAACTCAAGAACCAGAGTGTGAACCAGATGACGATGAACTACGCCCAATCCGTTAATATGATTGGGAAGGATGTGGTCACAAATTCGGGCAATTCTCTCGTGGTGAGCGGTCCTACTACCGATCTGAACTATAAGTTGGCAACAGACGCGCAAAGCGTAACCATCACGATTCTCGATAAGGAAGGTAAACTGGTGAAGACCTGGGACGAGACAGCTCAGAAAGCGGGCATGAACAAGGCGACATGGGACACCTCTGATGTTGAAAAAGGGGATTATACGTTCCAGGTCACCGCAAAGGACAGCAAGGGCCAAACCGTATCGGTGGATACGATGACCAGCGGGCTGGTCACTGCAGTCCACTTCCGGAACAATCAGATCCTGGCGACGGTGGGCGGCAAGGAAGTACCCCTGAGCAACATTATTGAAGTAAAACAACCGGAAACCAACTCAATAGCATTATTGATGCATTACAGCAGGAAATCCCGTTGAGCAACATTATCGAAGCAACAAAACTGGTCAAATTATAACAAGCCACGATAAGGAGGATTAGAATATGGGAAGCGCAATATCAATCGGTCAGACGGGTCTCTCAGCCAGCTCAAAACAGATGGAGGTGATCGGCAACAACTTGGCGAACTCCAACACGGTCGGCTTCAAGGCCAGCAGCACCCTGTTCGCCAATATGATGAATCAGGGTTTGTCCAGTGCCGGATCCCTGGCGGCCGGACAGGGTGTCGAGGTCACCGACATGCCGACACAGTTCGTACAGGGGTCTTTTGAAAACACCGGCAGTGTGACGGACATGGCTATCGATGGTGAGGGATTTTTCATAGTGAAAGACACCAGCGGTATTCCGCTCTATACGCGTGCAGGCGCATTTCATATCGATAAAAAGGGCAATCTGGTAGACGGCAAAGGGTACAAGGTCCAAGGATATTCTATAGAAGACGACATATTATCGACCGTGCCGGCGGATATCTTTTTGCAGAAGGCCAAAGACGCTACCGCGACAACAAAGGTGAGCTTCGGAGCCAACCTTAACGAAAACACCGCTGCTCGCGGCGAATTCAATGTGTCACAGAATGTTTACGACTCAAAAGGGGGAGTTCATACTTTGTCTCTTACCTTCACGAAGACAGCCACAGCAGGCGAATGGGATTATACAGCGACATTCGACGGCATTGACACGGGATTTGACCGATACATTAGCAATTCGAAGCGGACGGCACACTTATTCACCACGGCTGATGTACTATGCAGCGATAGCGATCGATGCCGCCGATACCGCTCATCGCCGCCAAACTTAAAGGCGCGACGATCGGAGACGCAGCAGTGGCGATATTAACTGGACTCTCTTCACGGACACCACCGAGAAGCTGACCGGTTATGCCAGCACGTCTGTCATCAGATCGCTTAATTCCGACGGCTTCGCCTCCGGTGACCTGAGGAGTCTAACTATTGACAACAACGGGATCATTAATGGCGTATACACGAATGGCGAAGTCGTGGAACTGGCCCAGATCAGCCTGGCAAATTTCCTGGATCCCATCCGCACTGAAGAAGAACGGAAACTATTTCGGGGAGACGACCGGGTCCGGAAAAGCCACACCGAACCCGGCGGGAACCGGCGGCCTTGGCGAAATTCAGTCCAACTCCCTTGAGGTTTCCAACACAGATGTCGCCAAGGAGTTTATCAATATGATCACAGCACAACGCGCTTACCAGGCCAGTGCGAAGATGATCACCACAGCCGACAATATGCTTACAGAACTGATGAACATCAAACGTTAAAATCAAGCGGTAAAATAACAATACGGACAGGATCGGGAGATATTTTTCCTGATCCTGTCCATCCGTAAATAAACTTGACTGGAATAATGATTTCATGTTAGTAATTAAGTGATTTTATGAAGCATCGTCCCCATTGAGGGTAACAGATGGATATAAAAGCTTTCAATCATGGAAGTTTTCCTGCCGTTTCGACGCATAAACGCGAACTAACGGTACAGTCATCGCAAGGCGCTTTTTATCCTCCCTCACCGTCGGCGGCTGATGAAATCATTGATTACGTCGAAATTCGATCCAACAATTATCAGCCGGCGCCCAACCGACTCTCCTCCTATCCGATTCGCACCGACAGATCTGCTCAGGACAAAGGAACAATAATCGACGTATGGATTTGACATTTTCGTCAATACTTTGACGTTTGTTCGATATGTTCCTGCCTTTCATCATCTGAATCCCTCGGTTATTCCATCCCACATCGTTTTTGCTTCTTGGCATATTCCTTGCTGAAGATGTTAACAGCATGTGATGAATAATATCTTTCATTGAGGGATTTGTGGATTTTGCGACGATTATAGGGATTATCGGCGGCTTCGGCCTTGTGATCATTGCCATGGTGTCTGGTGGTGGTTTTGCATGGTTCGTTGACTGGCCATCCGCCATGATCGTACTTGGGAGGCACATTTGGCGCTGTCTTAATTAATTATCCTATTTCTGACTTACTGGGCGTTATCAAAGTGGCAAAAAATGCTTTCCGGGGCAAAAAACAGCAGGCAGACGTTGTCATCAATCGGCTAGTCGAAATGTCCAGAATATCTCGTCGTGACGGTCTCATTTCTCTTCAGAGTATGATCCAAAAAGACAAGGATAGGGATCCCTTCCTGAATAAAGCGATCAATCTTGTTGTAGACGGTGTCGATCCTCTTCATGTGTCTGAAATTATGCAAACAGAGCTTGATTCCCTTGCTGAAAGACACCGGTTGGGGGCTGAAATTTTTACAACCATGGGTAATTTTGCGCCGGCGATGGGTCTTATCGGTACATTGATCGGTCTGGTCCAAATGCTCAAGCAAATGAACAGTCCCGGTACGATCGGTCCGGCCATGGCCGTGGCCTTGATAACCACCTTTTACGGGGTGATCTTGGCCAATCTCGTATTTCTACCTATTGCGGGTAAACTAAAAACCAGAAGCTCACAGGAGCTTTTATTGAAGCAGCTCATGATCAATGGGATACTCTCCATTCAATCCGGGGATAATCCGAGGGTCCTCGAACAAAAGCTCCATTCATACATCGCTCCGCGGGAAAGAAAGTCGCAGTTTTATCATGATTAGACAGACCAAACCAGCTAGGGTCGAACCACTCCCGCAATGGCAGACGATCTACTGTTCTCTGATGCTCCTGCTTGTTGTTTTTTTTGTGATGTTGATAAGCTACTCCGCTATCGATAAGGACAAATTTCTGCAAATAAAAAAAATTACACAAACACTGCCAAACATTTTGCAGTCGGTGCCAGACATGAATCAAGCGATGCAATCCCTCAAGCAATTGGCGATCAATCTGGACATGAATAAAGATTTTGCAGTCATTAAAACCAATGACGGCTTTAAGGCAGTCTTCCCAAACCCGGTTTTATTTGGATCCGGGGATGCATCGCTTAACGAGGACGTATATCCTGTACTCGACGGCATCATTAAAATTGCAAAACATAACCATTTGTCGATTCAGGTAGAAGGACACTACGGACAATCAGCCAATCGGAACAGCGAAATTTCCTTCCAATTGGGAATTATCTACCATGCGGGCTGTCAATATTCTGAGATATTTGCAAGAGATTGGCAGCATCCCTGCAAGAAGATTGGTGGCTGTCGGTTTTTCCGAATACCAGCCGACAGCAAGCAATGACACCCCGGAAGGACGTCGAAAGAATCGACGGATTGTCATTCTTTTCAGGCCAGGCACATGAAAATACCGGATCGTTCGACCGAAATCCAGACAAGGACATGGCAGATGAGTTTCAATGATCTGCTGACGGTCCTGTTGACATTCTTTATCCTCCTTGTTTCCGTGTCGGATATCAACCTAAATAAGGTGCAGGATTTATCGTTGTCTGCCGCTGACGTTTTCGGAACAAAAAAAATCGAAGACCAACAGGACCTGTTGATCCAGGCAATCAGTGCCGTGGATGGAATCAATGTTCATCCCGTTAACGGCGGAATTTCAATTGTACTGCCTGAATCTTTGGTTTATCAATCCGGATCAGCAGATATCATTCACAAAGATATGTTGAGGCAGCTGGGTCAAAAACTCAAAACGGTGGCGGGATCTATCCGTGTTGAAGGACATACGGATTCTATTCCTGTCTCCAATGGGTCTTTCCCATCGAATTGGGACTTGTCCACTCAAAGAGCTGTAAATGTGGTGAAATTCCTTGCCAACGAATGCGGGATTGATCCCCGAAATCTTTCCGCGGCGGGATACGCCGATTCACGGCCAGTTGCTTCCAATGACACATCCTGAAGGCAGAGCGTTAAACAGACGGGTGAATATGATCGTATCATTAAAGTGAGGGGATTATGGCAAAAGACAAAAAAGAAGTGGCAGAAGAAGAGGGAACAGCCGGCAGAACCGAAGAAAAAGTCCAAATTAAAGTGGATTATCATTGCAGTAGTCGCTTTGGTCGTCATCGCAGCCGGAGCCATCGCCGGGTTTTACTTTTTCACAAAAGCGGAGGCTAAAAAACCTGTGGCTGAAAAGCCGGCTGTAATAACCATCTGGCCGATGGAGGCATTTATCATCAATATTGCCGAGACCAACGGGGAAAGATATCTGAAGATCGTCGTGCAGCTGGAGGTTTCCGACCCCGATGTAGTTACAGAACTCGAACAGCTGAAACCCCGCCTCCGCGATAGCATACTCGACTTGCTGACACCGAAAACATACAAAGAGCTGATGGATCTTTCCGGAAAACAGCGACTCCGTGAAGAAATCGCAGGACGAATCAACAATATTCTTCAACGAGGCAAAGTGACTAAAGTCTATTTCACGGATTTCGTCGTTCAATAACTGCAGGGAGCCTTATCGTGGCAAATATCTTATCTCAGGAAGAAGTTGATGCCCTTTTGAGGGGTATATCGGGCGGTGAGATTGAAACCGAAGCGGTTGACCTTCAGGGCCCGTCCGATGTCATGACCTATGACCTGACCAGTCAAGACAGGATCATCCGTGGTCGCATGCCGACATTGGAGATGACCAATGAGAAGTTTGCCAGGATGTTCCGTACCACATTATCCTCCTTGCTTCGCAAGGTGACCAGTGTAAACGCCATATCAACCGACATGGTCAAGTTCGGTGAATTTCTGAAATCGATTCCTGTCCCGACAAGCATGCACCTATTCAAGCTTGAGCCCCTGCGCGGCAGTGCGCTTAATCATCGTTGAATCTAAAATTATCTTTATGCTTGTGGATATCATTTTTGGCGGCTCGGGAAGAAGTGCCTTTAAGATCGAAGGCAGGGAGTTTACGGCGATTGAAAGCAACATCATCAAAAAGGTGATATTAAGTGCTCTCGGAGATCTCGAGAAGGCATGGCAATCACTTATTGGTTTGAAAATCACTTATCAGCGGTCTGAAATCAACCCTCAATTCGTCCAACTGGTTCCGCCAACCGATGTCGTCATTGTGTCCAATTTCGAGATTGAAGTGGAATATTCTTCGGGCACGATTTCCGTTTGTATCCCCTATTCGACACTCGAACCGCTTCGGGACCGCTTGCAGGCAGGTTATCAAAGCGAGCAGCTTGAGGTCGATAAAACCTGGATTAATCGGTTTAAGGGGGGACTGCTTGCATCAAAAATCGACCTCACCGCTCGTTTGGGAAGTACGGAAATTAATGCCGGCGAGGTCATCAGCCTAAAAAAGGGGGATGTCATTCCCCTGTCTCAATAGTATTTTAGATCCGATCAATGTCTATGTCGAGGGTGTGATGAAATTCAGAGGTCGCCCCGTCATCTATAAAGGCAATCAAGCGATACAAGTTTCGCAAGTCATTTCAAATGATGAGGTAATAGATTATGGAACAGAGTGAAATCGATGCCCTTTTAAAAAATGGTGCCATGGCCGACTCATCTGACAGCCCGAAGAAAAGCGACGATGAACTTCAATGGGACGATGTACAGAACGAGCTGGAACAATCCCAATCTCGTAAACCACCCATGGAAACAAGGGAAGTCAGTGCAGCCTCATTCGAAGAAGTTCAGAAAGGAGAAACGCCCAAATCTACACTGGATTTGGATTTTATCCTCGACATCCCCCTATTCCTTACCGTTGAATTGGGACGCAACAGAATGCTGATCAGCGAGCTTCTTCAATTAGGGCAGGGGTCAGTCGTCGAACTGACCAAACTGGCTGGAGAACCCATGGATGTATATGTCAATCAGAGGCTCATTGCTCGCGGCGAAGTGGTGGTTGTCAATGAAAAATTCGGGGTTCGACTTACAGATATCGTTTCACCGGCCGAACGGATCAATAAACTGAAGTAGGAGGATATTCTTTGGATTCCATCAGCTTCTTCTGGTCATTTTTTAAAATGCTGGTTGCCCTTGCCATCGTAATCGCTTTGATGATCGGAGCCATGTATTTGCTGAAAAAGTATTTTTATCAGCCTTCTGTCTACAATCAATGGGAACGCCATGATCCGTATCATATCCACCTGCCATCTGAACCCAAAAAACAGCATTCTGCTGGTCGATGTCCTTGGGCAAGTGATGTTATTGGGCGTTTCAAACCATCAGATGTCAATACTTGGAACGATCACAGACCCTGAAGCATTGGAAAATGTTAAAAATATTCACCTTTCACAAAAATCGATTCCCGTATCCGATACCCTTGCCCGTTATAAATCACTATTACGGAATATCAGCCAGATGAGAAAGGGCAAATGACGCATGCAGCATAAACACTTCATCGTCATATTCTCCATGATACTGACCCTTTTACTGGCTGTCTCGGCATTCGCAGCAACCCACTTCCCCTTCCCAATATCAGCCTGAACATCGGCGGCAGCGCAGACCAGGGTAAGGCAGCGACGGTCGTTCAACTGCTTCTGATACTGACGGTACTTTCGCTCGCTCCCGCCATTTTACTGATGCTCACTTCTTTTACAAGGATTCTCATCGTACTTTCACTGCTAAGACATGCGCTCGGCACACAACAGATGCCCTCCAACCAGATCGTCATCGGGTTGGCACTGTTCCTCACTTTTTTTATTATGGCGCCTGTCTGGCAGCAGGTCAACGACGAGGCGTTGAAACCGTATTACGAAGATAGGATCACAGGAGAGGAAGCTTTCAATCTTGCCGCAGCCCCGGTGAAAAATTTTATGCTCAAGCAGACCCGTGAAAAGGATCTCGCCTTGTTTGTCAAAATATCAAAGGAAAAAAGACCTGAAAAACCATTGGATATATCACTTCCCGTACTCATTCCCGCTTTTGTGATCAGTGAATTGAAAACGGCATTCCAGATCGGATTCTTAATCTTTCTGCCTTTTTTCATCATTGATATCGTCGTATCGAGTATTCTTCTCTCCATGGGAATGATGATGCTACCGCCGATTATGATCAGCTTGCCTTTTAAGCTGCTGCTTTTTGTACTGGTCGACGGCTGGTATCTGATTGTTGAATCTCTCGTGCGAAGTTTTAAATGAAAAAATGGAGGAAATCGATCATGAGTGTTGATTTTATTGTAGGAATTATGGCGGAAACAATCAGGATCACCCTGATGATATCCGCACCTGTACTCCTCGTGGGACTGGTAGTTGGTGTTGTCATCAGTCTGTTTCAAGCCGTTACGCAGGTACAGGAAATGACCCTGGTGTTTGTTCCTAAAATCGTTGCCTGCCTTGTGACGCTGGTGGCTGTGCTCCCTTGGATGATTAATATTCTCGTATCGTTTACGCATAATCTGTTAACCAATATCCCCAACTATATCAGATAGAGAAAATGATGGGGACAGCGATGATTGATTCAGAACAACTTCTGGCATTTACTTTTATTTTCCTCAGAATCAGCGCCCTTCTCATCATGATCCCCATCATCGGAGAACGGGCCGTCCCCCTCCGTGTGAAAGGGGGGCTCGCCATCCTGATTTCCCTGCTCGTTTTTCCCTCTGTACGAGTGGATATGAACAGTTCTTCATGCCGAGGAGGAAATCTTTACCCTCGCCATTGCGATGATCGGTGAGATCATGATCGGCGTTGTTATCGGATTAATAACCAAAATCATTTTCGCAGGCATTCAGTTCGCTGGAGAGATGATCGGCATTCAGATAGGATTCTCTATTGTCAATGTCATTGATCCCGTTACGAGCACGCAGGTCTCGGTAATAGCTGAATTTCAGTATCTCATCGCCTTGCTCGTCTATCTTGCCATTGATGCACACCACACATTGATATTTGCCATCGTCGACAGTTATCGCATTGTTTCTCCATTCAGTTATCATTTTTCCGGATCATTAATGAAACATATTCTTATACTTTCTAAGGAATTGTTCGTCATGGCGATAAAAATCAGCGCACCGATCATGGCTGTTTTGCTTTTCACGAACGTGGCACTCGGCGTCGTAGCCAGAACCGTCCCTCAAATCAATGTCTTCATCGTGGGCTTCCCTGTACAGATTACGGTGGGATTGATCGTTTTTGGATTGACGGCACCCTTATTTCGTAATGCTGGTTCAGAGAGCGCTTTCCAATTTAAACATCGAGGTTTATACGCTATTGCGGCTCATGTGAGTACAGCGTAAATTTCTTAACGCTCATGTCATAAAACAGACGGATTGCTAGATGGCAGAAGATAATAAGGATCAGGAAAAAACCGAACAGGCAACATCCAAAAGAAGGCAGGATGCGCGTGAAAAAGGACAGGTTGCCAAGAGCAGGGAACTGGCGTCTGTTGCAGTTCTCGGGGCATGCCTCCTCTATTTCTACTTCGACGCGTCCGTCATGGCAAACCGCCTGATGGACATGATGAAGATGTCTTTCCGTAAGTCAGGCCAACTAACCATCACCATTGATACTGTCCAGTCTTTACTGCTTGATCTCGTTTTTCAGATATTTATCCTTTTGGGCCCCTTTCTTCTGATTGTCCTTCTTGCCGGTTTTGTTGTCAATATCCTTCAGGTTGGATTCCTCTTCTCATCAGAGGCGATAACCCCCAAATTTTCAAAAATTGACCCGATCCAGGGCTTTCAGAGACTCTTTTCACTTCGGTCACTTGGTGGAATTTTTAAAAGTTATCCTGAAAATGGCCGTAGTGGGAATTGTTGCCTATCTGACGATCAAGGATGAAATCAAGATGATTTTACCCTTGATCGAATCTCAATGTGAACGATATTCTTAGCTTCATCGGGAAAGTATCCTTCAAGATCCTCTATACAACCTGCTGGGTTCTGGTCATACTTGCCATTCTTGATTATGCCTATCAGAAATGGGAGCATGAAAGAAGCCTCAAGATGTCTAAACAGGAAATAAAGGAGGAAAACAAACAAACAGAAGGAGATCCGCTCATTAAAGGACGGATAAAAAGGCTTCAGAGAGAAATTGCCAGAAAAAGGATGATGGCGGCTGTACCCAAAGCGGACGTGGTCATCACGAACCCCACACATCTTGCCGTTGCGATCCGTTATCAACCCGAAACCATGAATGCACCGTGTGTTATCGCCAAGGGCGCCGATTTCATAGCCGAAAGAATAAAGGAGATCGCAAGAAATAGCGGCGTGCCCGTCATAGAAAATAAGGCAGTGGCACAAGTATTGTATAAGATGGTTGCTGTGGAACAGAGCATCCCCGTAAATCTTTACAAGGCAATTGCGGAGATTTTGGCTTATGTCTATTCGCTAAAACAAAAGAGGGTTTTTGTCTAATGGCCGATTCAATAGCCGTTAAAAGAAGCTCGCTTTACCGAAATGATGACGAGCAGCAGCGCGATGCTGGCGATGGGTGTTATCGGCATCTTGCTCGTCATGATGGTTCCTCTGCCGACATTCATTTTGGATATTCTCCTATCATTCAGCATTACCATATCCATCATCATCTTGCTGATGTCCATGTATGTATTGAAGCCACTCGATTTTTCGGCATTTCCTTCCGTATTGCTGACAGTAACCCTCCTTCGGTTATCCCTCAATGTGGCTTCGACACGCTTGATCCTGCTGCACGGCAACGAAGGCACGGGGGCTGCAGGACAGGTCATTAAGGCTTTCGGAAGCTTTGTCGTCGGTGGCAACTATGTCGTCGGAATGATCGTTTTTTGCGTTTTGGTCCTGATTAATTTTGTCGTTATCACCAAGGGTGCAACCAGGATCGCTGAAGTGGCAGCACGATTCACCCTCGACGCCATGCCTGGCAAGCAGATGAGCATTGACGCCGATTTGAATACGGGATTGATTACCGATGCCGAAGCCCGCCGACGCCGGAGGGAGATCGAAAACGAGGCCAATTTCTACGGTGCCATGGACGGTGCCAGTAAATTTGTTCGCGGAGATGCGGTAGCCGGTATCATCATCGTGCTGGTGAACATCATCGGCGGTCTCATTATCGGTGTTATGCAACAGGGGATGGCCATTGCAGACGCTGCCCGGACATATACCCTTCTGTCGATTGGAGACGGTCTCGTCACGCAAGTTCCGGCGCTGATTGTTTCCACCGCCGCCGGTATGCTGGTAACAAGAACGACTGCATCGGGCGAGCTCGGCGAAGAGATGAAAAAACAGCTCTTCACTCAGCCAAAAGCGATTGCACTTACCTCAATCATGCTCTTTACGTTCGCGCTGATCCCCGGTATGCCAAAGATGGCATTTATCATCGTTGCCTCCGTTATGTCTTTCCTTGCTTACAGACTTCTTCAATCGGGAGAAAAAACTAAGGAGAGAGGAAGAAGAATTACCTGTTCCCGCCGCCGAAACACCCGCAGATCTGCTTATACCGTTGGATCCGCTTTGCCTTGAGGTCGGTTATGGACTCATCTCTTTGGTGGATACGTCACAGGGCGGAGAACTACTTCACAGAATAAAGGCGCTGAGGAAGCAACTGGCCAGTGAGATGGGTTTTATCATGCCTGCCGTCCATATCCGGGACAATCTCCAGCTCAAGCCGAATGAATACTCTTTCCTCATGAAAGGGACTGAAATAGCGGGTGGTGAATTGGTTCCCAATCACCGCCTCGCAATCGTACACGAAGAGAACGGCGTCAAAATAGCGGGTATTGCCGCAAGAGAGCCGGCATTTGGCCTCCCAGCCATCTGGATTCCGGAAAAAGAAGCTGAGAATGTCCAGGCAAAGGGTATCGTTGTCGTTGATGCGGCAACCGTTGTGACCACTCATATTACTGAAATCATCAAATCACACATTGATGAACTGCTGGGCCGGCAGGAGGTGCAGGCGATCATTGACAGTCTGGCTGCAAGTTACCCGAAAGTCGTTGAAGATTTAGTACCCAAGGTCATCCCCCTGGGAACTCTTCAAAAGGTTTTACAGAGGCTTTTGAAGGAAAGGGTCTCCATACGGGATATCCTGATGATCATAGAAACGCTGGCCGATTATCTTCCCATGACTAAAAATGTCGATATTTTAACTGGATATGTAAGACAAGCGCTAGGTCGAACGATTACCAGGCAATATCAGAATCGAGACAACACCCTTCATGTGATGATGGTTTCTCCGGAAATCGAGGAAGCCATCACCCGTTCCATTCAGCATACGGAATATGAATCGTTTGTGTCTCCTGACCCTGGCGTGGTAAGAAAATTCATCGAAAGCTCACAAAAAATTATGGGAATTTTTACATCCAAGGGCCTTACTCCCATCATCCTTACTTCTGCCAATACAAGAATTCACCTGAGAAAAATCATGGAACGATTCTTCCCAAACATCGTTGTCCTTGCCCATAATGAAATAACGGCAAATACAAATATTACATCGCTTGGAATGGTGGAAATCTGATATGCAAATCAAACGCTATGAAACAGCCAATATGCAGGAAGCCACGAACCGAATCAAAAAGGATCTCGGTCCGGATGCGATTATTCTGTCGATGAAGAAGATATCGGATAGACCTCCCCTGATTGAGATCTTGGCTGCCCGTGATGAAAAGACAGAATCCTCCCCTTCCCCGAATAACCTGCTTCTCAAAAAAGAGGACCCACAGGGGGACTCACTGTCCTGTCTCACGAAAGAAATTCATGAGCTCAAATCCACTGTCGAAGGACTGAAGCAAAAATTTTCTAATCAGTACGACCTTTCAGACTTGAGAGAATCGATGAATGTTTTATTGGACAGCATTTCCGTAAAATATCCCGACCACCTTCGGGAGATCTACACGAGGTTGATTACCAACGGTGTCTCTCGTTTCAAGGCCGCCGGACTGGTAGATACGATCAAAAGAATTACCCATGCAAGGAGACAGACACCTATGAAAAGGGTGCCTTCATCGCTGAACAACTGATTGCTCGATCACTTCCTGAAGGATGATCGAAAAGAGAGGCGAATCAAGGCTTTTATTGGACCGACCGGCGTCGGCAAAACAACGACCTTGGCAAAACTTGCTGCACATTACAGTATTGAGAAAAAAATGAAAGTCGGCATGATCACGACCGACACATACAGAATCGCAGCTGCCGAACAGCTGAAGGTTTATGCAAAGATTATGGGACTTCCCATTCAGATCGCTTCCGAGAAGGATATGTTTTTGAGTTCATTGGCCGGCTTTGCGGATAAAGACATGATCCTCGTGGATACACCTGGCCGTAATCACAATGACGATCGGTACCTCAATGAACTGAAAAACACTTTCGACTCAAGTGTGGAAACCGTGTTACTCTTAAGTCCTGTTGCGAATAGGGAATATCTTCTAGATACGGCAAACCGTTTCAAAATATTCAAATACGATCGTATCATTCTCACAAAAGTCGATGAATGCGGTCATTTTGGATCGCTATATGATGTTCTCGATGAGATTGGGAAACCCGTCTCCCATGTGACAACCGGCCAGAATGTTCCCAGAGATATTGAAAAGGCAAGCCCCGAAGGGCTCGCAAAGTTGATTCTTGATAACAGATTGAATTCATTTCAATTGAGAGGCTAATGTGGATCAGGCTGCTATACTCAGACAAATCACCGGACAGGAAAAAACTGAACTCAATACTGTAACGAAAGAAAAAAACGTTGTCCGTAATGATACGGATTTGCGTCATTTCCATCACCAGTGGAAAGGGAGGGGTAGGAAAAACAAATATCGCGGTCAATCTGGCTTATTTACTTGCCAAATCGAAGAAAAAAACATTGATTCTTGATGCCGATTGCGGTCTGGCAAATATTGATCTTATATTAGGATTGACACCCAAATACAATCTCTACCACGTCCTGAAGGGTGAAAAAACACTCAAGGAGGCCATCGTCAATGGACCTGGTGGGATCAAGATCATCCCTTCCTCATCGGGAATCCAGGAGATGTCAAGTTTATCCATGGAACAGAAATTTATCCTCCAGGATGAATTGAACGCTCTGCAAGCCCGACCGGATTTCATGCTGATAGATACCAGTGCAGGCATAAATGATAATGTCCTGTATTTCAATATGGTAGCCAGCGAAACCATTGTAGTGGTTACGCCTGAACCAACCTCCCTGACCGATGCCTATGCCCTGATCAAAGTCCTTTATCAGAGGCATGCAAAAAAAAGGTTCAGCCTGCTGGTAAACATGGTGAAGACACCGAACGAAGCGAAAGAGGTCTTCTTAAGAATGGCCCAAGCGACAAACCATTTCCTGAATCTCGCCATTGAGCAGCTCGGATATATCACTTGTGATGACAATGTACCGCGGGCCGTAAAACAACAGAAGCTTTTAGCGGAAATCTATCCCGATTCACCAGCCGTCAGATCTCTCCGAGAAGTGGCTGAAAAATTATGTCAGCCGAGACCGGAGCAGGAAGATACCGGCACCATCAGATTATTCAATTAAATTAATGACAAAAAAAGAACGTGATCAATTGATTATGAAATATGCGCCTCTCGTCAAGAACGTTGTTGGGAGGATGACATTCAAGCTGCCCATCGATGCCTCTGATCGTGAAGGACTTGTCAATGTCGGCATTATCGGATTAATGGAAGCACTTGAGAAATTTGACAACACCAGGAATGTGCAGTTCGAAACCTATGCACGCTTTCGCATTCGGGGCGCAGTGTTGGACGAATTAAGAGCAAGAGACTGGGTTCCACGATCCGTTCGATGCAAAGACAGTAAATTGGAAAAAGCCTTCCATGCTTTGAAAAAAAGCTTGGGCCGCCCTCCTACTGAAGAGGAGGTTGCAAATTATCTGGGGATGACCCTGGAACAGTATTTCAAACTACTTGATGACGCAAAGGGTATACCTCTGATAAGTCAAGAGGATTTGACCCCTGACTATATCGAAGCACACAGCGTCTTAGATGTTGTTGAAGCCGTTGAGTGCGGTAATCCCTTGGATGCGTTTGTTGGCAAAGAACTGAAAACCAGACTGAAGGACACGATTGATGACCTCCCTGCAAAGGAAAAATTGGTCATGTCTTTATATTATTACGATGAGATGACCATGAAGGAAATCGGCATGATTCTCGATCTTACGGAGTCCCGTGTATGTCAACTGCATACCCAGGCAATCCTCCATCTGCGAAGCAGTTTGAAAGATCTACGCCATTAGGTGCGTTTTTATAAAAACTAAAGTAACGATATCCTTTCGCCGATACTTGACTATATGGGGACTTAATAAAGTTTCAATTAAGGTATCGACATGGTCAGCGCGATTGAGAGACAGATCCTACAATCGAAAGTCATTGAGCGGATCCAGCAGGTCCAGCAGCAACATCCTGATTTGCAGCAGCAGTATTTCGAAGTTCATTTTGGTCAGGAACGTCGCAAGATGACAAAGAAGATAAATCAATCCGAAGAGATGTACCATATAGATCTTAGCGAAGAAGGGAAAAAGGACCAAAAGGAGCGGCAGAAGAAACACGAAACTTCAGAACCGGGCGGAGACGGGGAGGCATCAAGCGAACAGGAGCAGCACGGTCATATCGATATTAAGGTTTAATTTCCCATGCCGCCCTCAATTGCGTCGCCTCAGCCCTCAACGCGAATCAGTACCCTCCAGGAAACACACAGAGTTTCCAAACCGACACCGATACCGTCCCTTGTGGTCGGCGAAAACCTGAACGTTCTTGTTCTCAGCAGCAGTCTTGAGCGCAAGGCTCTACTGCAGATAAAAAATTTCACCCTGCTGGCCTACAGTCCATTCCCTCTTCAAAGCGGTGAAAAATTGACGGTCCGTGTCGATCAGCTCCATCCCATGATCGTTTTACGTATGATCCTAGGTGAAGACGCAGAGATTTCGAAGGCCAATGAATTTTTAAAGCTTTACCGGTCGAATCCCGCCG
>CAWJHT010000065.1:0-72131 GCA_963842685.1 uncultured delta proteobacterium | reverse complement strand
TGTCCTGGGGAGTTTTCTGCCAGGACTGAGTAGCAGACATAGGGGAGGTATATGGAACCAACCACCCTCTACCTCTCGCAGGTCCAGGTCATGCCCGGTCTCTGGAATAAGTATCCTTTTCCCCTGGGCAGGGTAAGAAATAGCTACCTCGCTCTGAAGAGTTATTTTGAATGCGTACTATGGGCGTCGTCCCTTATCGGATGTCAGTAATGATCCCGGTAATCTCTTCAAGAGCGTGGGATGAGCACTCCCCCTAACCGGATTACCGGGATCTGGAGGGACGATAGAAATAAATTCAACTAATGAGATCTAAGAATACTTCCGTGTTTGTGCTGAGATTGATGGTTTCACAATACAGGATGGGATGGGAGTGTCAATATAGACTGAGCATGTAGAGAATCTTTAGTGAATCTACATAAGGATGGTGAAAGTCAATGTAAACGCCGACCACAACCTCTTCGTGAAATCCGCCTCGAAGGTTGTGCCGGAGAGATACAGAGAAAATGCGGGATAGATAACGCCGCGTAATGCGCTGGCGGTAGTCAGGGAAGCTCTCCGGGGGGACATAATCCCTACGGGACGATAGATGATGGCCACCTGTATCCTGGAGGGTCGTTTTGGCCTGTGCAGAAGGGATTTCGGCGGTCTCTGGTACGTTATCGAATCCAGGCCATGTCTCCTGGGAAGGATATTGATTCCAATGATAATTTAATCCACAGCCAAAGAAAATGATTTCCATAAACAGAAAGACGAGAGCCACCTATGCCGTCTTGTCATTTACTGGAGTCCATCATTTAAGATCTGGTCCATAAGGGTGACAATCACCACGAAGACCCTGTGATTCTTATTTCGTTAAACATCCAGTAAGATAGACTCAATACGTGCATCGCAGCATCTCGTCTTGGTTTTACTATCGGTATATCTGCCAAAGAACTTGAAAAGAACAAACCGGTATGAGCCCGTGAATAAAGAAGAGAGCTGCAATACTTTTAATCCATGAGCTTTAGTCGGCTCATAAAACCGTTCTTCAAGCAGCTTATCATTACCACCAAGACCTCACGATGCTTCTCTGCTTACCTCACGGTGAAATGACGTGATTCTACTCACATCCCAGTGACATAACTCAATCCAAGCATTGCATCATCTCTTTAAGCAAAATGTAGTGATGATCATCACCGATGTCAACGGGTGTGCCAAATATATTATCGTGCTGTCAGTATCAATCCCGCCAGATTCTACCGGCTGTTCACCCGTGCCTTCAATTCCTTGCCAACCTTGAAGAACGGCAGCCTTTTGTCGCCCACTCGGATTCGTTTCCTGGTCTTGGGATTCCTTCCGGTGTATGAATCATAATGCCGGACGGTATAACTTCCGAATCCCCGGATCTCGATTCCACCGTCGTTTTTCAAGGCATCTGTAAATCCATCGAAGATCGTTTTCACAATGTCGAAAGCCTCTTTATTCTGGAGTCCTTCCTTTTCGGCCAATGCGTTGATCAGATCAGATTTGTTCATTGCATGCTCCTCCGGTAATGCAAAGTAACTCAATTTTCTCTATGCAATAATAGTCCAGTACGTTTGAGCGGATTGGTCCTGAAAGAGACGCTATTTCGCAAAAAGTAACTGGAAAAGAGTGGGCTCCAATATCATCATAGACAGAAAGGTATTGGTCTTCATCGTCATCATATGTGGTATGATTATTTTGTCAGCTACCTGCTGGAATGGAAGGCCCAACAATAAAAACGGCTCATCCAGATCTTTCTGGATGAGCCGGAGATGAGAGAGGCTCACAAAATGAGAAATCGTCGGATACTAGAACCTGAAGCGTATGCCAAGGCCAAACCGGCCCAGATTATGCAGGTTATCCAGCTCGTCGATTTCGGAACGCGCTTCCAGGAATAGCGTACTGTTGAAGCTGTCCGGTTTCCCGTACAAAAGGACGCCTACGTTCGCGATCAGATCCACCTGACCATCATTGCCGGTCCACCAGTAACCCGCGCCCATTCCGAAGGATAGTCTGTTCCACCAATGGTAATCCAGCATAGCATCGGCAACAACAGCGCTGCCACCTTCATAACCGTGGATGCGAAAGTACCCGCCAAGATAGGCTATAAGGCTGAGCCTGTCGAATAAAGGGAATTCATAACCCATGCGCACAAAAAGGTAGCTGGCAGGATCATCCTGGTAGGAGAACCCCGTATCCACTACGGTATTGCTTAGAAACTTGGCGGTGGACGTGGTCATCGCAGCAGCGGCTGCACCACTGTCCGCAGTGCCCGGCTTTGGCGCCACTGAACCGGCCGCGCCACTGTCCATAGTGCCGGCACTTGGCGCAGTAGTACCCGCTGCTGCCCTATCCGCCGAGGTACCGGGCATTGGCGCCGCTGAACCGGCTGCACCACTCCCCGTAGTGCCAGGTATAGATGCTCCAGAACCCGCTGCTGCTTTATCCGCCGAGGTACCGGGCATTGGCGCCGTTGAACCGGCTGCACCACTCCCCGTAGTGCCAGGTATAGATGCTCCAGAACCCGCTGCCGCTCTATCCGCCGCGGTGCCGGGCATCGGCGCCGTTGAACCGGCTGCTCCAATACCCGCAGCTCCGGGCGCTGGTGCTGAGGCTGCTGCCGCTGCTTTTCCAGAAGTGGCGGGCAAAGATGCTGCAGGAGCGGCCGTTGCTGCTTTTCCAGAAGTGGCGGGTGTCTTCGCCATCGGAATTTTGGCGATGTTTTTTAGCGCAAGGTTACCACAGGCATGAAGGACGGCAAACTCATACCGCTTACCCTTCATGTCGATGTAAAAACGGTAGGCGTCGAGTGGTCCGGCACCGCCCCAGGTCACGTCTTTTGTAACGACGACCGGCCCGGCGCCCTTCTTTCTGAACAACATCCACTTGAACGTTTCCCCGGGGGAGACCTTGATGGAATCGATTGCTGCTCCGGGGAATTGCTCAGAAAAAGCTCTGTATAGATTGGGATAACCTGCCATGGCAAAGCCCTTTTTTATAAGGGTGTTTTGGCTTTTTACCAGTTCCTTGAGGTCCGCCTCGGAAGTCAACGGCGGACGGTAAAAAGGATTTGCGCTGACTCGCTTGAGGACACTGGCCGCAAAGGCGGATGATACAAAGCTCACAAACAAGCACACAATGAGAACAAGGAAAAGATTCCTTTTCATCTTCATAAAGCCCTCCTTCTTAAATATCGTTATACAACTGAGATGCTGTATACCACAGATTATGCTGAAGTCATATTTTTTTTGTAATGAATCACCGGCTCAGGAAAAAGTAGTATTTGACAGCTACGGGAATGAAGCCTCGAATAAATTGAAAATCTGGAAAGACGGTATTCGGTTTATCTGTTGTATGATATCGTGATGTACAGGTTTTTGCTGAGGCGTATATAAAAAAGATACAGATTGACATTTTGCATCGTCGGGAATATGAAGACGCACAAACTTGAGGATGCGTTTTTTTGTCAATCCTTTGCATCAATACATACGGTTGTGATCCAGCGAAAAAGCAACCGCAGATACCGAGTTCGGACGATATAAAACATATTCGATTCAACGCTTATCTCTGACGAATTAAGAAATGGAGAAATCCGCTCTTTTTCTCGATTACACTTGAAGTGGCAAACGCGCGCCATCGGTGGGTATCGCCGAGCCCGGACGATACAGGCGGCAGATAGGCTTCCCAATCTAATACGGCATGAAAGGCGAGAAGGAAATGACGGAAATGGTTGTTAAGAACAAGGGATGGACTGTGACTTTTGCAGGTATGGGTATTAACTTGGCGCTCGGTGTATTGTACAGCTGGAGCGTCATCAAAAAGGCAATCCCGGCCGAATGGGGATGGGACGACGCGGATAAGGCGCTTCCCTACTCGATTGCCTGCATCACCTTTGCCCTTATGACGGTTCCCGCGGGCCGCCTGCAGGACAAAATAGGGCCTCGCTGGGTTGCGACGGCCGGCGGGGTCCTGACAGGGCTCGGCTGTATCATTGCATCCTTTGCGACCTCGGTGCTCTGGTACGTGATCGGTTTCGGCCTTCTTGCCGGCGCCGGAATCGGGCTGGGCTATGCGGCCGCCACACCTCCTGCCGTGAAGTGGTTCTCGGCAAAGAAGACCGGTCTCATCGCCGGTATCGTCGTGGCGGGGTTCGGTCTCGCCTCGGTATACATCTCTCCACTGGCCAACTATATTACCGGTTACAACCTCAGCGGAAAGCCCCTGCCGGTAATGGAGCAGATGATCACTGCGAGAAACTCCGCCGGAGACGCACTAAAAGAAGCGCAGAGCAATTTAGACGCGGCGAAGAGCGACCCTGCCAAGGCTGTCGAAGCTCCGGCCCTTGAAAAGACCGTCGCAGAAAAAGAGGCTGCGGCCAAGGTTGCTTCAGCACAGCTTCTCGCACTTCAGGAGGCCAACATCAAAAAGACGCTGCTCCTATTCGGGATCGGTTTCCTCATCGTCGTGACCCTCCTCTCTCAATTGCTCACTCCTCCGCCGGTAGGATACAAACCACCCGAGGCCAACTCCGCAAACGCCGGCGCAACCACTGCTGTAAACATCGGGCCGGTTGAGATGCTCAAAACCCCCCTGTTCTATCTTCTCTGGATTATGTTCACATTCGGGGCAGGCGCAGGATTGATGATCATCAGCATGCTCACAACGATCGCCAAGATCGGGAAGATTGAGGCGGGATTCATTCTCGTGGCGCTCCTTGCGGTAGGTAACGCCTCAGGCCGCATCCTGGCAGGGATGCTCTCCGATACGATCGGCCGCCTCTGGACGATGTTCATCATCTTCATGTTCCAGGCGGCCCTGATGATGGTGCTCAGGACAGGCCTTACCGATATGATCGCCTTCATCATCGTTTCGATGCTGATTGGCTTCAACTACGGCGCATGCCTGTCCGTCTTCCCCTCTGCGACCAAGGACAACTTCGGGCTGAAGAACTTCGGCGTCAACTATGGATTTGTGTTCACCTCATGGGGTGTTGGAGGGTTTCTGCTTTCTTTCATCGCAGGCAAGATGTTCGAGGCGGCAAAGAAGGCCACGGGGGCAGGGAGCTACGAAAACGCATATATTATGGCGGCAACCCTCCTGGTCGTGGCGGCGATTCTCACCTTCGTGACTCGTGGGATTGAACAAAAACACAAGAAGAAGTTTTCAGTTTAAACAAGAATCCCGTTTTTGGAACGTCCCGCCGTTTAGCGGGGCGTTCCCGATTTCTTAGGGTCATTCTTTTTTTCTATCGGCACTCCCCCCGCTGTTATCGGCGCAGGATGCCGATTTCGGAAAAGAGGGTGCTTCCGAAGGAAAGACGAAACGGACGGCCCGTTCGTAGAGCAGATAATCCCACGCCCAATTGATGAGAACCATCATCCGGTTTCTGAAACCGATCAGGTTGAAAAGGTGGATGACCAGCCAGAGGAGCCAGGCGAAGAAACCGGTATAGGTCCGGGAACCGATGGCCACGCCTGCGGCGTTGCGGCCGATCGTGATCATCGAACCTCGATCATGATAGCGGAAGGGGAGGGGCTCTTTCGCTGCAATCTGACGTCCGATATTCTGCGCAGCGGCGACCGCCGACTGTATTGCCACCTGGGCGACCATGGGCAGCGAGTGTCCTTTTGCGTCGATTCGGGCGAGATCACCGACAACGTATATTTCCGGATGAGCGGGTATTTGCAGTGTGGGCAGGACGGACACCCGTCCGTCGCGACCGGTGGGTATGCCGGAAAGGGATGCCAGAGGTTCCCCCCGAACGCCGGCTGTCCAGACAACGGTCCGGGTGGAAATGGTCTCATCATTATCCAGGAGGACCGATTCCGGGGTCACCTCCACCACCTTCGTTCTTAAACGCACTTCAACGCCCATCTTCACGAGCCTCTCGAACGTATAGGAGCGGATGGACTCCGGCATGCTGCCAACCAGACTGTCTGAGCCTTCCAGGAGGATGATCCGCACGGAGCGAAAATCGATCTTCCGATAGTCACTGACGATGGGACCGTGAACGAGTTCACTCAGCGCGCCTGCGTACTCGACCCCCGTGGCGCCGCCTCCCACGATGACGAATGTCAGAATGCCGGCCCTTCCCTGCCGTATCGACCTGCCGGGCCGCCCTTTCGAAACAGCAAATGATATGGTTCTTCAAGGTCACTCCTTCTTCCAGGGTCTTCAGGAAAAAGGCATGGTCATCAACCCCCCGTATACCGAAAGAATGGGGCACGCTCCCCGTAGCCAGAATCAGATAGTCGTAAGGAAATGCTTGATTGTCCGTTTCCACAAGACGTTTTTCGATGTCGATGCGACGGGCCTGGGTCAGAGCAAAATCGACAGCAGGGAAGTTTTCCGAAGATGCTGCGAACGGGATAGGCGATATCCTCCGCCTCCAGCTCGGCAGCCGCCACCTGGTAGAGGAGGGCGAGAAAGGTGTGGTAGTTGTTCCGATCAAGAACGAGGATATCACAAGGGGTTCCGGCCAGGGTTCGAACGGCCCAGAGGCCGCCGAAACCGGCACCGATCACGACCACTCGCGGTTTTTGGCTGCTGTCCATTTATCCTCCCTTAAAAATTCACTTTTCCCCTTGATGGAGAATAAGGGACGGTGACTTGCATGTCAAGAAAAAGGGATGATTGGGCAAAGACAGCAGTTTACTATACATGCTTTGACATAGATGGAGATTTGCGGCGTCATCAACTTATGACTTGCTTTTAAAAAAAGATGGAACGATAACTACAGGCAGGAATGCTATTACCGACTTATCAGATTAAGCCAAAAAGAAGGGTCAAATGGCCGTTGTCCTATCATCTGATCATTCATCTTTTCAGTCACTGGAAGCAGATTCCCTTTTCTGTCATGACTTGCCGTCCCGGCCGTTGACCGGAATGGGGAAAATATTAGTCACGGGCGCCTCCGGATATGTCGGTGGACGATTGGTGCCTGAACTGCTGGCGAGAGGATATAAACTCAGGGTCATGGTCAGAGCTCATTCACCGGGATATCGAGAGCTATGGCCCGATGTAGAGATTGTCGCTGCGGATGCCCTCGATTTGAATCAACTGAGAATGGCACTCAAGGATATCGATACAGCCTATTATTTGATTCATTCCCTCCTGTTGGGACAAAAGGAATTTGCCTCAGCGGATATACAGGCGGCTGTCAATTTTCGGATTGCCGCAGAAGAGAATCGGATTAAACGGATCATCTACCTCGGAGGTCTTGGCGACACACAATCGAAACTATCGCTGCATCTGCAAAGTCGGATACAGGTGGCCGAAGAACTGAAAAAGGGAAATGTCCCGGTCACGGCTTTGCGAGCGGCCATCATCATCGGCTCCGGGAGTGCCTCCTATGAAATTATTCAGCATCTGGTGAAAAGACTTCCTGTCATTTTGATACCCTCGTTGGGCAAAGACGAAATGCCAGCCGATAGCCATCCGCGACGTGATCAAATATTTGGTGGGCGTATTGGAAATCCCCGCCACTTCAGGAGGATCTTTCGACATCGGAGGAAAAGATATCTTGAGTTATTCTGAGATGTTGCAAGATCCGTGCCGACCTGCTGAGCAAGAAGAGAGTATTCCTGCCTTTCTTTTCCTATCTGCCATTGTATTCTTATATAGGGGGGCTTATTACTCCCATCCCTGCTCCTATTACCCGCTCCCTCATGGAGGGGCTGAAAAATGAAGTGATCTGCCAGAATGATACCATACGGCAATACTTGCCTTTTGAACCATTGAGCTATAAAGAAGCCATCATCCGGGCCATGAACCGGGAAGAACAGGACAGGATTCATACCCGCTGGTCGGATGCTTATCCTCCGGCTCATGAATTGGCGCTGAAGCTGGATGAACTCAAAGGCGGACCGCGGTACACAAACACCTATTCTCTGTATACCCCCAAAGAGGCCTCCTCGCTTTTCAGATGCATCTGCATGATCGGTGGAAAAGAAGGCTGGTTTTCGAACAACTGGGTATGGCGCTTACGGGGAGTCGTTGACAAAATCCTGATGGGCGTCGGCGCGGCGAGGGGAAGAAAAAGCCGGACCCAGTTGAGGATCAATGACGTCATCGATTACTGGCGCGTCGAGGACCTGCAGAAAGATGCCCGGCTTCTGCTCCGTGCGGAGATGAAGTTGCCGGGAAAGGCATGGCTGGAATTCAAGATCGATGATGAAGGTTCCAAAAGAAGACTTGCTGTGATCGCCTACTATCAGCCGCAGGATTTTTTCGGAAAGGTTTACTGGTATGCCTTTTTACCCAGTCATCAATTACTTTTTAACGATTTGATTAAACAGATTGAAAAGAGAGCTGACTGAAAACTTGACTATGAGGTTGCCCATGTCCGATATTTTTTTGTTGCCCGGCCACACCGCTGAAACGTTGCGCCGTCTGCTGGACGGCATGATAAAACCCTATAAACCCGGAGACAGGGTGGGGATCAAGATCCACTGGGGTGAGAGGGGGAATGAGGGCTTTCTGCCTCCCCTCTATACCCGGGAGATCGTCCGTTGGCTTCTTGCATCCGGGATCAAACCCTTTGTCTTCGATACCACCGTGCTCTATTCCGGAGGTCGCCGGACTGCTGCGGACAGCCTGAAGACGGCGGCCGACCATGGCTTCACGGAGACTTACCTCGGCTGTCCCGTCCTGATCGGAGACGGCATGGACGGCCGCGACATCCTGGAGATTCCTTCCGGTTATCGGCACTTTTCGACGGTTCAGGTGGCCGGGATCATCCGGAAGGCAGACGGATTCGTGATCTTTTCCCACTTCAAGGGACACATTGAATCGGCGTTCGGCGGCGCGATCAAGAATATCTCGATGGGATTTGCCTCCCGCGCTCAGAAGCAACGGATGCATGCGGATGCCCATCCACGCCTGATCGCGGGGAAATGCACCCGGTGTGGTCTTTGCGCCGAGGTTTGTCCGACAGGGGCGGCCGTTCTCCCAACGGAAGGCGAACCGAAATATGACTTAAAAACCTGCATCGGGTGTTCGCAGTGCATCGCCCTCTGCCCGGAGATGGCCCTGAAGATCATCTGGGGGACGGATGTGAAGCTCTTTCAGGAGAGGCTCGTCGAAACGGCGGCGGCGCTCTGGAAAGAGATCGGGAAGAAGACACTGGTCATCAACGCCCTTCTGAACATCACCGCAGAATGCGACTGTCTTGAAGGGAAGCATCCCGTCATTGCGATGGATTACGGATTCATCGGCGGCAGTCATCCTCTGACCGTTGATGAGGCTTCCCTCCGGCAGATCGGTGCGGAGCCCTTTGATCGTGCCCATCCGGGACTGCCATGGCCAAGACAGTTCGAGTTTGCCAGGGAGATCGGTTTTATTCCCTAGAGTCTGATGAAAGAGGTTTTTTTCGATAGAGATCGTTTTCCTGGACGACAATCCCGCGTTTTTGAAGGTCTTCCAGGTGCTTTTTCATATGGGCCCGCTCTCCGAAGGCAAAAAACTCTTTCGGCTTCCTCGGCTTCCCGTAGATGATCCATGACTCGACGATCGCTTCCAGGGTTTCCGGTTTTTCAAGGACCTTAAGCAGCTTCTCTTCCCTTTCCGTGATGACCTCACCGTATCTCTCCCAGAGTCCGTTCAAAGGCTGAACAAAGACACCGGTTTCATGGCCGGTCATAACGATCCCGGCCGGTATCTTCTGAAGGAGGTCGATGGAGACCCGCGTCTGATCGATACTTGAAAAGAGATCGCCATACCAGGGCCCGAAACGGGTAAGGTCGTAATCTCCGGCAAACAGGAGGGAGGCCTCCCGGAAGAAGAAGGCCAGATGGCCGGGGGTGTGACCGGGGGTGGCGATGACATCTACCGAGAGCGGACCGAGGTTGATCGTTTCGCCGCCGATGAGATGACGGGCCGGATGCCTGGGCCGGAAATGAAACTGATCGCGGAGGATCGGTCTCCAGAAACGCTGTTCCTCTTCGGAAAATCCGTACCATCTGAGGAAGGTGGAGAGATCGGCCAGAGGCGGCGCATCCTGAGGAGATACCCAGAGGGGGAGGTCGTCGAAGAGGTCCAGATGCATGAAGTGGTCCTCATGCCAGTGGCTGAGCCAGACCATCTTCACACCCTGTTCGGCTCGGAGCCGGATGAGTCTTTCCCGATCGGAAGCCGGATCGATGAGGATCCCGGCCCCCTCGATATAGATGGAATTGCAGTAAGGATAACGTCCCCGGTTTTCGCCGGGAAGAAAGCGGACCGGTCCTAATATTTGCTCTTCCATCAGAATTTCCATAAAAGCGGATAAATGGGTGCGAATCCGAATTGATGTACTATAGAAGTGGGAAATGAAAAATGTCAAGAAAAACAGGTCGCTCCGAATTCCTTGACCGGTCGGGAATTTTACCCTATAGTCCGTCCCGACTTTGAAAGGAAGAAGGTCGATGATCGATTACGATAAAGAACTGAACCCGGAACAGCTCCGTGTGGTCATGGAAGAGGGAGGCCCGCTTTTGGTCATCGCCGGTGCGGGGAGCGGGAAGACGCGGACGCTGACTTACAGAGTGGCCCGTCTCATGGAGAGCGGTGTACCACCGGAACGGATTCTCCTTGCCACATTTACGAACAAGGCAGCCCGGTCGATGCTCACTCGGGTGGAGACGCTGATCGGCCGGGCGATCGGCGGACTGTGGGGCGGAACCTTTCACCACTGTGCCCATCTGACGCTCCGGGCGCATGCGCCACGATTGGAATACACGCGAAATTTCTCCATCCTGGACAGTGAAGACGCACGGCAGCTGATCAACACCTGTATCGCGGAGATCGGCATCGATGCCAAGGCCGACAAATTCCCCCGGGGGGATGTGATAGGGGATATGATCGGCCTTGCCGTCAATACGGAGACCCCTTTTCTCGATGTCATCGCCTCCCGATACCCCTTCTTTTCACACCGCGCGGAGGAGATCACCGCCGTCGCCGCACGTTATCGCAAGCGAAAGAAGGAACTCGATATGATGGATTTCGATGATCTCCTCTTCAACTGGCGGGAGCTCCTCCTCAAGTTTCCCGAAGTACGGGAGTCCTACGCCGGACGCTTCCTCCATGTTCTCGTTGACGAGTATCAGGACACAAACACACTCCAGGCGGAGATCATGGATCTGCTCGCTTCCGGACACCGGAACCTGATGGTGGTGGGTGATGATTCCCAGAGTATCTACTCTTTTCGAGGGGCGAATTACGAAAACATCATGCGCTTTCCCGACCGTTATCCTGACTGCCGGATCTTCAAGCTGGAGACGAACTATCGCAGCACTCCGGAAATCCTTCACCTGGCCAATCTGAGCATCACCAATAACGAGAATCAGTTTCAGAAAACCCTGCGGGCGGTCCGGGAGCGAGGGCTGCGTCCCGTTCTCGTCCCGGCCAGAAACGTCCTTCAACAGGCCGATTTCGTCGCCCAGCGGATCATCGAACTCCACCGGAGCGGTATCCCCCTCGGAGAAATGGCCGTCATCTACCGCGCCCACTACCACTCGATGGAGATCCAGATGGAGCTGACCCGGCGGGGAATCCCCTTCGAGATCCGCTCCGGGCATCCGTTTCTTTGAGCAGGCCCATATCAAGGATGTAACGGGTTACCTGAGGATTCTCGTCAATCCGCGGGATGAGCTCGCCTGGAAACGGGTTCTGGGGCTGTACGCTAAGATCGGCAGGGTCACAGCGGATAAGGTCTGGTGTTATGTTTCCGCCCTTTCCGATCCCCATGCGGCGGTCTTAACAAAGGATTTCAAGGGATGCGCCACCAAGGGAGCCGTTCCGGGTCTCAGCCGATTTCAGGAAACCTTCTGCACCCTCCATGGCTCGGGCAGCACCAGCCCGCCGGAGCTCATCGACGTCATTCTGAAAAACGGATATCGCGATCTTCTGCGGGAAAAGTATACCGATGCCGCCTCCCGAGAGGAAGATCTCCTCCAACTGGCAAACTTTTCCTCCCGGTTTTCCACTCTCGAGGATTTTCTGAGTGAACTGGCGCTTCTGACCGGCATAACGGAAGAGAGCCGTCCGGAAGGGAGTGTCGAAGACAGCGTCGTGCTTTCCTCCATTCACCAGGCGAAGGGACTGGAATGGATGGCGGTGTTCATGGTCTGGTGCAGCGAAGGGATGATGCCGCTCGCCCGCGCCCTGAAGGAACCCGGAGGAGAGGAGGAGGAACGCCGTCTTTTCTATGTGGCAGTCACGCGTGCGAAGGATCATCTCTATCTCTGCTATCCCCTGACCGATTATGCGCGGGGGATGGGTCAACTTCCCGTGAGCCCCTCCCGGTTCATCATGGAGCTTTCACCTTATTCCGCGCGGGTGAAGGATCGTCCCTACGATCAATGGCAGATTGATGGGGAATAAGAAGTCACGAAATCCTTGCCGTAGCTTACAGCCAGCGGTCCGATCGCGTTTTTGCCTCGTACTCCCCCCTGAGGGCGATCTGTGTCGCCTCGGCAATATCTTCTGCACGCTTGACCCAGTCCTCGAATTTGATATCGACGCCAAAAATCCCGACCATCTCGTCCCGTTCGTCCATGATCGGTGCAGAGACGGTAATGCAGAGCGCCCCGGTCATCTTGGAGATGTAGAATTCGGTGACATGGATCTTGCCTGACTGGAGCGGTTTGATGAACCACTCCCGGTCCGACTGGTCCGTCCCGATGCCGTAGTTCTCGTACTTGGAACGATCGGCTATATTGGTAATATTCCGTGTCGTTTTTCGTCCGTTCATGTCGACGACATAGGCGAACTGGATCGAAGGATTCTCTTCGATGAACTGCTGCATGACCGGCTCCTGGAGCTCCGGTTTCATCGTCATCATATCCGGATGATCGATAACCTTTTTGACGACCGTCACAGCCGCCTGAGCGGCCATGAACTTGATCTTCTCCAGATCGGACATGAAAAGCTCGGGCAGGTACTTTCTTACCCGTTTTTCCAGTTCTTCATTCGAGATCCCGGTCATCCTGCCGCCGTCGTACTCCTCGGTAATCCACTTATGGATTCGGGAGACGCCGGGGTGACGCTTGTCAATGGCGTCATCCCCCGTGAGCCCGAGATGGGCATTGATCCAGAAGGCAATCCCGGCCTTGCCGGATTTGTCGGTGATCATCGGGATGATCGGCCGTTTCAGAATCTTTGTCGTATCGAAGATATTGTAAATTTCTTCACACTTGATCAGGCCGTCGACATGAACACCGGCCCTGGTCACGTTGAAATCCGCCCCCACAAACGGGAAATTCGGCGGTATCCGAATTCCGATCTCCTTTTCGAAATAGCGGGCAATATCGGTGATGACGGTCGTATCGATCCCGTTTGAATGACCGCGGAGGCTGATGTACTCGATGATCAACCCCTCCATGGGCGGGTTTCCCGTCCGTTCGCCGAGTCCGAGCAATGTGGTATTTGCAGCGCTGCAACCGTAGAGCCAGGCGGTGGTCGCGTTGATCATGGCCTTATGAAAATCATTGTGACCATGCCACTCGAGAAGATGACCGGGAACTCCCGCATCCTCGATGAATGCCCTGACGAGCTTGTCCACGCTTCTGGGGAGGGCGGCGCCGGGATAGGTCACGCCGTATCCCATGGTGTCGCAGAGCCTGATCTTGATATCGATACCGCTTTCCTCTCTCAATTTCATCAGTTCGATGGCAAAGGGGATGCAGAAACCGTAGATGTCGCCCCGGGTGATATCTTCAAAATGACAGCGGGGGATGATACCCGCATCGAGAATGGAACGGACGATGCCGAGATAGTCTTCCAGCGCTTCTCTCCGCGTCTTTCCCAGCTTCAGAAAGATATGGTAATCGGAGACGGAGGTGAGAATCCCGGTTTCCTTCAGTCCCGCCTGTTTGACCAGCGGGACATCCTCTTTACTGGCCCTGATCCAGCCGGTGATTTCCGGATAGCGTAATCCAAGAGACTGGCACTTCTCCACCGCCTCCCGATCCTTTGTGCTGTACAGAAAGAATTCCGACTGACGGATCACTCCGTTGGGTCCGCCCAGGCGACTCATCAGCGTATAGAGATCCACGATCTGCTGGACGGTATAGGGAGGCCTTGCCTGCTGCCCGTCCCGAAAAGTCGTGTCGGTAATAAACATGTCCTCCGCGGGATTGATCGAAATGATCCGGTGGTCGAAATCGATCCGGCAGACCTCGTCATAGGGAAAGACATCCTTCTGGAGGTTCGGTTCCGGAACCTCCTTGAGATCAAATTTCCAAAAGTTCGTATGCTCGTGATCGAGTACCTTTTTGTCTTTGTTCCATCTTGCCATCTCTCCGGTCCCCCATCCTTTTTAAGTATTCAAATGACTTTGTGCAAATAAAAAAAGGGCACATAAATAAACTGTGCCCTCGCTGCCCCTGACTCCGGATGATGTCATCCGGATGTCAATATGGTGTGCGACGGCAACGCCCCGCGGGCGGTTGCGCCTAACCGTTGTCTGTTCTTTCTTTTTTCTCCAATGAACGTCATATTCCCAAAGTAATGAGAGATTCGTAATGGTTTGGCGATCCGGAATCTTTCCATGATCGAATTTTAGGCATATCGCCGGGGTTTGTCAATGAAAAAGATCAGGTCACGACCTTCAGCGAAAGCTCCATGAGCTGCTCCACACTGACCTGCGACGGGGCGTCCGTCAGCATACAGGTGGCCTTCTGGGTCTTGGGGAAGGCGATCACATCCCGGATGGACTCCGCGCCGGTCATCAGCATGACCAGCCGGTCAAGGCCGAAGGCGATCCCGCCGTGGGGAGGCGTCCCGTATTCCAGAGCATCGAGGAGAAAACCGAACTTGTTCTTCGCCTCCTCGTCACTCAGACCAAGAGCCTTGAAAATCAGTGCCTGCACCTCCTTCCGGTGGATCCGGATGCTGCCTCCCCCTACCTCTGACCCGTTGAGGACCAGATCATAGGCCCGGGCATGGACCTTTCCCGGGTCCGTTTCGATCAGGGGTATCTCTTCCAGGACCGGCGACGTGAAAGGGTGGTGTGTGGAAACGAACCGCTTTTCCGTCTCGCTGTAATCGAAGAGGGGAAATTCGGTCACCCAGGTAAAGGCCAGGGCCTTGGGATCGATAAGGCCCAGCTTCTTCGCCAGGTGGATCCGGAGGTTACCCAGGGCGTCGCGAGCCACATTCGGCGTATCGGCCACGAAAAGGAGAACAGCGCCCTCGCGAGCGTCCATTTTCCCATTGATAGCCGCCACCTCTGCAGGGGTCAGGAATTTAAAAATCGGCGAAGTCCAGCCTTCCGGGATAACCCTTGCCCAGGCCAGACCCTTCGCCCCGTACTGGGCGACAAAATCCCTGAGCTCATCCAGATCCTTGCGGGAGAGCGAATTCCCGTTTTCGATACAGATGGCCTTGATCACGCCGCCGCCGCAGGCGATCTCCGCGAAGAGCTTGAATCCCGAATTCCTCAAGATATCCGTCAGGTCACGGATTTCCAGACCGAAACGCATATCGGGGCTGTCCTTTCCGAAGCGGCTCATCGCTTCCTGATAGGAGATCCGGGGGAAGGGGAGGGGCAGTGCTCTTCCGAGACAGGTCGAAAAGAGATGGGCGATCATCCCTTCCATGATCAGTATAATATCCTCTTGGGTAATAAAGGACATCTCCACGTCGATCTGGGTGAATTCCGGCTGTCGGTCGGCCCGGAGGTCTTCGTCCCGGAAGCATTTGACGATCTGAAAATAGCGGTCGAAACCGGAAACCATCAGCAGCTGTTTGAAGATCTGCGGCGACTGGGGGAGGGCATAGAACATTCCCTGGTTGACGCGGCTGGGGACCAGATAATCCCGGGCGCCTTCCGGAGTGCTTTTCGTCAGGAAGGGGGTTTCCACCTCGATGAATCCTTCCCGGCAGAAATACTCCCGTGTCGCAGCGGCGACACGGCTTCTCAGGATGAGGTTTTTCTGAATCTCTGGTCGTCTGAGATCCAGATAGCGGTACTTGAGGCGGACGTTTTCGGAGATCTCCGCCGTACCGTCGAGGACAAAAGGGGGAGTCTTCGATTCGTTGAGAATTTCCAGATCATTTGCCATGACTTCAATCGCTCCGGTCTTCAGATCGGGATTCTCCATCCCTTCCGGTCGCTTGCGAACAAGGCCCTTTACGGCAAGGACAAATTCAGACCTGATCCTCCCCGCCTCGTTATGGCAGCCGGCGCTGATTTCCGGATTGAACACGACCTGGACAAGTCCCTCCCGGTCCCTCAGATCGATAAAGATCACACCGCCGTGATCCCTTCTCCGGTGGGCCCATCCCATCAGGACCACCTCCTCTCCGACATGGGAAGCGTTCAGGTCGCCGCAGTAATGGGTCCTTTTTAAAATCGTCAAGAAGTCAGACAATGTTTCTTACCTCGCTATCTTCATGATGGTTTCTTCAAGTTGATCAAGAGCGATCTCTTCCTGGGTGCTGGACTGCATGTTCCTGAGGAGAGCCCGGTTTTCAGAAATCTCCCTTTCACCGACAATCAGAACAAAGGTGCTGTTCAGTTTGTCCGCCCTCTTCATCTGACTCTTCAAACTCCTGCCTGAAGGGTCCGTCTCGACCCGAATTCCCCTCATCCGCAGGCGGTTGGACAGAAAAAATGCCTTATCCACAGCTTGTTCGCCAAGGGCGGCGATGAAAAGGAAAGGACTATCCGCAGGATTCTTTTGCTGATCCGGAATCAGCGCTGCCAGACGTTCCATGCCGATCGCAAATCCTATACCCGAAATATCAGGACCGCCAAGATCCCGCACGAGATGATCGTATCGTCCGCCACCCAGGATGGCATTCTGCGCGCCAAGGAATTCCGTTTTTACTTCAAATGTGGTTCTTGTATAGTAGTCGAGTCCACGGACCATTTTTGCATTCACGGTATAGGAAATCTCAAAAAGGGTCAGGCAATTCTGGACGCGTGCAAAATGTTCACGGCAGGTCGCACAGATAAAATCCGTCAACCGCGGGGCCTGCGAGATGATCTCCCCGCATTTTTCCACTTTGCAGTCGAAAACGCGCAGCGGATTGGTGCCGATCCGCCGCAGGCAGTCTCCGCAGAGTTCCTCCTCGTTGCCTCGGAGAAATTGGACGACAGCCGACCGGAAAGCGGGACGGCATGCATCACAACCGAGGGAGTTGATTTCAAGAGCGAGGTTTTTCAGCCCGAGGCGGTCAAGAAAATGGATCAGCATCAGGATAAGCTCGGCATCGGTGCGTGGATCATCGGGACCGAGGATCTCGACATCGATCTGATGGAATTGGCGGTAGCGACCCTTTTGCGGCCTCTCCCTCCTGAACATGGGACCGATGGTAAAGAGCCTCGTCACGGATTCGACGGCATGGAGTGTGTGTTCCAGATAGGCGCGGATGACCGAGGCAGTGGCTTCCGGACGGAGTGTCAGGGATTCCTCGCCCCGGTCGAGAAAGGAATACATCTCTTTCTCGACGATATCTGTGGATTCACCTATCCCCCGGCGGAAAAGCTCGGTCTTCTCCAAGAGGGGAATACGGATCTCGCTGAACCCGAAAGTGCGAAAAACATCGGTTGGCTGTATCTTCTATATGCCGCCACTTGTCTGTCTCAGGGGGAAGAATGTCCTTGAAACCTTTGACGGCGGTGATGATCTCCATCAGTTGTACCTCTTCAAATGCAGTTCAATTTAAGCTGGATTTGACTAACATATCGATCAGACAAACGCAACAGAAATGAGTAGCGTAACAGGCACCGACGACGATCAGGAGCTGCCGGGTCGGAAAACACTGCTCTGGAGGTCATTTCCATTTGTGACGATCGTTACGGCGCCATCCCGGTCGGTACGGTAGATACGGGTCCCCAGGAGTTCAAACCTCCTGAGCGTCTCCGGATGGGGAAAGCGAAAGACATTGTCGAAGCCGCAACTGATGACGGCCATCTGTGGTCTGACCTTTTCGAGAAAAGGAATGCTACTGGAACGAGAACCGCCATGGTGAGGTACAAAGAGCACATCGCTCTTAAGATCGAAAGCAGAGTTAACCAAGCGCGATTCTGAGATTTCCGTGATATCCCCCGGCAGGAGAAAGGTCCGTCTGCCGAAAGAGAGTTTCATGACAAGGGAACGTTCATTGACTTCGTCGGAAACGCGTGGATCTTTTTTTGACTGGCACGGGTGGGATGGACAGAGTCCTTGTTTCACCCATTTCAGTATTTTCAAGTGTAAGGGAAGAAGCCGTAGTATGATGAGCGGTAGAAGTTCCCTGAGGATTCAAAATACGAACGCTGACCCCGGATACATTCATCTCCGGTGTCATATCCGACATGGCCTTCATGACAATCCCCCGATCTCGAATGATCTGGAGAAAGGAATGGTAGAGGGGTGAATCTGATCTTTCTCCGTTGGTCCATACCTCGCCCACGTGAAAATTTTCGAGGATAAAAAGCAGACCCTGTAGATGGTCGGGGTGGGGGTGAGTCAAGACGATGATATCGATCCTGCTGATCCTTTCATGCCAGAGGAATGGCGCCAATACATATTTTCCGATATCAAAGCTTTCATCAAAAAACCCACCCCCGTCCACAAGCATCCGCTGCCCGCCGGGAAGGCGGACCAGAATGGCACTCCCCTGACCCACATCCACAGCAGTCAGGCTGAGCTTTCCCTTCTGCAGCCCCTTTAAATAGATCCAAGTTCCGTCAACTGATGAAAAAAAGGATCAGCAGAACCGGAATCACTTTGTACAGAAAACTCATTTTTCTTGTTTTTGCAGTTCTTTTCTCTCTGTTCTTCAACTGCTCCAGCCAGAAACCGGCCGAGATCAGGAGAAGATAAAAGGCCGCGATTTCCAGAAGCGTGGGTGTGGAGACAAAAACCGAAGACCAGGGTAATGACGCAAGTCTTTCTGTAAGAGAAAGGGATATTCTCACGAGAAGTGCTGAGATCTGAATGATGATATCCGCCAGCCATGGCGAAATTGGCACGGCAATAACGATGAGCAGACAAAAAGGGATGGCAATAATGCCGAGAATGGGAACGACAATCATGTTTGCGATAAGGGTCACGAGCGACAGCCGGTTGAAATAGAAAAGGATCAGAGGAAGGGTGCCGAGTGTGGCACTAAGGGAGACAAAGAAAAAGATGACTCAAGTGTACGCAGGGCCTTCTTAAGATGGTTTAGGAAGCCATTTTTTCCGTGTCAGAACGATGGAATCTGACGCAAGAGGTGGAGCGAGGAGAGTCGCCAGTCTGGGCGTCAGAAAGAGGAGCGAGGCCACGGCAACAAAGGAAAGTTGAAAGGAGATATCAAAAAGAGAGTATGGACTGACAATCAGGATGAGAAAATGCGGCAAGGGCGAGTGTATTGTACAGGTCTCTTTCCCGATTGATCAGGATGGCCGCCATGAAGATCACAACCATGACGGATGCCCTGATGACGGAAATCCCCGCTCCGGCGATAAAAGTATAGAGAATGACGATCAGGATGGAAAATAGTGTCGAGATCATGACCATGTTCCATCTCAGCAGAAGATACTCCGAGGATTTCAGGAGCAGTCGAACCACAAAGAGGGAAAACAGGGCGACAATACTGATATTGAACCCTGAGATGGCAATGATGTGAGTGGTTCCCGTCCGGTTGAATTTCTCCATCACCTCTTTCGGTATTTCCTTTTGATCACCGAGGATCATTGCCTGAATTATCCTTCCCTCTGTGTCGGGTGCAGTGTCAAGGATCGTTTTCCGGATGAGCTCACGGAAACGTTCCAGCCGAATCCGGAGTGGATTCCCGATTTCCCTGCGAAGGATGATAATTCCCGCTGCGTCATTTACAAATCCCCGCACCAGAATCCCACGGAAACGGAGATATCTTTCATAATCGAAGCCGCCGGGATTGCTGAAATTATGGGGGATTCTCAGCCTGGAATGGAAACGGACGGCGTCACCGTAATGGAAGGGGTAAGGCTCCCGGACATTGAGGAGCACCTGTCCCGAAACAGGAATATATTGACCGTTCATGAGTATTCTGGAGACACAAACGATCAGTTCAGTTTTTTCAGGTGATACTTGAGGATTCTCGCATATCACACCTTCAGCATTTATTTTTTCAGATCCTATAAAATGACTGATGTGGTCTTGATCAAGATGGGGGTGGAGATAAATATTCATCTCCAGGATACCCAGTAAAAATAGGGAAAAAAGAAGGGCGGGATAAAAAACATTTCCCCATTTTTTTGTCAGTGCCAGGAGAGTAAGGACCAGTGCGGCGGTCAGTGTGATTTGAACAAGCGGATCAGGAATCTTAAAGAGATAGCTGCAGGAGATGCCTGCCATGAGCGCTATCACAAGAGGGATGACCGGCCTGGACATGATCAACCACCGTTTCAGTACCAGTACGGATCGAAACAATGAGCTGAAGGTTATTTATAGAAAGAAAACGTACGCCTGTCAATATGACTTGCACTCAATATTTCTCTAAATCTCATCGCACACTATGATAAAGTAAGATGCCTCGACGATCAGGATAGGCAAGAAGTGGATTTAAGTTTGGCAAGTCTGTTGACTTTTTAAAGGACTGAAAGTAGCTTACGCATAAAAGCGATAATCCGGCAGACAGAGAAAATAGTGAGTCGAGAGAAAAATGGCCGATAATTCAAAATACCCTGAATACCTGACCTCTCGCTTTCGCTGGCTGATGTTGGCGAGGGTGATCATCGTCACCTTTCTCCTGGGGTTGACCACATTCATTGAAATCATGGGGATGGAGTCACAGTCGGCGATATCCGTATCGATGCTTTTTAACACGATTCTTCTGACATACATTCTTATCCATTCTTTTCCTCCTGCTTCCGAAATATCTCCCGAATATTTCCCTGAACATTTACATTCAGAGCATCTGCGATATCGCACTGGTCACGGCGATGGTTTATGCCACCGGAGGCATCCGCAGCATCTATTCCGTCTTCTATCCCCTCATTGTCATCTATTCCGTCATCTTTCTGGCCAGGAAGGGCGGTTTTATCATCGCCTCGGCTGCCGGCATCTTTTACGGTTTTTTTTCCAATCTGGAACTCAACGGTGTGATATATCCCCTCTTTGCTGATCATATACCGGATTATCCACTGAACGCAGGTTATGTGTTCACCCGAATCATCACCCATATTCTCTCGTTTTATCTCATCGCCTTTCTGGCGAGTTTCGTCGTGGAACAGGAGAGGAAAACCAGAACCCTCCTTGCAGAAAAACAGGGCGCCTTTGACCAGCTCGATCTTCTCCATCGGAGTATCATCGAATCTGTAGATACGGGCATTCTGACCATCGATCTCAATGGACAGATTAAATCCTTCAATCGGGCAGCCACCGAAATCACTGGATTGTCATTTCGGGACATAGGAAATCGAAAATTATCAGATATTTTTTCGCATCCCCCTCCTCTGCAAACAGAATTTGAGATCGATGGGAAAAGATCACTGATCAAAACCCGTTTCGAAACGTCATTTCTGACAGGCGATGAGAGGAAACTGGTTCTCGGCGGCTCCGTTTCTCCGCTAAGAGATCCTTCGGGTGTTTTAATCGGCAACATCATCGTGTTTCAGGATCTCACGACAATCAACGAAATGAAGGAGTCTCTGGAAAAAAGCCGAAGACTCGCCTTCATTGGCGAGATGGCGGCAGGTCTTGCACACGAGATCCGTAATCCGCTGGCCTCTATCAGCGGTTCGATTCAGATGTTAAGAGAAGATCTTACGAGGAATGAAACCAATGCCAGGCTGATGAAGATCATTCTCCGCGGAAAGGACCAGTTGGAGAGCTTCCTGAAGGATTTTCTTTTGATGGCCAGACCTGCACCGGGCATTCGTGAGATGCTCGACATCAGGGAAACGATCAGGGAAGTCATAGAGTCACTGCGCTGCGTCGCTGACTGGCATGAAGGACTGGATGTCTCTATGGCTTTAGCAGACGAGCCTCTACATATTAGAGCCAATAAAATGGAAATCAGGCAGGTCATCTGGAATCTGATTCTCAATGCGGTTCAGGCCATGCCGGAGGGTGGGGTGCTCAAGGTTGAAGCGAATCCGGCCCGGAGCGGGGAAAGAGACGGTGTGGAAATCAGCATCGGCGATAGCGGTTTTGGCATGGAGGAACAGGATTTAAAAAAAATATTCGAACCTTTTTATACAACCCGCGACACGGGAACGGGACTTGGGTTGGCGGTAGTCAGTCGGATTATGGCAGTGTATGATGGAAAGATTCATGTGCAAAGCGAATCTGGAAAAGGAACACTCTTCACCCTATGGATTCCGGTTAACGGTTCGATAGAGATTGCGGACGTTTCTCATGAGGAGGGAGGTTAAAATGGCAAAGATCCTTGTGGTGGATGACGACCAGGGGATGAGAGAGCTACTGGAAATCATGCTGACAGAAGAAGGATACCAGCGTCAGTACTTCCGCCGATGCCGGAAAAGCCCTCGCCCGATGCCGAAAGGAAACGTTCGATCTGATCATCACGGACCTCAAGATGCCGAAGATGGATGGGATCGCCTTCCTCCGCGAGGTCAAGGACCTTTCGCCGGAGACCATGGTCATTCTGATTACGGCCTACGCCTCCGGAGAAACGGCGGTAACCGCCATGAACGAAGGGGCCTATGATTACATCGAAAAGGATTTCGCAATCGAGGATCTCAAAAAAATCATCCGTGACGCCCTGACAAAAAAAGGGGTAAAGCGAGATGATTCTCTGTTTCTCAAAAAGGTGGAAGAGGCCAGCGGCTTCGGGAAAATGATCGGCAACAGCCGGGAGATGGTCAAGTTATATGCGACAATCAAAAAGGTGGCTGATACCCCGGCCAACGTCCTGATTCTCGGCGAAAGCGGAACGGGTAAGGAACTGGTCGCCCGGGCGATTCATGAAAACAGTTCCCGTAGACAGATGCCCTTGATGGTGATCAACTGCGGCGGCATTCCGGAAAATCTTCTGGAAAGCGAGCTGTTCGGTTATATCAAGGGATCATTTACCGGGGCTTATACGGATAAGGCCGGGCTGTTCGAAGTCGCCCGCGGAGGGAGCGTATTTCTTGATGAGATCGGTGAGCTTCCCCCTTTGCTCCAGGTCAAGCTCCTCAGGGTCGTCCAGGAAAAGACGTTCCGCCGCATTGGAGACTCCGAGGATATTCGCGTTGACGTCCGCATCATCTCGGCAACCAATAAGAATCTTGCCGATAATGTAAAATCGGGATTGTTCCGGGAAGACCTCTATTACCGTCTGAACGTCATCCCTTTCCATCTGCCTCCCCTCCGGGAGCGGAAAGAGGATATCCCGGTCCTGACGAGGCACTTCATAGAGAAATATTCGCGGGAATTCGGAAAAGAGATCAGGACGATATCCGCCTATGCCTTGGAGTTGCTGATGCAGTACCCTTTTCCGGGGAATATACGTGAACTGGAAAACATCATCGAACGCAGCATCGCACTGGAGACGTCGAATATCATCCTTCCGGAAAATCTCATCCTGTCGCAGGGAATGGCAAAGAAGGAGGGAACTCTCCTTTCTGAACTGCCGGATACCGGTATCAATCTTAACGAAGAACTCGAAAAATTTGAAAAAGCCTTGATAGAAAAGGCCCTGCTGAAGGCACAGGGTTCCAAAACGAGAGCCGCCGAATTGCTCAAGATCAGTTACGATTCTCTTCACTACCGGACTGAGAAACTGGGAATCGGCTCCTGATCACTATTTAAATCGCTTCGGGTTGTATTTCCCGCTGCTTGCGACGGGAATGGTTTATTTTTTCTCTTGACATTTAGATAGAGCCTGTTTTATAAAACAAAAGATTGGAGCGATGCTAATGTCAGCAAGCAGGCAGGCGGTAAAAGATGTTCGGCGGTGTTTTTTCCCAGGCTTTTTTAGCTTTTTTACAGGGGTCTGCCCGCCGCGTCTGTAAAATATTTCAGGAACGTCGGCCGTGGGCAGACCTAATTGCCGCCCACGGCTTTTCTTTTGTGGAGGCCGTGGAATTCAATTCACGGCCTTTTTTTTAAAAGGAGGGAAAGTGATGTACAGAGCATGCAGAGGGATCTTTTTGGCGTTACTCGCCGTCGCTTTGATCTGGCCGAATACCGGAACGGCCAAGACGATCAAGGTCGGTGCGGCCATCAACCTGACCGGTCCGGCTTCCACCTGGGGACAGTTTCATGCCAAGGGTCAGCAGGACTATTTCCGTTATGTCAACGAGGTTAAAGGAGGTGTCGCCGGCAATAAGATCGAGATGATCCTGGTGGATACCGCCTACAAAGTTCCCGAGGCGGTCGCGGCCGTGCGGAAATTCGCAGTTCAAGATGAAGTTGATATGATTGCCACTTGGGGTGTTGGCGAGGGACTCGCCGCTAAACCGATCATCCAGCAATATAAGATTCCGACGATCAACTATTCCACGGGTTGGGAGATATTAGAACCGCCGATCGCATACATGTACCTGCCCTTCGGGAGTTACCGCATGGACTGCGAGGCAGTACTGGATTATATCCGAACCATTCATAAAGGCAAGGAGGCGCCGAAAGTGGGGCTCCTGACTTACAACAACGCCTATGGCCGCTCCATCCATAAACCGAGCCGGGACTATGCTGAGAAACAGAACATCAACATCGTCGCGATTGAGGAATTTCCCGCGATAACAGTCGATCTGACAACAGAGCTCCTCCGTCTCCAGAAAAGCGGCGCGGAGTACATCTTCATCCAGATGCTTCCGGCCGCGATCATCACAGCTTTCCGGAGTGCAGACCGGATCGGTTACGATCCGCCGTTTCTGGGGACCTGGACATCGACCGATCCCGATTTCTTCAAGATGGGACAGGGGCTGATCCGGAATCGCCTCCGCATTCAGTTTCCTGGAGGGCTTCCCACGGACAAAAACGCCGGGCATGAAGGTGATTGCAGGAACTCTGGAAACGGTACAAAACCGTCGATAAATTCGACGCCTCCTACTGGGAGGGGGTCGTCGTTGGGATGATCATGGAGAGGGCGATGATCCGCGCCCAGGAAAAATTCAAGGAGATCAACCGGGAAACGCTCAACCGCGCTCTGGAATCCTTCCAGAAAGAGGATTTTGGCGGGCTGATCCCCGCAGTAACCTATACACCAGACGGATCATGGTGCCTCTTTCAACGCCAGGATCGTCCAGGTGAAAGAGGATGGTTCCTTCACGCCTCTGACCAATTTTTACGTCCCCGGGAAAGAAAAGATTCAACTCCAGAAGTAAATAATTAAAGAATTCAACCGTTCAAGAGCCCCGCCCGCCAGGCGGGGCTCTTGAACGGGGTACGTAAGTATGAGGAACAGAGGATGAAGGCGTTCCGGGGAAAACCGTCCATATATGAGAAGATGCGATACGGCCGCACGGAAGGCTGAACTGGAGATCCAGGGAGTTTCGCTCCGTTTCGGCGGGGTCACCGCTCTTGACAATATTCATCTATCAGTTCGGACCGGCGAACTATTTGCGGTCATCGGTCCGAATGGCGCCGGGAAAACGAGCCTTCTGAACTGTATCACCGGATTCTATCGGCCCCAGGATGGCAAGATCATCTTCAACGGAGAAGATATCACCCATCTCCCCGCCCATAATCTGGTTCGAATCGGAATCGGACGGACATTTCAAAACATCGAGCTTTTTCCGGGGATGACCGTTCTTTCAAACCTTTTTCTTGCCCGCCACACCCATAGCGGTTACGGATTGGGGCCGGCATGTCTCTTCCTGCCTTCGGTCCGTCGGGAGGAAATCCTGCATCGGCGGATACTGGAAGAGATTATCGACTTTCTGGAAATACAGTCCCTTCGCAACAAACCTGTCGGCTCTTTGCCCTACGGGATGATGAAACGTGTTGAACTGGGAAGAGCCCTCGCACTCGAACCGGCCCTGCTTGTTCTTGATGAGCCCTTTGCCGGTATGAACCTCGAGGAAAAGGAAGACATGGTCCGTTTCCTGTTGGAATTGAACCGTGCCTGGGGACAGACGATGATCCTTGTCGAGCATGATATGTCGATCGTGATGAGCATCGCACGGAGGATTGCGGTGCTCAATTTCGGCGAAAAACTGACGGAAGGAACACCGGAGGAGATCATCAGCCATCCGGAAGTGATCAAAGCCTATCTCGGCGATGCGGACAGGATCTGAAAAAAGGGAGTAGAATTTCTTTGGACGTGGAACAAGGACAACAGATTCAGTCATATAATGGAACACTGCCTCAGCTGCTGGCGTATCAGGCAGCGAGATTTGGTATGTCCCATACCGCTATAAGGGAAAAGGCCTACGGAATCTGGCAGACCTATCACTGGGAGGATTACCTGCGGTATGTCAGATATACCGGTATGGGATTGGTCGCTCTGGGTTGTAGTCGTGGTGAATCGGTTGCGCTAATCACCAACAACCATCCGGAATGGCTTTTTTCGGAGCTAGGGTCCCAGGCAGTGGGAGGTATCACACTAAACCTCTTCACATCGGCCATTGCGGACGAACTTTCCGTCTCCTTGAATCGTATCCAGGCAGCGTATGTTTTTGTCCAGGACCAGGAGCAGGCTGACAAGCTGATCTCTGCCCGCAATAAACTCGGCCATGTCCGTCGGGTTATTTATATCGATCCGACGGGAATGGGATCCTACCTGAGTGATCCGTGGCTCATTTCTTTCCGTGAGCTGATGGAAATCGGGGAAAAACTGGATCAAGACCGTCCTGAACTTTTTAATTCAGAACTGCAGCGAGGGAAGCCTGAGGAAACGGCTCTGATGATCCAGACCTCCGGTACGACGGGTCTGCCAAAGCTTGCCATGCTGTCGCACAGAAACCTGACGGCGATAGGGGAAAGCTGGATCAAGGCGGTCTCCATCAAACCCGGTGAGAACTGGATTTCCATGTCACCCCCGGCCTGGATTGTGGATCAGATGTGGGGTCTTGGCGTTGCGCTTCTTGGCGGGATGACGATGAACTTTCCGGAAACGCCGGAAACGGTCATGGAAGACTTCCGGGAAATCGGTCCCTCACGCATCATCACGGCGTCGCGTTTCTGGGAAGAACTGGCCTCCCGGATCAGAGTCAAGATGTCGGATGCGGGTTGGATCAAACGCTGACTTTTCAGAGAAGCGGAACGAATCGGGCGGGCTGTTTTGGCACGGCAGGTCCAAAAAGAACCTCTTTCCCCTCTCCTCAAAGGCCTCCATCGTCTTGCCGCGCTGACGATCTATCGACCGCTTCTTGACCGTATCGGCTGTGCACACTTTCAGAGTGCCTACACGGGAGGTCATCCCATCAGTCCCGATGTGATCAGTTTTTTCCGGGCGATCGGTCTTAACCTGAAGCAATGCTATGGACTGACTGAATCTGCAGGGATCTTTCAGATCCAACCGGATGATGAGGTGAAACCGGAGACCGTTGGCAGACCCCTTCCTGGTGTTCAGGTACGGATCGCCGAAGACCAGGAGGTTCTCGTATTCAGTCCCTCCGTCTTTCAGGGATATTATCAGGATTATCAGGCTACTGAAGCGGCCTTCCTGCAGGGTTGGCTCCGGACCGGCGATGCCGGGTACCTTGACCGTGACGGCCATTTGTTGATCATCGGCCGTAAAGAGGAGATCATCCGCAACAAGAGCGGAGAGGCTTTTTCTCCGGATTTTATAGAAACCCGCCTGAAATTCAGCCCCTTTGTCAAAGAAGCGGTGATTTTCGGTGAGGGTCGGCCCTACCTGACAGCCATGATCAACATCGATTTCGGGAATACAGGAAGTTGGGCAGAGGAGAAAATGATCCCCTATACGACCTATATGGACCTCTCACAACAGCCGGCCGTCGAGGAACTGATCCTGCAAGAGGTGCGAAAGGTCAATGAACAGTTGCCGGAGGTCATGAAAATCCATAAATTTATCCTGCTCTATAAGCTTCTGGACGCCGACGAAGACGAACTGACGCGGACCGGGAAGGTGCGCCGTCGTTTTGTTTATGGTCTCTACCTGAAGCTCATCGAAGCGATGTATTCCGGTGTGGAAGAGGTCCGTGTCAAGGGGAAGATCCGCTATCGCGACGGACAGGTTGGGGAAATCGATACCCTCGTTCGTATCATTCAGGCTTTGTAAAAGAAAGAAGTGAATATATGGATTTTTTTATTCAGCTTTTAGTCAGTGGAATCTCAGTAGGCTTTCTCTATGGACTCTCGGCGATGGGATTTGTCATGATATTCAAATCTTCCAGTGTGCTTAATTTCGCCCATGGCGAACTGCTCGCCATCGGGGCCTATTTTTTTCTCGCCTTCATCGTTTGGGCAAAGCTTCCCTTTCTTCTGGCATTTTTTTTGGCCCTCGTCGGCTGTTTCCTCCTCGGGATCCTGATAGAGAGGATCTTTCTTCGGCCGCTGATCGGTGAACCACTCATCTTTGTCATCATGCTGACCGTAGGACTCGCTGCGATGTTCAAGGGTCTGATCCTACTGATCTGGGGCGGGAATCTCCATACCTATCCCAATTTTCTCCCTGAGGCGCTGACGATAAACTGGGGAATGGTTCGCATCCCGCCCGTATACTCGGCAACACTGGTTATCGGAATGATCTTTTTGCTCTTGTTCGGCCTCTTCTTTAAATTCTCCTCACAGGGGATCTATATGCGCTCCGTTGCGGACAACCAGAAGGCCGCTCTCTCTCTCGGGGTTCATGTCAAACGGGTTTTCGCCCTCTCATGGGCGATAGCGGCCCTTGTCGCCGGGATGAGCGGGATGGTTTTGGGAATCATTAACGGGGTCAATGTCCACGATCTTTCGGCTATTGGTCTTAAGGTTTTTCCCGTCGTCATTCTCGGTGGACTCGACAGTATCGGCGGCGCCATCATCGGCGGGATCATCATCGGTCTTCTGGAGACCTTTACCGGCGGATATCTTTCTCCTTCGCTTCGTGATGTTGTTCCCTATATCATACTGGTGCTTATTTTGCTTTTAAAGCCTTACGGTCTTTTCGGATTGAAGGAAATTGAACGGGTCTGACAAATGAAAAAACTTCGGCTTCATCCCTGTGGAAATTTCCGTGAACTCTATTCGCAGGAGTTGACGGTTTTTACAACCGATTTTGGCCGCCTCTGGGGTGCGATAGGCATCGTGCTTCTCATTACGACCGTTCCTTGGCTCGCAAGCCCATACATGCTCTATGTCATCAACACGATCGGCATTGCGGCTATTGCTGCGATCGGTCTCAACATCCTTATCGGCTTCACCGGGCAGATTTCCCTCGGTCACGGAGCCTTTTTCGGTGTGGGGGCCTATACCGCAGCCATCCTTGCGACCCGTTTTCACCTCCCCTTCTTTATCACTATTCCGGCAGCAGGCCTGATGACGGCACTGATCGGTATGATTTTCGGGATCCCCTCGGGACGTCTGAAGGGGCTTTATCTGACAATCGCCACTCTTGCCGGGCAGTTTATCATTGAATATCTCCTTATCCATTGGGAAGCGCTAACCAAAGGAACGGCAGGAATCACACTTCCTCCGGCCAAGTTGCTGAATTTTTCCTTGCAGGGTGATCTTGGGTTTTACTACCTTATTTTCATTGCACTGGCAGGGATGACATGGATAGCGGTCAATCTGATGCGCACCCGTTACGGGCGGGCTTTCATTGCCATTCGCGACAATGATCGCGCCGCAGAAGGGATGGGGATACCGATATTCCGATATAAACTCCTCTCTTTCGGAATCAGTTCCTTCTATGCCGGTTTTGCCGGAGCCCTTTGGGCATCCTACATGGGCAGCATCACTGCTGAGCCTTTCAATCTCGGACTGTCCGTTGAGTATATTGCCATGGTCATTATCGGCGGACTGGGCAGTATATCAGGGTCCATCTACGGGGCCGTTTTCATCACGCTGCTCAACGAGTCTCTGCGCTTTATGACGGGCTTCCTGATGAATTCCGGTATTTTTACAGCGTCGGGTTTGAACATGGCCCCCTTAAGGGAATTCGTTTTTGGACTGGCCATCGTCCTGTTCATCCTCCTCGAACCACGCGGGCTGGCGGAATTATGGCGCATCATCCGTTCGAATTTCCGCCTCTGGCCGTTTTCTTATTAAAGGTCATCTCATGGAAAACCTGCTTTTGCAGTTGAATAATATATCCGTTGTGTACTCCGATGTGATCCAAGTTCTCAAAGGCGTATCGCTTTCCGTCGAGAAGAACCGGATTGTTTCCCTCCTGGGAAGCAACGGAGCGGGGAAAACAACCACCCTCAAAGCGATTTCAGGACTCCTGAAGCCGGAAAACGGCAAGGTCACAGATGGAACGATCCTCTATCAGGGAAAGGAACTCCAGAATCAAGCGCCGGAAACGATCACCCGGAATGGAATCATACAGGTACTGGAAGGGCGTCAGCCGTTCAAGTACCTGACGATAGAGGAAAATCTTCGGGTCGGAACGGCTACCAGATGGGGGAAACCCTACCGAGCAGATCTTGAAAAAGTATACCATTACTTTCCGGCGCTTTTGAAACGGCGCCGGGGGCTTGCCGGTTACTGCAGCGGTGGTGAGCTTCAGATGTTGGTCATGGGTCGCGCATTGATGGCACACCCAGAGCTGCTCCTTTTAGACGAACCCTCACTGGGTCTTGCGCCTCTGGTTGTGCTCGAGATCTTTCGGATCATCCGCCGGATCAACGAGGAAGAGGGGACCACCATTGTCCTCGTCGAACAAAACGCCAGGATGGCCCTCCAGATCGCCCACTACGGTTACGTCATGGAGAACGGAAAGATCGTCATGGAAGGATCGGCTGATGTTTTACGGGATAATCCGGACATCCGTGAATTTTATCTCGGCATGTCCGCAGCGGGCAACATCAAGTCATACGCAGATGTCAAATCCTATCGCCGTCGGAAGCGATGGCTATAACGATCGCATCTTGCATCAAAAATCATTTCCACGGTCATCTCTGGACAGGATCTTCTATGAGAATCTCTACTCTTGACAGAAACCCTGTTTGACTTGACAGATAAGCTTTTCGATCCTATACTGTCAACGCGACAGTCGGATATACAGCATAAGAGATTCCGCTGCAGACGAGGTTTCATGACAACCAGCAATATAAATACGGTGCAGATGCACATTTCTTCGTGAGCCGAACGAAAGACAGATCCGGCAGATCATCGAGCTTTACCGGGCACAGGGGTGGTGGCAGACGGGGGATGACTCCAGAGAGCACTTGATCTCCAGGTTGATTGCCGGCAGCCATTGCTTTGTAATCGCCACAGATGAGAAGAATATCGTCGGGATGGGAAGGGCAATCAGTGACGGCATAAGCGATGCCTATATTCAGGATCTGACGGTTCGTCTCGACCGCCGGAAGCAGGGAATCGGGAAATTGATACTTCAGACACTTCTGGAACGACTTCATAGCCGACGGCATCGCCTGGATCGGACTCATCGCTGAGCCGGGTTCCGATACTCTTTATCGCCAAGCCGGTTTTCGGGAGATGCCCGCCTCTATCCCGATGTTGATGATCAATAAACAATGAACTTCAAACCGCTTGCCATTTCCGATTACGATACCCTGAAGACTCTTTTTGAAGAACAACCTTACAGTCTCTGCATTTATTCTCCGGCTCCCTCATCGCCTGGAGCAATCTAAAATTCAGAAGCCGTTATGCAGTAATGGATGGGATTCTCTTCATCGCCGGAGAGCCGGAGGATCATCCTGAGGACCGGCATCTCATCCTTCCCGTTTCACAGGGAAAGAGTATTTTCACCTGCAGAACTGCACCGATTTGCCAGAAATCTGGGGTTCGAACAGTACTGGTATGCCCCCGGGGATTATCTTGAAAGGCTGGATCGATCTGAGCTTGAAGCCTTCTTTTTCATCGAAGAGCAGAAGGAATTTGCGGATTATATCTACCTCACTGAAGACCTGATCCGGCTCAAAGGAAACAAATTCTCAAAAAAGCGGAATCTCATCCATCAGTTTACCCGTGAATACCTGAGGAAAGGCCGCGTGTCAGTAGAGAATATCCACGGGGAACATGTCGATGAATGTCTGCAATTTCTGGAAATCTGGTGCGCAGAACGTGCCTGTGACGTCGACCAAAACTCGAGCCTCGCCTGTGAGAAGGATGCCCTGATTACAACCCTTAATAACATCGAACACTTTGAATCGATGGGGATCCTCATTCGCATCGATGGTGCGGTCTCAGCATTCGGTATCGGCTCTCGACTGAACAAGACGACAGCAACGCTCAATTTTGAAAAGGCCTTCTCAGGAATCAAAGGCCTCTATCAATTTCTTGACAACGAATGTGCAAAAAGACTCTTCAGTGAATTTCAGTATATCAATAAGGAAAGCGACATGAATCTTCCCAATCTGGCGGAGTCGAAGCAGTCCTATAATCCCGTTCTGCGCGTCAAATCATTCGCCTTGATCCTGCGCTGATTCATTCAGAGCGCCTGAACCGCAACATCTCTCATCTTGAGCTGGATATCCGATGTACCGTTCCAATAATTGATCTGCGGAGTGAATACGATATCCAGCAGCGCTGTAGAGAGCTCCGAAGGAATTGTCCATTGCTGAACCAGATGGAATTCCGTGACACGCCGTCAGAGCTGATGCGCATCTTGAGATGGTTGTTCCCGACAATCGAAGGAGACGCAACCCTGACGTTTCGGACGCAGAAAATCGGTTCTGGATTTCGGCTACCGAAAGGGGCCAGTTGATCGAACTGTGAGAGGAGTTCATGGTTGATCTCCGTAAGGCTGCACTGGGCATCGATGGTCGTGCAGGCAGTAAAATCTGTTTCCGGGCTGTTTTCCTGAACGACCTCCCGAAATAGGATTGAAAATTTAGCAATATCTTCCTCTCGGATAGAAATACCCGCCGCGTAATGATGGCCGCCGTAAGAGAGCAGAAGCGATTCACAGCGTTTCAACCCTTGATAGATATTGAAATCGGCGATGCTCCGTCCCGATCCCTTTCCGATGCCGTCCTTCAGGCTGATCAGTATGGCCGGTCTTCCGAAGCGATCGACCATTCTCGATGCGACGATGCCGATGACGCCGGGATGCCAATTCGGCGAGGCGAAAACCAGCGGCCCTATTTTTCCGGTGTCAAACTGATCTCCAACCTGTTCAAGAATCTCACTGAAGATCACTTTCTCCATGGCCTGGCGTTTCCGGTTGAATCCATCCAGTTTCCTGGCGAGTTCTTCGGCCTGCTCCGGTTTTTCGGCCAAAAGGAGTTCCACGGCCTCTTTGGCAGAAGCAACTCGTCCTGCGGCGTTGATCCTGGGTATCAGGCAAAAGGATGCCTTACTCGAATCGATCACCTGATGTTCAATCCCCGAAACCAGCTTCAGGGCGCGGATACCGATCCGTCTGTCTTCGGTCATCAGATCCAGACCGATTTTGACGAATATCCGGTTTTCATCCACAAGCGGAGCGATGTCGCCAATGGTTCCCAGCGCAACAAGATCAAGATACTCCTTCAGATTGGGATAGAGATCATTATTCCAGAACCCTTCCTGCCTCAGTGCACCGCGTAGGGCAATCAGAAAGTTAAAGACAATGCCGACTGCGGCTAGATGTTTGAAGGGAAAGAGGCAATCCGTGCGATTCGGATTGACCGCTGCCACCGCTTCGGGAAGGGTGTCGGATAGTTCATGGTGATCAAGGATGATCGTGTCCATACCGAGCTTCCGGGCATGGGCGATCGGTTCATGATCGGATATGCCGCAATCCACTGTGATGATCAGGCTGATTCCCTCAGAGTGCATTCGTTCGACCGCCGCCAGGTTAAGCCCGTAACCTTCAGTAATACGGTCAGGAATATAATAGGTGACGCTCTTATCCATCTGTCGGAGAAACCGGAGAAGAACGACGACCGAGGTTATCCCGTCGGCGTCATAATCGCCGTAAATGACCACTTTCTCTTGCCGATGGATAGCGCAGATGAGACGCTGGACCGCTTTTTTCATATCCTGCATCAGAAAAGGATTGTGGAGGTCACGCAGAGAAGGGGAGAGATACCGGCGGGCATCATCGGGATTAACGATATCTCGACTGATGAGGATCCGGGATATGATCTGGCTGAGCCCCAGTTCTCTGATCAGTAATTCTTGACCATCCTTATTTTCTTCCCGCAAGCGCCAGCGGGTTATGGGCAGTCTTCCTGCCGAAATCGTTTTTTCCAGTTCGAATAGCCTCCTGATGAATCGTTTCAGATAACTGTATTGATCATATCAAGGAGGACCTTGATGTCAAGGGAAGATTTCCTTTATCTAAGATACATTGAATGATGATTGTCAATTTCCGCGAAGACTGAAAGGTTATAAAGAAATGGGCTTTCGATACTGAAAGCGACCTAGACAATGAGAAAAGAATTACAAAGGCCGGAACAGCTTCAACAAGCGATACCGGCCTTCATTGGTTTTGCAGGAGATTCCCGTTTAAACCGCCTTCTTGAGAAATCCTGAACGGATACATCGGGTGCAGGCTTTCACGCGCTTTACCGCTCCCGACTTGTCGTCGATACAACGGATTTTCTGAAGATTGGGGTACCAGATCTTCGCACTCTTGTTATTGGCATGGCTGACTTTATGGCCCTTTACAGGTTTTTTTCCACATATCTCACAGATTCTCGACATACCTAAAGCTCCTCTCTGAAATTCTGCGGTTACTAAACCAAATCTCTCCAGATTGCAAGCTTTTTCTAAAGCCTCCATAAAAAATCCATTGGAGGAGTTTAAAATTTCCTTTTGATATGCTGATCTATTCTAATCGTTTTTCATCGATGGGGGCTGCCCCGTCGTTTCGAGGACCCGCATCCATACATTTCCGCCTGTGTCCACCTTGGTTCCCGAAGTCACCATTTTCAGTGGAAGGTGAACATATTCGTCTTTCATCAGACCTACGAGCATACCCGTCTTCCCGGCCATGCCGGCATGAACCGCATACTGACCGAGAGCGCCGCAGTACATGCTGTCGCTGGCGTTTGCCGGTACGCTGCGGATCGTATAGCTTGGATCGATATATTTAAGGTTTATTTCAATGTTTTTCTTCCGAAAATAATCTTCGATTCTCGCTTTCAGGAAGATGACCGATGTCGAGCAAGCGAGGATTTCCCGAGGCGTCTGTCTCGATCATTTGACCTTCCTTCCTGAGGTGCTCCTGTCCGGCACCTTCGGCCACAAGGATCACACAATGCGAACTCACCTGCAGTCGTTTTTCGAGTATCCTCAGAAAACCCTTCTCGCCTTCCAGATCAAAAGGCACTTCAGGAATCAGGACGATATTGACATCGCTCTGCGCCAGGGCGGCACCGGCAGCGATATGACCCGACTGGCGTCCCATGATCTTGACTAGTCCGATGCCGTTCGGTGCACCTTTGGCTTCGACGTGGGCGCACTGGATTGCTTTAACCGACTCAGAGATGGCCGTGTCAAATCCGAACGTCTTCTGGATAAGATTCAGGTCATTGTCGATGGTCTTCGGTATGCCGATGACGCTGCTATTCTGACACCTCTGGTTGATTTCCTGTGTGATGCATTCCGTGGCCCTCATCGTCCCATCCCCTCCGATGCAAAACAGGAGATCGATATTCATGCGTTTGATGGCATTGGACATCTCACCAATATCCTGCCTGCCGCGTGAAGAGCCGAGGATACTCCCGCCGACGGTATGGATATCCTTAACGACTTCCGGGGTTAACTCCATAAAGGCATGTCCATATTTAGGGATCAGACCCTGAAAACCGTATTTTATTCCGACGATATTCTCGACCCCGTATCGGTGATAGAGCTCCATGACCAGCGCTCGGATCACATCGTTGATCCCCGGGCAGAGTCCGCCACAGGTCACGATGGCCGCCTTGGTTTTGGAAGGATCGAAAAAAATCTTCTCACGCGGTCCCGCAACCTCAACTGAAAGAGGACGCCCGTCTGCTGACTTTAACAGGTCGTATTGATTGAGGTAGATATTAAAGAGAATCTTTTTTTCATTTGATGTGAAATAACTGACGCTTACGGGGGAAGGGATGGTGCACTCTCCCAGGCTCTGAATGGTGAAATCGTATTGCATATTATCATTCATGGCTTTGAATCTCCTTTCCAGTCAAAAAAGGCGGCATCCAAACCGGCGAGGATCTCTCCCTCAAAACCGAGACCAGCCCTCAATATCCCGCCGGTCAGGAGGACATTGTGCAGGGGGGTTTCCGGCGAGAGGGTATTCATCCCGATAATCGTCCCCTTTCGGGGGCGGTATTTCTGGTTGACAATCTCCTGTGAACGTCTTGACAACTCGATGGATTTTTCAATATTGACAAAATCGATACTCTCCCGAAGAAAGGGCAGAAAATCCTCTAGAGTATCGATGATGGACTTGGCGATCTCTTTGAGTTCCAGATCGGCCAAGATCAGAGGGGAATCTTTCAGAAAAACCGTGGCGGTAATTGCTCGTCTCCCTTCGGGCGCCTGCTCCGTTTCACCGGGACGACTCGATACAATAAACACGAGGCTTTGGCTCGTTGTCGTTTTTGTTTCTTTGCTTACCACAACGGCACAGGGGGCCAATGCTTCAGGAAGTCCTCCTGCATAAACGCCCAGATGCAGACTAAAGGGATAGAGCGTAGGGTGGAGAGAATCCAATTTGCGCACCAGACGCCGGAAAATCTTCTCATGAAACAGCAAAAGCCTTAATTTTTCCCATTGGGCACTCACAATAAGCTTCTTGCCGCGGAGGGTTTGGGATGAACCGGCGCTCTCCACATCGACAATGATTTCCGGATTTGTATCGATGCGTATGACCGAACAATCCTCCATCAGTGTACCCCCGGCATCGGTGAATTCCTTGCACAGCCAAGTCATCCAGGAGATCTTACCGTACGGATCGTAAACAGCCCTTTGGGGAAGGGCAAGCAGGTACGCTGCGGAAAGGGGAAAAGGGTAATGACTCCAGTCCAGATGTGATAGAATAGCAAGCTGAGCTTCAATGACCTTCCGGAATGCGTCGTCATTTTGATTTCCCCGAATGAGCAGTGAAAATCGACCTGCAACAGCAGCGGGAAGACGGAGCAGTCCACGGAAGAACGTCCTGAGAGCCGTGGTTTGGCCGTTATGATCTTCGCCGATCCAACGTTCGATAAGTTTTTCTGCCTTCGAAAGAGCGTGATAGAAGCGCCTGATCTCTCTTTCCCGTTGAGGAAATTCACGGACCATATCACTAATCAGCCGCTCACGGTCATGAAAAAGATCAACCCGATGATCGGTAAAGATCACCTGTAAGGCAGGATCCAGGACAGAAGGCAGAGGAATTACATCCGGTGTCAGTATGAGTCCCTTGAGAAGACAACCAACCGTCTGATTTTCCCCAATACCTGAAAAAGGCGTCGGATCGATCGGAAAGGCATATCCAGCCTCACGATGCTCCATTTCAAACTTGCCCTCCTTCACAAGAATCGTTCTCAGGCCATAGCGAGCTGATGCCAGGGCTGCTATCAATGAACTTAAATCCCGGCCTATCACAATGACATCGTACATACATGTGCCCGAAGAAAGGATGCATATAGGATAAAACATCATCCGTAAAAACGAGAAAAACTAAAACCGAGTCAGAGGAGGATTATGCAGCGCTTTTTCCGTCAAGCGCTGTCCGTTTTTGATGAGGACTTTGCGCCCTCGAATCTCGATTCTTCCCTCCGCGTAATATTGAATGGCCTGCGGATAAATCCGGTGTTCTTCTTTCAATATCCGTGCAGAGAGGGTATCGGCAGTATCATCCTCAAAAACCGGGACCACCGACTGGATGATGATCGGTCCGGTATCGACCCCTTCATCGGCAAAATGGACTGTGCACCCGGAAAATTTCACCCCGTATTCGACTGCTTTATGCTGTACATGAATTCCGGGAAATGCCGGGAGCAGGGCCGGATGGATATTCATGATCCGCCGCGGAAAAGCCCGGAAGAATTCCGGGGAGAGAATCCGCATAAAACCGGCCATTACCACCAACTCCACACCGGAAGATTCAAGTATCGCGATCGTCCGGCGATCATAACTCTCGCGTGTATCGAATTGCCGATGATCGACCACCACCGAGCATATCCGATGTTTTCTGCATCGTTCAAGGGCAAAGGCATCCGGATTGTTGCTGATGACTATTCTAATTTCCGCATCCAAGGTTCCGGCTTCGATATGATCAATGATGGACTGAAGATTGGAGCCGCTTCCCGAAACAAGAACACCGATACCGACTTTTTTCAGCATGGCGTGCATCCCGTCCTATACAAACAGACCATGGGCTGATCGTTTTCCCTTTTTTCGATGATCCCGATTGAATAGGCTTTCTCACCAAGTTTTTCCAGTCTCTCCAGGATTTCGGCATGATCCTTTTCGGCCACGATGAGGATCATACCGATACCCATGTTGAACACCCGGAGCATCTCCGTATCGTCAATGTTCCCCTTCCTCCGGATCAGGTCAAAAATCGGTGCAACAGGCCAGCTTCCTCTCCGGATAACGGCCCGGCAGGGTCCGGGAACAATCCTGGGAATATTATCCATAAAACCACCGCCGGTGATATGGACTATTCCTCGGATGGTGAAGTTCTTGATGAGATTTAGAATCGATTTTACGTAAATTCTTGTGGGCTTGAGAAGTTCCATGCCGATGGAGTGTTCAAAGCCTTCGATCCGTTCGTCGGGTTGGAGTTTTCCCTCCTCGAAAAGCACACGCCTGGCCAGGGAAAATCCGTTGCTGTGCAGTCCCGATGAGGCAATACCGATGATTCTGTCTCCGACACGAATTTCGGAACCGTCGATGAGTTTGTCCGCCTCCACGACACCGACGCAGAATCCGGCCAGATCATACTCGCCGTCCGGGTAGAAACCAGGCATCTCAGCCGTTTCTCCGCCGATCAGGGCGCAACCTGCCTCTTGACATCCCTGAACAATGCCCTCGACGATCTGCACACTCGTATCAACGCAGAATCTTTCCCGTCGCGATGTAATCCAGAAAGAAAAGCGGTTCCGCCCCCTGCACAACGACATCATTTACCGACATGGCCACAAGATCAATTCCCACCGTATCGTGCTTGTCCATCATCTGGGCGATCTTCAGCTTGGTGCCCACGCCATCGGTTGAGGATACAAGGACAGGATCCTTTATCTTACCGATATCCAGATGAAAGAGACCGCCGAACCCACCGATACCGCTCATCACTTCCCGGCGGGAAGCGGTCTTGATCAGCGGTTTGATTCTTTCGACAAAAGAATTTGCCCGGTCGATATCGACACCCGCATCTTTATAGGTTTTTTTTTCTTCCATACAAACTCCCGTCGTTGCTGCGCTTGTTTAAAAAATAGTGTATTAGACGATATCAGATAAAACGCCGGATAGGTAAAAACACCTTCACCGCTTTTACGAATTCGTGAAATCTATTTAATGCAAATTCTCTTTAAAGTCAATTCTTTCCTTGCAGAAAGAGCAAATATCTGTTAACAGTAAAATTGCTTTCTATTTGATATTATTATATGATTTATCACTTTAACCGGTTTGGCTGATATGGAATCCTTGAAAAAACTTGTGGAAAAAATGGAAGCGCCTCTTCTATTTGCGACGGAGAACACATACAAACGCTTGCCTCTGGTAAAAAATCTGGAGACGGTCATGACCTTCCTTTTACAACGTCTCAAAGAAGAACTTCATAGTGAACCGCAACCGCGAAATGATGAAATAGATAGGCTTTCTTCGGCATTACTGGAACTGTTCGATGGTTATGATAGCGCAACGCAGGAACAAAAAAAAGATCGTCTTGCCGAGGCGATCGGTCATGTTTCCGCCCTGAAGGCGATAGCTGGAAATCCAAGGGCAATATCTGGAGAAGACCGGAGGTCGTCTATACATCAAGAAGAAGAGAGATTCCTTGCTTTCCCTCCCTGTTTCGTCTGTCCGTGGTGTGGGTCCTCGGGCGTCTCAACTTCTGGCAAAAAATGAACCTGACTACCATCGAAGACCTGCTCTATTTTCTTCCGCGACGATATGAAGACCGCCGCACAGTTTGCCGGATTACGGAAACGGTTCCCGGAATCAAACAGACCGTCTCGGGAAAGATCACTCTTGCAGATATCCGTTTCTACGGAAGAAGAAAGATCTTCGAAGTTACCGTCGATGACGGTCACGGCACTCTGAAGGCCAAATGGTTCAAGGGACGCGAGGCCTTCCTGAGAGGCACCTTCAAACCAGAGAAACGGATCATTCTGACCGGTGAGATCATCGGATTTCCTTTCGAAAGGGAGATGATCCATCCCGATTTTGAAATCCTTGATGACAATGAGGATCAGCTTCTCCATTTCAAAAGGATCGTTCCTGTCTATTCCGAAACGGAAGGCATTACACCAGAAAGCATTGCGACGGATCATGTGGCAGGTAGTGAGGGATTATGCCCATCTGCTTCAGAGTCCCATCCCGGAAGAGATCTGCCGGAAACACCGGCTCATGGAGATCCGGGAGGCAGTCCGTCAGGTCCATTTTCCTGATGTCAATCAGGAGATTGAAGCCTATCAGGAGAGCCGCTCGGACGCTCACAGAACCCTGATCTACGACGAATTCTTTTTTTTCCAACTCGGTATGGCCTTAAGAAAAAGAGGCGAACTCCTCGAACAGGGAATTTCTTTCAGATCGGGCGGAGAGATGCTGAAAAGATTTTATGAAGCCCTCCCTTTCACACTGACTGCGGCGCAGCAACGGGTCATTTCTGAAATAGAACAGGATATGACCTCGGTCCGGAGCATGAATCGCCTGCTCCAGGGAGATGTCGGTTCCGGAAAAACGATCGTTTCCATGGCGGCGATGATCACCGCCTGTGAGAACGGTTATCAGGCCGCAATGATGGCGCCGACGGAAATCCTGGCGGAACAGCATTACCGGAATCTGAAGATCTGGTCGGAAATCCTCGGCCTGAAGATTGAACTCTTGACCGGCAGTCTGAAGACTGTCGGAAAAAAGAGATCTTCAGGCGCAGCTCCTGAGCGGGGAATATCGATATCGTCATCGGGACCCATGCCCTGATCCAGGAAGGGGTCGTCTTCCGGAATCTGGGACTGGTCGTGATCGACGAACAGCATCGCTTCGGTGTTATCCAGAGAGCGATGCTCGCGGAAAAAGGGAATGGTACCGGATGTACTGGTCATGACGGCAACCCCGATTCCGAGAACGCTGGCGATGACGGTATATGGAGATCTCGACGTCTCCGTCATCGATGAGATGCCGCCGGGTAAGAAAGAGATACGAACGAAGGTGTTTTCCGAAACCCAGAGAAACCGCGTCTACGAGATCATCCGCCGGGAGGTGCAAAAGGGAAATCAAGTCTTTATTGTCTATCCGCTTGTCGAAGAGTCGGAAAACCTGGATCTCAAGGATGCCACGCGCATGGCGGAACATCTGCAGAAAGAAATCTTTCCGGACTGTCGGATCGGACTCATTCATGGACGTATGAAAGGAGCCGCAGAAGGATCAGGTCATGGACGCATTTATCGAGAAGGAAATTCAGATCCTTGTCTCGACAACGGTCATCGAAGTCGGCATCGATATTCCCGAGGCGTCGCTGATGGTCATCGAACATGCGGAACGTTTTGGTCTTTCCCAACTTCATCAGTTCCGGGGCAGGGTCGGACGCAGTGATATCCCGTCTTTCTGCATTCTTCTGGTGCAGCACAGCAGGTCGGATGATGCACGTAAGCGACTGCGGATCATGGAAGAGACCAACGATGGTTTTCGGATCGCCGAAGAGGATCTGACCATCCGCGGACCCGGAGAATTCATGGGAACGAGACAATCCGGGCTCCCTGATTTCCGGATAGCCAACATCATTCGCGATGGTCGTACTCCTGAACGATGCCAAGACGGATGCCTTTGCCCTCGTGGAGGATGATCCTCGATTGGAGAAGCCCGATCATCGCTCACTTCTGGAAGCGCTGTTGCAGAGATGGGGAGGCAGACTGGATTTGGCTAAAACCGGATGACGGAGGAATTCTTTTGACAAAATGTGACCAATTGGTATAGAAACGGGCAGCATTTTCAGAATTGACTGTGGATAAGTAAAATTCACTTCGGGTATATTGATCATGAAAAAAATAGCCATAGGACTTATCGGTTTCGGAACCATCGGAACGGGAGTTGTCAGACTTCTTCAGGAGAATAGAGATCTCATTTCAGAGCGGGTAGGTGCGGAGATCCGTCTGAAAAGGATTGCCGATATCGATATCGTGAAATCCAGAGGTATTGCGATTGACAGTGCCTTGCTTACAACGGATGCAGGTGACATTCTCAATGATCCGGAAATCAACATTGTCGTTGAGCTCATGGGCGGTTACGAACCGGCGCGGACCTTTATTCTCGACGCCATGCAAAGGAAAAAACATGTGGTCACGGCCAACAAGGCCCTGCTGGCAACCCATGGGGACGAGATTTTTCAGTCTGCACTCCGGCATGGGGTCAACATCGGCTTTGAAGCCAGCGTCGGCGGAACCATCCCCATCATCAAGACGATCAAGGAAAGCCTGATTGCCAACCGGATTCAATCCATCTCTGCCATCTTGAACGGAACATCCAATTTCATTCTCAGCAAGATGACGGATGAGGGGAAATCATTCGCGACGGTTCTCAAGGAGGCGCAGGCGCTGGGTTTCGCCGAAGCCGATCCCACTTATGACATCGAGGGGATCGATGCGGCCCATAAACTGGCGATTCTTCTCTCCCTCGCCTACGGGAAAAAGGTCCATCTGGATGATATTTACCGGGAAGGAATCGCGGATATCAGCGAACAGGACATCGAATTTGCCCGGGAACTCGGTTATCGCATCAAACTCCTGGCCATTGCGATCAGAAGAGACCGTGAGATCGAGGCGCGGCTTCATCCGACGATGATCCCCTTCGATCACCTGCTCGCCAATGTCAACGGAAACTTCAACGCCTTTCACATTATCGGCGATGCAGCCGATTCGATATTTCTCTATGGTCAGGGAGCGGGAATGATGCCGACGGCCAGCGCCGTGGTCAGCGATATCGTCGATATAGCCCGCGATATCCTGAAAGGAATTGCCGGTCGTGTTCCTCCCGCGGGTGCTCAATGAAGAGGCCATCGAAGCGATCCGGCTGCTGCCCTTCGATCAGATCTTAACGAATTACTATTTCCGTTTCTCCGCCGTCGATCGTCCTGGCGTTCTTTCCCGGATCTCCGGGATTCTCGGTGCAAATGATATCAGCATCGCCACCGTCATCCAGAAGGGGAGGAAGCAGGGAGGTGCCGTCCCGTTGGTCATGACCACGTACAAGGCGCGGGAACGCGATGTCCGCAGGGCCATGGAGGATATCGACCGGCTCGATATCGTGATGGGTAAAACCATGCTGATCAGAATCGAGGATGACAAGCTGTGATGAAGTACGTGATCCTGCTTGGCGACGGGATGGCCGATTATCCTATTGACGTTCTGGGAGGGAAGACCCCTCTGGAGTATGCCCACACCCCCCATATGGACCGGATGGCCGCAGAGGGAACCCTGGGACTGATCGATACGATTCCTCAGGGACTTCCACCGGGAAGCGATGTGGCCAATCTGGCCGTTCTCGGTTACGACCCCAGGGAATGCTACACCGGTCGGGGACCTCTCGAGGCGGCGAACATGGGGATAACTCTCTCTCCGGAGGATGTCGCTTTCCGCTGTAATCTTGTTACACTGGACGATGGTACGGATCCGGTCATGGAGGATTTCACCGCCGGTCACATCTCTTCCGATGAGGCAAGGCGGATTATCAACGATCTCGGAACCGAGATCGGATCGGAGACGTTTTCTTTTTATCCGGGTGTCGGGTACCGCCATCTGCTGGTCTGGAAGGGGGGAGAGTCCGAACTTGCAGCTGACGCCGCCCCATGACATTACCGGGAAAGCCATTGGCCCCTATCTTCCGCAGGGCCAGGGCGCCGAACAGATCAACCGCCTCATGCGGCTTTCCCGGGAGTTCCTCGCAGACCATCCGGTGAACAGAGAGAGAAAGGACAAGGGGGCTGAAGCCGGCGACCTCCATCTGGCTCTGGGGGCAGGGCAGGGCGCCGCGGATGCAGAAGATCACGGAACGGTTTCAGATCCGCGGCGGCGTGATCTCAGCGGTGGATCTCCTGAACGGCATCGGTGTCTATGCCGGCCTGGAGGTCCTCCCCGTCGAGGGTGCCACTGGATACACGGACACCAACTACCGTCGGCAAAGCGGAAAAGACCCTTGCCGCCCTGAACGAGCTTGATCTGGTCTTTGTCCATGTCGAGGCACCCGATGAGATGGGTCATGAAGGTAACGTGGAGGGAAAAATCAAGGCCATCGAGGATTTCGACGAAAAAGTCGTCGGGACGGTTCTGCAGGGATTCGCAACATCTGGGACCTTTCCGGATAGCCGTTTTGAGTGACCATCCCACCCCGATCCGCCTGAAAACACATGTCGCAGATCCCAGCCCCTTTGCCGTCCTCTCTTCCCTGAGATGGAAAATCAGGGCAGGGGGATCGCTTTCGGAGAGAGTGCAGCCGAAAGGGCGGGCAATCTCATTTCTCCGGGGTATCGGTTCATGGAAACTTTCATCGGCAACTGGAGAGCGTTTGTTGAAAAAAACACCCGTTAAGATCAGGGCGATCTATGCGGATACCGATGCCATGGGCATCGTCTATCATACCAATTATATCCGCTGGTTCGAGATAGGACGCACCGAGCTCTTCCGGGATATGGGAATCCTCTACGCGGAGGTGGAGACGGCCGGATTCAATCTGCCGCTGACACAGGTCTATCTGTCACTATCTTCTTCCGGCGCATTACGATGATATTGTCGTCGTTGAAACGGAGATCGAATATCTAAAACGGGCCAGCATGAAATTTACCTATCTCATCTGGGATGAAAACCGGAGAAATCTCCTGACAGAAGGTTATTCGGTTCATGCCTGCACAGACAAGAGCGGGAAGATCATCCGCATCCCGCGCTGATCACGGATAAAATTCGATCAGTTCTATCATAACCTGCAAGGAGCAAAGGTAAAACCATGGCCACGACAAAACTGGATAAAAAAGATCTCACCGAACCGGACAAACTGCAGCTTTTCTTTCTCAGTATCCGGACGTTTGTTGAGAAACACAGAATGCGGATTTACGCCGGGGCAGGAATTTTTATCCTGATCCTGCTGCTTGCCGGAGGCTGGCATCTCTACCAGCTCAACTATGAAACAAGCGCCGGAAAAATGTACTCTAAAGTTTTTGATACCGCGCAAAAGGCAGGATCACCTTCCGGAGACCCTGCGGCGATTCAGGGATATAAGGATCTCATCCCCAAGTATCCGCGGAGCCGGGCAGCCGTCACGGCCTACTACCGGCTTGGAAATCTCTACTTCGGGCGTCATGAGATCGATGCCGCGATCGGCGCCTATCAGGATTTTCTGAAAAAGGCGCCTGTGGATAGTGATCTGGTCACTTTGGCATACAATGGCCTGGGGGCCTGCCACGAGTTAAAGAAAGACTTTAACAAAGCGCTGGAATCATATTGAAAAGGCGATGAAAACGAATACGGCATCCTCTTTTGAGGCCTTGAATTATACCAGTATCGCCAGGGTACATGAAGCGATGAACAGTCCCGCAAAAGCCGTCGAATTCTATCGGAAGGCGCTCGGAAAAACCAACGGATCCACTGATGACGCTGTATCTGAAAAGAAAAATTTCGAATCTTGGGTGATTCGAATCAGATCCGCTTTTTATGAAAGGTATGTTTGTCGGTTCTGATATTATATGAGGTATCGTGTGAAAGAATTGATGTCGGGAAATGAGGCGATCGCCCGGGGCGCCTACGAATATGGAGCCAGATTCGCCGCCGGTTATCCGGGTACCCCAAGTACGGAAATTATGGAGTCCTTTGCGACCTATCCTGGTGTCTACGCGGAATGGTCGCCTAACGAAAAAGTAGCCATGGAAGTCGGTCTTGGTGCTGCTCTGGCAGGCGCCAAGGCGATGGTGGTCATGAAGCATGTCGGCGTCAATGTTGCGGCCGATCCACTATTTACGGCAAGTTATACGGGGACCAACGGGGCACTCGTCGTTATTACCGCCGATGATCCGTCTCTACACAGCTCCCAGAATGAACAGGACAACCGTCACTACGCGAGATTCGCCAAGATACCCATGCTGGAACCCGCCGACAGTCAGGAAGCCAAGGAGTACATCAAACTTGCCTTCCAGATCAGCGAGCAGTTTGACACCCCTGTCTTTCTCCGTTCGACCACGAGGGTTTCCCATTCAAAATCGGTCGTCATGATTGAAGAACCGCAAAAGACGGAAGACCGTACCGCCATTCGTTTCGACTGCGGAAAAATTCGTCATGGTACCGATGAATGCCCGAAAACGGAGGCGTGGTCGTTGAGAAAAGAATGCAGGATCTCAAGATATTCGCGGAATCCTTTGCGGAAAACCGCATGGAGATCAACAGTCCTGAAATTGGTGTCATTACAGCCGGGAATGCCCTACAATTATATCAAGGATGTGTTCCCGGAGTATTCCTATCTGAAACTCGGGATGGTTTATCCTCTTCCGGTTGACCTGATCAGGCAATTCGCCGCGCGTGTCAAAAAGCTCTATGTACTTGAAGAACTGGATCCTTTTATCGAAGAGCAAATCCGCGCCCTCGGAATCGAGGTGACCGGAAAGGAGATCTTCCCCTATACCAATGAATTTGATCCGGGAGTCGTCGAACAGGCCTTTACCGGGTGCCATGAGGCGACACGAGAATGCTAACGGATATCGTAGTCCCGCCCAGACCGCCGAACCTCTGTCCGGGATGTCCTCACCGTGGACTGTTTTATGTCCTCGGAAAACTGAAGGTCTTTGTCACCGGCGACATCGGCTGTTATACCCTCTCCTTCATGAAACCTCTGGAAGGTCTTCATTCCTGCATCTGCATGGGTGCAAGCATCGGCATGGCCCATGGGATGAGCAAGGCTCTCGGTGAAAAGGGGAAAGGAAAGGTTGTCGGCGTCATCGGCGACTCCACCTTTCTCCACTCCGGAATCACGCCTCTGCTGGATATGGCCTACAACAAAAGCAATGCCGTGATCGTCATCTGCGATAACCGGACCACTGCAATGACGGGAATGCAGGAACATCCCGCCACCGGCTTCACCCTACAGGGAGAAAAGACATTTGGCGTCGATCTGGCTGCATTGGTAGGGACACTGGGAATCGAAAGCATACGGATAGTCGATCCCTATGATCTGAAGAACGTCAGGACCGTCCTCAAAGAGGAACTGGCCAAGGACGGTCCTTCGGTCGTGATCTCCAGGCGTGCCTGCGTACTCTTCAAAAGGGAAAAGTCTGCGGTCGTCAAAGCCATTTAGAATTGATGCGGATAAATGCATCGGCTGTCGTCTCTGTCTCGGCCTTGGATGTCCTCCCATTGCCTGGAAGAGCATTGATAAAACACCTGTGACGTGACGGTGCATCAGAAAAGAAAAACGATGGCATCGCAGTCATCGATCGGAATCTTTGCACCGGTTGCGGCCTATGTCGGCAGTTATGTAAGTCCGGCGCCATTCTTGAGGAGACGTAACAATATGGATACAAAAGGGATATTGATCGCCGGTGTCGGTGGGCAGGGTATCCTCCTTGCCAGCGACATCCTCTGCCGCGTCTTCATGGCTGCCGGTCTGGATGTGAAGAAGAGCGAGGTGCACGGCATGGCACAACGGGGCGGTTGTGTGACAAGCCACGTCCGCTACGGGACGAAAGTCTATTCGCCACTCGCTAAAAAAAATGATGTCGATATTCTTGTTTCTTTTGAGAAAATGGATACATTGCGTTATCTCGATTATCTTAAGGAAGAAGGGACCATTATCATCAATACCGAGGAACTCTACCCTCCTGCCGTCAATCTGGGGGAAGCGGCTTATCTGTCGGATACCATTGAGATGGTGAAACGGTTATTTCCGAAGGTCAAAGCGGTAGATGCGACGGCTCTGGCCATGCAGGCCGGGAATGTCCGCGCCGTCAATACGGTTCTTTTAGGGACCCTTTCCGCCTGTCTGCCGCTCGCTATCGAGATGTGGGAAAAGGGGCTACAGGAGTCATTCCCTCCCCGACTTCTTGCGGTCAATCGGGAAGCGTTCCGTCTTGGAAGGGCAGTCTGAGACAGTCTCATTGCCTTGACAATTTCCCGGCGATGAATAGGTTATAATAAATTTCTTGAAGTGATGTGGTGTATGAATGGCAGATGATTATTACAAGATCCTGGGAGTCGAGAAAAACGCCGATGCGGAGGAGATAAAAAAGGCCTACCGCAAACTGGCCCTGAAGTATCACCCGGACCGGAATCCAAACAATCCGACGGCTGAGGAAAAATTCAAGAAGCCTAAGCGAGGCCTATGCTGTTCTCAGCGATCCGGAAAAAAGAAAGCAATACGATAACTTCGGTTCTGATCAGTTCAGCCAGAAGTTCTCTCGCGAGGACATCTTCCGCGATTTCGATATCAATCAAATCCTTCGTGAAATGGGGTTTGGAGTCGGTGGGGGGGGCGGTCGGGGGGGAAGTCATACCTACCGCGGCAACGATCCTTTTGCCGATCTCTTCGGACAGGGGCGACGGGACCATTACCAGGCACCGCAAAAGGGAGCCGATCTTCAGTACAACCTCAATATAACCCTTGAAGAGTCCGTTTTCGGTGCAGATAAAAAATTGGCCCTCCAGCGAGACGGGCAGGTGGATGAAATAAACGTCAAAATTCCCGCCGGTATCAGTACGGGGAAGAAACTGAGGTTGTCAGGAAAGGGCAATCCCGGTATTCAGGGTGGGCCGGCAGGTGATCTCTATCTGAACATCAACGTTGTTTCCCATCCGATCTTTGCCAGGGATGGCAACGACATCTATATTGAAAAATCAGTTCTGTTCACCCAGGCGGTCCTGGGAACGAGCATTGACGTTCCCACGATCGACGGAACGATCAAAAGAATCAAGATTCCTGCCGGTGCCCAAAATGGGACAAAGATCCGGATGAAGGGGTATGGGGCACCGGCATTGAGGGGTAGCGGTTCGACAAAAGGAGACCAGTATGTCAAGATCAGCGTTGAAGTTCCCCGCAAAATCACTGACAAACAACTCCAGTTGATTAAAAAGCTCTCTGAGGAGGGCCTATAAAAAAAGAGCAAATCACTGCGGTTAATGTCCGATAAGATATGTTATGTAAACTAATAGCCTTCAAAGGTTACTCCGACAGTAGGAAAGCATGAAAATCTGTTGTAGTTGTTTTTTTCGACAGGCTGCTTCAAAAAGATGTGTCTGATCATATCGTGTCTTAAACGTTCAAACAAATTGCGACGTCTCCGGTCCCAGTATGAGATCGACCTCTCGTTTCAAGGGTAAAGAAGGATCAAGCTTCACATCCTCTCCAAGGTATATCACCGTTTCCGATCTTCCTTCCAAAAGTCTAATGAAGCCGTCACACTTTCCCGGGTAGTGTTTTAACCGTTGTCCGAGAGCGGCGATATCCTTCTCAGATGATTTCTGTACATCGATTGTAAAATAGACTGCATGATACGGTTTTTCGGCGGCAGTCGCCAAAAGCGTGACCTCCGCAGCGATCACCTTGTTACTGTCTTCAGCAACATCAAGCAGTCCCTTTGATCAGAAGAGGCTCTTCGCCGTGGAGTAATTCGTATGCACTCCTGTATACATCAGGGAAAAAAATGACAGAGGCTGAGCCCTTCAGATCTTCCAAGCGTCACATAAGCCATTGTTTCTTTACGTCTTGTCGTCACCTCACGGATATTACTGACGATTCCTGCCATGAGCACCGTCTCACGATCCGTTTTCCCGGAAAGAGTGGATGAATCTGCATTGACGATCAGGCCCAGAAGATCGTTAAAACGGGACAGCGGATGACCGGTAATATAAAAACCGATCGTCTCCTTCTCATTTTTTAACAGCTCATTGTGATCCCATTCAGGCAAGTCGGGAAGAACATAATCCATGGACCCCGATGAGGGTGAATCGCCACACATCTCGAATTGCTCGAGAAAATTGGCTTGGCAGCTCGAACGCTCACGCTGCCGCCTCTGTGCTTTTTCCATGATGTCTTCATAGCAGGTAATTAACTGCCGTCTTTTATGTCCTGTCGAATCATACGCCCCGCACTTGATCAGGCTCTCAATGACCCTTTTGTTGATTTTTTTCGGATCCACTCGCTCACAAAAATCGACAATCGAACGGAAACGCCCGTCTTTCTCCCTCACGGAGATAATCGATTCGATCGCCCCGACACCGACATTCTTCACCGCAGCCAATCCAAAACGGATATGTTCACCCACAACACTGAAATCGCTCAAGGACTCATTGATATCGGGCGGCAGGACCTTGAGCCCCATCTCCCGACAACTGCTGATGTGGCTAATGATCTTATCCCGGTTGTCCTTTTCACTGGTCAGCAAGGCCGCCATGAATTCCGCTGGATAATGGGCTTTCAGATAGGCCGTCTGGTAAGAAATGATCGCATAAGCGGTGCTGTGAGACTTATTGAAACCGTACTTCCCGAAGGTTTCCATCTGCTCCCATATTTTTGTGGCTTTGGCCAAGGGAATCTTCTTTTTCTGCGCCCCTTCCAGAAACTTGGGTTTCTCCTTATTTTCCATCTCTTCGGTCTTCTTTTTACTCATGACCTTACGAAGCGTATCTGCTTCGGAGAGAGTATAATTGCCGATGGCAACGGCGATCTGCATCACCTGTTCCTGATAGACGATGATCCCGTAAGTTTCCTTCAGAATATGTTTCTAATTCTTCAACTTCATAGACTATTTTTGTTTTTCCCTGTTTTCTTGCAATGAATTCGGGAACATTTTCCATGGGACCGGGACGATAAAGGGCGATCAGCGCGATGACATCCTCAATGCAATCCGGTTTCATTCTCACAAGAATATCCTTCATACCGGAGCTTTCCAACTGAAAGATCCCGTCCGTATCGCCGCGCATAAGCAGTTCATAGGTCGGACGATCGTCAAGAGGAAGGTGATCGATATCCACTGTAATGCCACGACCGTCATGGATGAATGTGAGGGCATTCTTGATCACGGTCAGGGTTTTAAGGCCCAGAAAATCAAACTTGGTCAGTCCCACATCGGAAATGTCATTCATCGAGAATTGCGTAACGACATCATCCTTAGGGCTTTTACATAAAGGAACCCTGTCTACCAGAGGCAGATCGGAAATAACGACACCCGCGGCATGGGTAGATGAATGTCGGTTTAGACCTTCCAATGCGCGAGAAAGGTCGAGAAGTTTTTTCACTCGGGGATTGTTCTTCATCTCTTCCTGAAGCCTGGGCTCCCTTTTTATGGCTTCATCGAGTTTGATGTTGAGTACATTGGGTATCATCTTGGCGATCCGATCCACGTCACCATAGGAAATATTCAGTGCACGACCGACATCACGTATGACGGCCCGCGCTTGCATCTTGCCGAAAGTGATGATCTGGGATACCTTGTCACTTCCGTATTTTTCCATCACATAGCGGATAATCTCGTCCCTGCCCTCCGGACAGAAGTCGGTGTCGATATCCGGCATGCTGATCCGATCCGGATTCAGAAAACGTTCAAAAAAAAGATTGTATCGGATGGGATCGATACTGGTAATCCCTGATAGCATAGGCCACAAGGCTCCCAGCTGCAGAACCCCTTCCCGGACCCACCGGAATGTTTTTCTCTCTGGCATAATTGATGAAATCAGAAACGATCAGAAAATAACCGGCAAAACCCATCGAGCGGATGATTTCCAATTCGTGCTGAAGCCTTTTTTCATACTGCTCTCGATTGGTTACATTATTATCCTTGAGAATACTCTTTAACAAAACCGAAAGCCCTTCTTGTGCAATCCTTTTTAAGCGTTCATCCAGTGTTTCATCCGGATTGACCTCAAAACGGGGAAGGAGAAAGCTGCCAAATGTCAAAGTAAGATTGCACTTTTCAGCGATACGGATCGTGTTTTCGATGGCTTCCGGGCAATATGAAAAAAGGCTTTTCATTTCATCGGGAGATCGGAAGTAGAACTGATCCGTCCCAAACTTCATTCGCTCTTTATCTTCTATCGTTTTGCCTGTTTGAATGCAGAGAAGCACTTCATGGGCTTCATCGTCACTTTGATTAAGATAATGGCAATCGTTGGTTGCCACCAGGGGAAATCCGTGCCTCTTCCCGAGTTCGATCAACCCCTGATTGGCCTTCTTTTGCTCCGGAAGACCATTTTCCATGATTTCAATGTAGAAATTTCCCTCACCGAAAATATCCCGGTATTGTTTGGCGATGCGGAGTGCTTCTTCAGAATTTCCCTGGAGAAGATGAGAGGAAATCTCACCATGGAGGCAGGCGCTCATACCGATGAGTCCCTCACTGTACTGGGTCAGGATTTCCTTGTCGATCCGCGGCCGATAGTAGAATCCATCCAGAAAACCGGCAGTCGATAGCTTCATGAGGTTTCTATAACCCTGCATGTTCCTGGCCAGCACGACAAGATGATTTGCCGTTTCACCGCTTCCATAGCTTGTCTTATCAAAGCGGCTTTTAGGCGCGACATACAGTTCACAACCGATGATGGGTTTGATTCCATACTTATAGGCATGCTTATAGAAATCGATCGCTCCGTAAAGATTGCCATGATCGGTCATCGCAACGGCCGGCATCTGGTATTCTTTTGCCTTCTGGAAAAGGTCATCGAGACGTATGGTACCGTCGAGGAGACTGTACTGGGTGTGAAGGTGAAGATGAACAAAATCGGAATGTTTCATCGTTTATCAATCCAGCCAGTAGTTTGGCGCTTCTTTGGTGATAATGACGTCATGAACATGGCTTTCCCGGAGTCCCGCAGAGGTAATCTTGATAAAACGGGCCTTTTCTCTTAATTCTCCAGTGGTTCTGCATCCGACATAACCCATGCCGGCCTTGAGACCTCCCATGAGTTGATGGATGCTTGCCGACAGAGAACCTCGGTAAGGTACCCTTCCCTCTATCCCTTCGGGAACCAGTTTCATGTTGCTTTCCATTTCATCCTGATAATACCGATCTTTACTGCCCATCTTCATGGCTTCGAGCGATCCCATCCCGCGATAGACCTTGTAGGTTCTTCCCTGAAAGAGGATGGTTTCTCCCGGACTCTCCTCCGTTCCCGCAAAAAGACCGCCAATCATGACCGTATGAGCACCCGCCGCCAAGGCCTTAACGATATCTCCCGAATATTTAATACCTCCGTCTGCAATGACAGGAATGTGGTGTTGTGCACATATTTTATAAACATCACGAATCGCGCTCATCTGCGGCACTCCTACACCGGCAATGATTCTTGTCGTACAGATGGACCCAGGTCCGACACCCACCTTCACGGCATCGACTCCAGTGTCTATCAAGGCCTTTGCGCCTTCGGTTGTCGCCACATTTCCGGCTATCAGTTCACAATTGGGGAAATTGGCCTTCGTATCGCGAACCGCATCCAGAACCCCTTTGGAATGGCCATGAGACGTGTCGATGACGATCACGTCTGCCCCGGCTGATAGTAGCGCATCGATCCTTGCCTCCCGGTCAACAATACCCACACCGGCTCCGACCCGAAGCCTACCCAGGGAATCTTTACATGCAAGGGGATATTTCTTAATTTTTTCAATGTCCTTAATCGTGATCAAACCGGTAAGATGATAATTCTCATCAACGACAAGAAGCTTCTCAATCCGGTGTTTGTGGAGCAGTTTCTTTGAGTCCTCCAGAGAAATATTCAGGGAAGAGACGGTGATAAGATTTTCATGGGTCATGACGTTGGCTACCGGTTGTTCGAGATCGGTTTCAAAGCGAAGATCGCGATTCGTCAGAATACCGACCAACTTTTTGTTCTTCACGACCGGAACACCTGAAATCCGGTAACGGTTCATCAATTCCAGGGCTTCATGAACTTTCTGCTCCGGTTCTATGGTAATGGGATCGACGATCATCCCACTTTCCGACTTTTTCACTTTATCTACTTCAATGGCCTGCCTTTCAATGCTCATATTCCGGTGGATGATGCCGATGCCGCCTTCCTGGGCAAGGCAGATAGCCGTCCGGGACTCCGTTACCGTATCCATGGCCGCACTGACAATAGGGATATTCAGGCTGATATTGTTGGTCAGCAGCGTAGTGGTATCCACATCCCTGGGAAGTATATTTGATTCTGCCGGGACCAAAAGCAAATCATCAAAAGTCAGCGCTTCTGAAACATGATCATCTAACATTGGAACCTCCATTTACATTGGGTTTGTGAAATTCCCTGCCTGCGGGACGCGTCTTGCCGTTTGTGTTTTCGGTCAAGACCAGGGAATATGAATGTTGATTTAAGAGAAGCGAATATGTTTCTTTCCGGGAATCATACACGATATATTCACAAAACTGATAATAGGCGGGCCGTGGAAAAACGCGCCTCAAATTCTCCATTTCTTACCCGGCAATACAAGACATTATCTTTTCCTGTCCTAAGAGGGGCGCTGAGGTTCAGCCTTTCTTTACTTCCATCGTTGAGAGCTAACTCAATATGAGGCCGATCGGTGTCCTCAGAAAAACCAACGGAAACGCTTTTGATGACATAGGGCGCATCTTCTACCCCCACATAGCAACGGTCATTTTCAATTTCGATCAGATAATTGCCGTCAGGGTCTCTCCTGAGATATTGGTAAAAGTATTGGACAATATCCTGTCTTTTCATCTCCGCTCCGTGAAATACCATGAACCATCCTTATCTATCCAAATATCAATATGATGATTCTGCTTTAAGCATGGCCCTCAGAACGCTTCTTCTGCTATCCAAAAGTATCGTTACCGGTCCGTTGTTGACCAGTTCGACAGACATCATGGCCTGAAATTCTCCTTCGGCGCAGCATTGCACTTTTTCTTTCGCCCTGTTGATGAAATAGTTGTAAAGCACTCGCGCGCGGTCGGGATTTTCTGCATCGGTGAAAGAAGGCCTTCTTCCCTTACGGCAGTCGCCCAGGAGGGTGAACTGGGATACGATGAGCATTTCCCCTTTTATATCAAGAAGGGAAAGATTCATCTTCCCCTTGTCATCTTCAAAAATCCTCAGATGAATGATCTTATCGCAGAGGTAATCGGCGTCCCTCTCCTCATCCCCCTGCTGAATGCCAAGAAATACAAGAATTCCTTTTTTAATTCGAGAGATACATTTTCCGGCGATTCGAATCTCTGCCCTGTCAACCCTTTGTACGACGGAACGCATCGCTCATCCTTTTTAAATAATCTATGCTAGCAATAAACACCTTCTGCTTCAAGTTTTTTCTATGGAAAATATCGGATAAAGGATGAGAAGGCAGGAAAGAGAATTTCAGCGCAGATTGCAGATTTCAGTAACAATCATGGGGGAGATATCATCAATGATCTGATTTCCAATAGCATTTTTCGATATCATCTCCCCGACTCGTGAAAAGGTATTTTCGATCAAGAGCTCATGGGTCTGTTGGCTGCGGTGAATTCCATAGCGAATCTTTTTTCTTTCTTTTGCGTCCAAACGATTCAGTAGATTCTTTGTGGCCCAGATGGAGCCGCAACGGGCGAAGTGTGATAATCTTACGGTACTATTGGCAGTATCACCCAGGGTTATGACTTCTCTGGTGGGGGCAGTCGGGAGTCTGCCGAAGAATTCGTAGCCTTCATTGATTCCGATGTTCAAATAAAGATCGCCGCACCATCCTGTGTCCTTTTTCCACTCCTCACTTAAGTGTTTCATTTTCTCTCTGAGCTCAAGCGCGCAAAGGATTGCATCCATGAGATAATTTGTATTATGGTTTTTAATAAAATAATAAACAATTCCATTGCCGGAATGTCTTCCATAGATACCGTAATATTTCTCGAAAGTGCTATTGGCACATGTCCATATCTGACGGATAAGACGGAAATATTCTTCAGGGGGGAGTTCCGCGCACATCCTGATAGAATCCTGCAGATCTGCTGCCAAAATCGAAAATGCAAGAGGGATCGGCAGGGGTTGTCGGAAATGCTCTTGAAAAGCCCTCTCTTTAGCCGACTGTTTCTCCCCATATGCCTTTTTAGGCATGTCCGGGGATTCAATTCCTAACCGGGTCTCTTCATGAGAAAATAATTCTTGAGTCTCGCTTACCTTATCGGATGAGCGTACACCAATGGCTCCTGTCCGGAGACCGTGCTATTGGGCTTCGTCTAGGCGACACATTCGATTTCTCCGAAAAGGCTTTTCTTATTCTTTCCATGGAGAATCCTTTTTCCTTAGACTGTATAATATCATCTAATATTCGTAAGACAGACTCAGGGAAATACCCTATTCGTTTTGCTTTACTGAGATCTGTCAGGTTTGGTTTTTTAACGATCGGGCGTGGAAGCATTCCTGCTTTTATATAATTATTCAATGTGGCTCGTGAAAGACCGGTCCTTTTTATCAGATCGATGCTGCTGATAAACCGGCCTTCTTTTTCATCCAGTTCGTCCATCATCGGAACTCCAAAATATTAACTGTCTAATTCAATCGATGAAATTACTGAAGTATTATTGTACTGTATAATTATGTTTTGTCAAACTTTTTAATATTACTATTATATTATAATATTATACGTATAATATTGAATATATTGGACAGTATAATATAATGCTATTACATTACATACAAATCGAAAACCAGTCTCTGAATCCATTGTCAGAATGAAAAATATGGTGTATTTATTCCTGACCATGCATAATGTTTTGCTTATTAATCCTTGGATCTTCGATTTCGCCGCCTATGACTTCTGGAATAAGCCGTTAGGTCTGCTTTACTTGGCTTCCCTTCTCAGAATGAACGGTTTCAATGTCTTTTTTATGGATTGTCTTGATCCTTACCATCCCGATATGCACTACGATCGCCAGGTCATTGCACCGAGGAGGAAAGAATCGGGTGAAGGAACATATGCTCGTCAACTCATTCCTAAACCGGATCCTTTGAAAGGTATTCCAAGAAATTATCATCGCTATGGAATTACTCCGGAAGTATTTTTAAAAACAGTCAAATCACTACCCGCACCGGATCTCATCATGATGACATCGATGATGACATACTGGTATCCTGCCGTATTCGAAATGGTTTCTCTGCTCCATCAAAAATTTCCGGGTATACCCGTTGTTCTGGGAGGGAATTATGTCACTCTTAACCCACGGCATGCTTCCAAGTCCGGAGCTGAATTCTGTTTAACCGGGCCTGCGGAAGCTGTCGATTCCTTCCCTATTGAAAAACCTTTATAATCAAGACATGAATTTTCTTCCGGATGTGAATCATCTTGATTCCTACCCCTACCCTGCTTTCGACCTCATCCGTCATCCTGATCAGGTACCGATCATGACGTCGCGCGGATGTCCTTACCATTGCAGCTACTGCGCATCGCATCTTATCAACGACCGGTTTCGGAGGCGCGATCCCATCCGTGTAGTCGATGAAATCGAACACTGGCATACCCGTCTGGGAATCAAGCACTTTTCATTCTATGATGATGCCCTCCTCGTTGATCCTGAAGGAATGGCCATCCCTTTTTTAAAAGAACTGATCCGCAGGCACATGCCGATACAATTTCATTGTCCCAACGGTCTTCATTTAAGGGAAATCACTTCAGAACTGAGTAGCCTCATGTTCAAGGCAGGTTTCAGGACGATTCGCTTCGGTTTTGAAACATCGGATGGACTGCGCCAGACATCGACAGGCGGCAAGGTCGATAATAAAGAATTTATTGATGCCGTAGTCAATCTGAAACAGGCAGGCTATCGACACTGAGGATATCGGGGTGTATCTTCTCTGCGGTCTTCCCGGACAATCCGCCGACGAGGTGATGGAGAGTATCCGTTTCGTGCGATCCTGTGGCGTGCGTCCGATTATCGCCGAATACTCTCCCATCCCGGGAACCGGATTGTGGAACGAGGCCGTTGCCTCTTCTCCGTACCCCATCGCCACGGAACCTCTCTTTCAGAATAATTCTCTACTCCCCTGTCGTAATGACTCTCTCACTTATGAGATGTATCAGATGTTGAAACTCAAGTCCCGTAAACCATATAGCGATCTATAGGATTATATTTAATAATATGTCGCTCTTTTAGACGATGGCAACCAACCCTTTGTAAATCCTGCAAACCTCTGGGAGTTTAACCATGGATTATCATTTTCGGTTTATATCATATACCAAGCGATCATTAGATCGGATTAGGAACAAAAGAGTAAGAGAGATGAACCCCAGCATAATAGCTCTGCTTTTAATCCCCGCGATTCCGGTCGGAGCAATCGGAGGAATCATGGCGATGTCGGGGCTTGGCTTTGGAGGGACGTTCGGGTTTATTTATTCCATGTTCATCTTTATCTATATCGTTGCCTACACACAGGGCAGTAACGATTACCGTGCATTCATCGAAGCAAACCCGGAGAAGAAACCCGTTTCTGCCTCAGAGACCGTGATGCAAAAACTCGATGCGATTCAGGACTTGCTGTTGCAGTGTAAGTCGTCAAAAGGATCAGCAGAATAGTAATAAGCAAAGAAAAAGGGCTACACAATAATCCGTAACCCCTTGATATTCATGGTAGGCGGTACTGGGATTGAACCAGTGACTTCTACCGTGTGAAGGTAGCACTCTCCCGCTGAGTTAACCGCCCCAATATCTCTATTTCCTATATCCTAAAGAAACACGGTTATCAAGCTAAAAATCACGATCGCACTGTGTGTTTTACCGGATCTCCGCGAAAGACAGCTCTTCCGTGAATAGTCAAGTGAATCACAGTGCCATGTGCAACCGATAATGAGACAGGGATTTTATGTCAGTCGCCAATCGGTAGGAGCTACGCGGTTCTTCTCGAAAGAGCCTTTTTTAATAACTCCATCTCAGCCGGGAGGTGATAAAAAAACGGGAAAGTCACGATGAATATGTCATAACTTTCCCGTTACTTATTGGAATCTTAGTAAATATAGTTAATGTTGAACTTTCATTATGCTTGGGAAATCCACGTTCGTCTATTTCTACAGCATCTCATAGATTCCCGCTGCACCCATACCGCCACCGATACACATGGAAACGATTCCTCTTTTTGCCTTCCGCCGTTTCAGCTCATGGAGGAGCTGGGCGGTCAGTTTGGCGCCCGTGCACCCCAGGGGATGACCGAGGGCAATGGCGCCGCCGTTGGGATTGATATCCCCGGCTATCAGTCGGTCCTCGATCCCGATCGTCCGGATCGAATAGAGGGCCTGCGAGGCAAAGGCCTCATTGATTTCGTAGACATCGATATCCTTCGTCGTGAGTCCCGCCATCTTCAGGACCTTGGGAATCGCATAGGCCGGTCCGACGCCCATCTCCTCCGCCTTGCAGCCGGCCACGGCAAAGTAGGCCAGTCTGGCAATCGGTTTTACACCGATCGCCTTCGCCTTCTCCGCCGTCATCAGCAGGCAGAAGGCGGCGCCGTCCGTCATCTGCGAGGAGTTGGCGGCCGTGACGTTCCCTCCCTGCTTGAAGGGGGATTTCAACTTGGCCATATCCTCGAGTTTGGTCGGCCATCTCACGCCGTCATCCGCATCAAAGACGAACTTTTCCCGGACCCGCTTTCCGTTCTTGAGGACCTTGTATTTGTAGGCCGCAATCGGGATGATCTCCTCCTTGAACTTTCCCGCCTTGATCGCCTCATAGGCCCGGCGGTTGCTCTCCAGACCGAATTTGTCCATGTCTTCCCGGGAGATGTTGTAGTTGGCGGCCACATTTTCGGCCGTCACCCCCATGGAAACATAAACCATGGGCATCGTCCCGTCGAAGGCCCAGTCCGGGCTGGGACGGAAGATACTTCCCCCCATCGGGATATGGGACATCGTCTCGCAGCCGCCGGCAATCATCACCTCGGACCACCCCGCCCGGATCTTGGCGGTCGCATCGGCGATGGACTGCAGACCGGAAGAACAGAAACGGTTGATCGTCATCCCCGAAGTCGTGATCGGCAGACCGGCGCCCATCGCGATAATCCGGCCGAGTTCATCCCCTGTTCGGCTTCCGGAAAGGAACAGCCGACGATCACATCATCCACATCCTCCGGTTTGAGCTCGGGAACCCGGGCCAGAAGACCCTTCATGACCTGGATCCCGATCTCATCCCCTCTCGTGGCGGCAAGACCGCCCCGCTTATAACGTCCGCCAGGACTTCTGACCGCTTCGACAATCACAGCATCGCTCATGGTATTCCTCCTTTTCAATGGCCCGGACGGGCGGCATCCGGATTGTTCATCAACCGGTCCGGTACCCGCCTTCTGCCCCTGTTTAATTACGCAACGGTTTGCCGGTATTGAGCATGTACATGATCCTGTCCTGCGTTTTCTTTTCGCCGCAGAGGCTCAGGAAGGCTTCCCTTTCGAGAGCAAGGATCTCCTCTTCCGTAACCAGCGTCCCTTCGGCGCAGTCGCCGCCGGAAAGGATATGGGCGACCTTCCGGGAGACATGGACATCGTAATCCGAGGCAAAATTGCCGTGCCGCATGTTGTAGAGGATCGCCTCGGCCATCCCGCGGAAATTCTCACCCATGACGGGGATCAGGACCGGCCTGCGGTTTCTTGTAGAATTTCGCGAGACCCGAGGACCACCTGCTTGGCGTCCCAGAGCTGCTGATCCCGGTTCAGGCTGATGTTTTCCGTCTTCCGGATGTAGCCGAGTTCCATCCCTTCGACGGCGCTCGTCGCCACCTTGGCCATGGCGATGTTTTCAAAGGCCTTGGCATAGACGCTGCTGCAGGTTCAGACCGGCATCGATGACGCCGTCGGGAAGGCCTTCCGTCAGGCGCACCATCAGCTCCTTGCAGCCGCCGCCGGCCGGGATGACGCCGACGCCGACTTCGACGAGACCGATATAGGTCTCGCCGCAGGGCTGGCACTTCGCCGCGTGCATGGCCATCTCGCAGCCGCCGCCGAGGGCAAGGCCCGCCGGTGCGCTGACCACCGGTTTGGAGAGGTACTTCATCCGCATGTTGGCATTCTGGAATTCGGCGATCAGCTTCTCGAGGATGTCCCAGTCCCCCTTCTGGATGGCCGAGGAGGACCTTGAAGATGTTCGCCCCGGCGGAGAAGTTCGTCGCATGGTTTCCGACGACCATCCCGACGAAATCCTTCTCCACGATATCGCAACTGCTCGAAGATCATCTCGATCATCCCGTCATCGACGGCGTTCATCTTGGTATGGAATTCCAGACAGGCCACGCCGTCGCCGATATCGACGAGCGTTGCGCTCGCGTTCTTTCTGACGACCTTGTTTTGTTCCTTCAGATCGGGCAGGAGGATGATCCGTGGATTCGCCTCCAGCTTCACATAATCCTTCTTCTCGAAGTCATAGAAAGTAAAGGCCGTCCTCCTTCTTCAGATAGAAGGATTCAACAGCCCTTCTTCAGCATCTCTTCGATCTTCTTGGGGACCTTCTTCTTGAGCTTTTTCATGACCTCGACGGCTTCGCGCACGCCGATGGCATCCCAGGTCTCGAAAGGACCGAGCTGGTGGTTGTAGCCCCACTTCATGGCGTTATCGATGCCGACGATGTTGTCGCAGATCTCCGGAATCCGGTTGGCGGCATAGATGAAATTGTTGCAGAGGTACTCCCGGGTCACCTCGGCGGCGACGTCGGTCCCGTTGAACATCACCTTCATCGTGGCGGCGACGCCGTCATCGGTCTTCTTCCTGGCATCGGAGACGGATGCGAATCGGGGCTTTTCGGCCGGGACATATTCCATGGTGTTGTAATCGAGCACCAGTTTGCCCTTTTTGCCCTTGGCATCCTTGGTCCTCTTGTAGAACCCCTGCTTGGTCTTGTTGCCGAGCCATTTGAGCTCCATCATCTTGTTCATGAATTCGCTTGGAGCGAACATCTCCCGCATCTCATCGTCCGGAACCGCCGCATAAAGGTTCTTCGATGACATGATGGGCCGGTATCGAGGCCGACCAGATCGAGCGTTCCGAAGATGGCCGATACCCGGCCGTCCCAGGGCCTTGCCGATGATGGCGTCCACTTCGTCGATCTTCAGATTCTTTTCCACCATGAGGTGGATGGCGTTGGAGATGTCGAAGGAACCGATGCGGTTGCCGATGAAATTGGGAACATCCTTGCAGATGACGACGCCCTTCCCCAGGACCTGCTCGCAGAACCGGGTCATATAGGCCACGACTTCGGGTTTCGTTTCCTTTCCCGGGATGATCTCCAGAAGCTTCATGTATCGGGGCGGATTGAAGAAGTGGGTCCCGAGAAAATGTTCCTTCAGTTTGGCTCCGAAATTGGCGGTGATATCCTTGATCGGAATACCGGAGGTGTTCGTGGTGACGATGCAGTCCGGCTCTGACGACCTTTTCGACCTTGGCAAAAAGCTCCTGTTTGATCTTCAGATTCTCGATGACGACCTCGATGACCCAGTCGACATCGGCAAGCCAGCCGAGGTTGTCCTCAAAATTGCCGGTCCTGATCATGGAGGCGTTCTTTTTGGTGAAGAAACCGGCCGGCTTTGATTTCAACACGCCGGCCAGACCGTTCGCCGCGAACCGGTTCCGCCAGGCCGGGCTCTTTTCCGTCAGTCCCTGCGCCTTGTCGGCCTCGGTCAGTTCAAAAGGAATGATGTCCAGCAGGACGCATTCGATCCCCGCATTGGTCAGATGGGCGGCAATGGTGGCGCCCATGACCCCTGCACCCAGAACGGCTGCTTTTTTGATTTCGTATGCCATAATCTTCCTCCTCTTGTTGGTCTGTGGACGGGCGCCGATTTATGTCCGCAGATCCAATCGGCGCCCGCCGCATCATCTCACCGCTCATATATCGAGGGTTTTGCCCCTTCCGGTTCAGCAGGTAAAGGATTCATCGGCCATTTCGATGGGGATCTTCTCCTCCGATTTGATCGCTTCGCACCTCGCCTTCACCGTGCAGAGGACCTCGACGGCAAAGAACTTCGCCGCGGCAATCTTGCCCTGCGTAAAAGGCGACATCGGCATTCTCGTGAACCAGCGCCCGCTGTTTCCCCTTGGAATCCTCGGCGCCCTTTTCCGCATAGATCGCCTTGAGTTTTTCCGTGGCGAGGGCCGCCGACTGGAGCAGGAAATGGCCGACCAGCACATCCCCGAAGATATCCAGGTAGGGAGAGGCATTCAGAATCGGAATGAGGAAGCTGGAGCTCTTGCCGAGCTGGGCCAGCGTCATGGTCAGATCGACCAGGGCATTGTAGGCCTCCTCCAGACGGGCTGCGTAGGTCTTCAGTTCGGCAATGCCCTTGGCCTTGGCGATGGTCGCCCCGATCTCGCCGAACATGTTCATGACATTCATCCCTTTCTTCTGGGCCAGTTTCCGGCCGACCAGATCGAGGGCCTGAATGCCGTTCGTCCCCTCGTAGATGGCGGCGATCTTGCAATCCCGCATGTACTGCTCCACCGGATATTCCTGGCAATAGCCGTAACCGCCGTAGACATCGATCGCCTTGGAGCAGATCTCCATCGCCTTGTCGGAGGAATAGGCCTTGCAGACCGGCGTCAGCAGCTCCACGAACCCCTGCCACTTCTCGCTTTCCGCCGGGACGGCTTTTGCCATATCCATGCAGTAGGCCGTAAAGTAGTTCAAGGCCCGGATCCCTTCGACATGGGCCTTCATCCAGAGGAGGTCCCTCCGGACATCGGGATGCTGGATGATGGGAACGGCCTTGGCGTCGGGATTCTTCATCTCCCAGACCGGCACGCTCTGAATCCTCTCCTTTGCATAGGCAATGGCGTGTTCGAGCGCGGCCGAGGCGTGCGCCGAGGCCCTGCATGCCGACGTCGAGACGGGCGTCGTTCATCATGTGGAACATGATCTGCATCCCTTCCCGCTCCTTGCCGAGGAGTTCGCCGATGCATTTTCCGTCGTCGCCGAAATTCAGCGTGCAGGTGGCCGATCCCTTGATGCCCATCTTGTGCTCGATGTTGCCGGTATGGACGTCGTTGAGTTCGCCGAGGCTGCCGTCGGCGTTCACCCGGTACTTGGGAACGATGAAGATGGAGATGCCGCCCGTGCCGGGAGGATCTCCTTCGATCCTGGCCAGGACCGGATGGACGATGTTTTCGGCGAGATCATGATCCCCGCAGGAGATGAAGCATTTCGATCCCGGTGATGCTGAAGGTCCCGTCGGGAAGCCTTTTGGCCGTCGTCTTCAAGGCGCCGACATCGCTTCCCGCGCCGGGTTCGGTCAGACACATCGTCCCCGTCCACTGACCGGCAAACATCTTGTACATGTACTTGTTCTTCAGTTCTTCCGTCCCGAAATGCTCGATCAGGCTGGCCGCCCCGTGGGTGAGTCCCGGATACATCAGCAAGGCGAAATTGGCGGCGTGGCAGTGCTCCAGGTTGGCCGTCGCCATGATGACCGGCATCCCCTGGCCGCCGACATCGGGCGACTGCGTCGGGCAGAGCCATCCGGCCTCGACGTACTTCTTGTAGGCATCGTGATAACATTTCGGTACGGTGACCTTTCCGTCCTTGAACGTGCATCCTTCCTTGTCGCCCGCGGCATAGGTCGGAAGGATCACATTGACGGCCATTTTCTTCGCCTCGGTCATCATCATCAAGGCGTCCTCCTTGGAGAAATCCTTGAACGTCTCCGTCTGGAACAACTTCTCGATCCCCAGTTGTTCAAAAAGAAGAAACTCCTGATCTCTCTCATTCACCAACAAGTTGCTCATACCATAAACCCCCTTTCCTTTTTTTCTAAAGACATAGACTTCTAGAAACGTACGCCCTTGCTTGCCTTCATAGACGATCAGCCACTTTTGAATCATCGCTTTAACTTGGTTATCAACACGGCTATCTCGGGATTCTTAAGACCCCGGATGTAGATCTCCAGCCCTGCCTTTATGGTGCTGTGAATCACTTCTGCCCGTTTGGATTCAATGCCGGTAAAGAGATGGAGAGAGATGATGCCGTTGAGCATTCCCCAGAGGGCATTTCGATTCAGACGGAGATTGATCGTCGGCGGAAACTCACCCCGTTCGATGCCGTATCTGAATATCTCTTCGATGATACTGATGGTTTTATTGGTGGTTTTGATGATGTGATTGTTCAAATCCTCCGGCAGATTCATGTCGTTGGTATGGAGCATGAAAGTCATCAGTATTCTGAACAATTCACGATCATTCAGAAATAGATCCACGTAGATGTCGGCAAATCTGTATGAGTGCCTCGGATGCGCTGGTGGGATTCTGGAGAAGGTCGGTAAAATGTTCGTGGAATTTATCGATATCGCTGAGAAGAATCTGGGTGTAAATTTCCTCCTTGCTGTTGAAATAGAGGTAAATCGATCCCTTGCTCAGTTCGGCTTTTTTGGCGATGCTCTCGACGGTGACCGTGCTGAAGCCCTTCTCGAAAAAAAGCCTCCGTGCCGCCTTCAGGATGGCATTTTTCCTATTTTCCCTCTCTCTTTTTCGTCTTTCTTCCAGTCCCAAGATCTGATCCCTTCAGTGCTGATGAATGGTCTTACGCCATATATCCAGGCAGGTGATACTGATGTCAATTGCGACGCCACCGCACCCTGCCGCAACATATCGAAACGATGATGAAGGAGAGAAATGGATTTCTTATGTTACGCAGGGCCGATTCCCGGCGGTTTGTTCCAGAATGGTTTCTGACCCACAATCATATTCTGAACTATGGTCAATATATGACCGCTGGTCATGATTTCTGCTATCGCATTATTTGAGAACTGTCAAGATAAAATACATGCGCTAAAATATTTTTTTTAATTGTCATGTAAGTTTCAAAGGGTAGCGAGATTATCTGTGTGATCGCCTGATGGGTTTCTATCAGAAATGCGGGACTGAACGAATCTTTCGTCTGCATGATATTGCGACGGGTAGAAGCGTCATTTCGACTAGCCGCACTGCGAGTACTTTTTGTCGAATAGAAAACCGGGACGGGAACGTTCTTCCCGTTGTGGAACTGCTTTGACGTGCTCGTCCGAAGTGTTTACTTTTTATCCATGTCAGTGGTCTATAGAGGAGCCAAAGAATTGGCTGCCGCCCCCTTTTGTCGATTACGTACGAACCGTCAAGGTGTGATACGTAACGGTCACGGCTCCAGTAGTCGCGAATCAGCAAGTTGTATTCGCGGTGCTCACGCTACCGGAAGTATGTACGGCTGTAACGTCCGTTGTTGCATGTAACCAGTTGCCCCCAGGTCGCAATAGTGACGGTACCCGCGGGTTGTCGGCAAAATAGGCCTGCGCCGCCGTATAGGCGTTCTTGGCGTCCGACTTGGCCGCGATGTTGTAACCCCTCGCCTTGTAGGCGGTGAACTGCGGGATGGCGATGGCCGCCAGGATACCGATGATGGCGATAACGATCATGAGTTCGATCAGTGTGAAACCCTTCTGTCCTTTTTTGTGAAATCTGCTAATCATATTCTTCCTCCTCCATTTTAGTTGTTTACTTTTATATTTTGGATAATTCCCCGATCACAAAAAACCTCCTAATATTTTTTGCAATCACCTCCTTGTCCGCTTTTTCTTTCCATCATTCCAGAATCTTATTTTTGTCATTGTATAAAGCAAAGCCTGTACCAAAAGATTGAATCATTCAAGTCATGCTGCACATTTATATTATATATCATTATTACAGATAGTTAGAATGATAAGTATTTTGTGAGATGATCTGTATGAGCATTCCCGTATATTCATTTTCCGTGATTTTCACGGCTAACTGCGGAAATTTTCCATATCCGCCCCATATCCGTTCTCCTCACTGCTCGTGCCCCGGTTATTATCGACGGGTACCCCAACCTCATACGTTTTTCATTAATTCGTCCTGAACGGGGAGCATCTCCTCGTAAATGAGTTCTGTGGTCAATTTCCCGCTTATCTCTGGACGATATTTATGATATAGTATAAATAATGATGTAGAGGAGAACTTCCAATGTACGAAGTGACCATAAAAAAATCCTTTTCCGCCGCCCATCTCCTCAAGGAAATCGGCGGCAAGTGCGAAGAACTCCACGGTCACAATTTCCTCGTCGAGGTCTCGGTTGCGGCTGAATCGCTCAATAGCGAAGGTCTTCTGATCGACTTCCGTGTCCTGAAGCGATGGACCGATGAGGTCCTCGAGCAGCTCGATCACAAATATCTTAATGAACTTGAATATTTCAAAAGTATAAATCCTTCATCCGAACAGATCGCCCGTTTCCTCTACGACAGGATCGGCGAAAAGGCGCGGCAGGCGAATGTGACCCTCTCGCGTGTAACCGTCTGGGAATCGGAGAACTCGCGCGTCTCCTACAGCCTATGATCGACATCCAGAACCTGAAAGACGAACGGAATATCGATATCAAGAAGGTCGGGGTCAAGGGGCTCAAATACCCCATCATCGTCCTGGACCGCGCCCGCGGGACGCAGCCGGTCAACGCCACGATCAACATGTATGTGAACCTCCTCCACCGCTTCAAGGGGACGCACATGAGCCGCTTCGTGGAGGTCCTCAACGAAATCCGGGAGCAGGTGAACATCCGGACCTTCCACAGCATCCTGGAGAAGATCCGGGCAAAACTGCATGCCGAATCGGCGCATATCGAAATCGAATTCCCCTACTTCATCGAGAAGACCGCCCCCCGGTCCAGGGCGAAAAGCCTGATGGAATACCACTGTCAGTTTCTGGGAACGTGCAACGGACAGCGGTATGGATTTCGTCGTGGGCATGGTCGTCCCGGTGACGACCGTCTGCCCCTGCTCCAAGGAGATCAGCCGGTCCGGCGCCCACAACCAGCGGAGCATCGTCACCGTCCGGGTCAGGTTCCGAAAATTCTTCTGGATCGAGGATGTGATCAAACTGATCGAAGAATCGGCCAGCGGCGAGGTCTATTCCCTTCTGAAGCGAGTCGATGAAAAATTCGTCACGGAAAAGGGTTACGAAAACCCGATGTTTGTCGAAGATGTCGTCAGAAACGTGGCGGGCCGCCTCAGCCAGGATCCCAATTTCACCTGGTACAGCGTGGAGGCGGAAAATTTCGAGAGCATCCACAACCACAGCGCCTACGCCTGCGTGGAGAAGGAATAACCATGGAACATAAAGGAGTCAACCATTTTTTCAATCTCTACCGTCATGGCTTCATCCGGGTCGCCGTCTGCATCCCCGAGGTAAAGATCGCCGATACCCGGTTCAACGCCGAAGAGACCATTCGCCTTGCCCGGGAGGCGGCCGAACAGCATGCCTGTTTCGCCCTCTTTCCCGAACTGGGGCTCTCCGCCTATTCCAACGAAGACCTCTTCCATCAGGAGGCCCTGCTCAGAGGAGTTCTCGAAGCGATCGGGCAGGTGATTCGCGAGACAGCCGCACTCAACCTGATCCTCGTCGTCGGCGCCCCGCTGCAGGTCGACTCCCGTCTGTTCAATTGCGGAATCGTTCTCTACCGCGGCCGGATCATCGGGGTCGCCGTCAAATCCTATCTCCCCAACTACCGTGAGTTCTACGAGGGACGCCAGTTCAGCCCCGCCGAAGAGGCCTTCGCGAAAACCATCAGCCTCTGCGGCCAGGAGGGGATCCCCTTTGGCGCGGATCTCATTTTCGATGTGACGAATATCCGCCATTTCCGCTTCTTTCTTGAGATGTGCGAGGACGTCTGGGTCCCCATTCCCCCCTCCTGCTTTGCCGCCCTGGCGGGGGCCACCGTCATCGGAAATCTCTCCGCCTCCAACGTGACCATCGGAAAATCGGAATACCGGCAGAGCCTGACCGCGAACCAGTCCGCCCGCTGCATCTCCGCCTATCTCTACGCCGCGGCCGGCCCCGGGGAATCGACGACGGATCTCGCCTGGGACGGTCACGCCATGATCTATGAAAACGGCAACCTCCTCGCGGAATCGGAGCGATTCGCAGGCCGCTCACAGATCATCCGGGCCGATATCGATCTCGACCGTCTCGCCCAGGACCGGATGCGCCAGACCAGTTTCGGCGGGAATGCGCGGACCCACCGGGAATCCCTCCTGAAGTTCCGGCGGGTGACTATGGAGATTGAACCCATCGGAGGGCGCCTCCTCCTCGACCGGGAATACGCCCGTTTTCCCTACATCCCGACGGATCCCGCCAAACGGGATCAGCGCTGCTATGAGGCCTACAACATCCAGGTTCAAGGTCTGGCCCAGCGCCTGAAATCCTCGGGGATCGACAAGGTCGTCATCGGTGTTTCCGGAGGGCTCGACTCCACGCATGCCCTGATCGTCGCCGCCCGGACGATGGATCTCCTGAGCCTCCCCCGCTCCCATGTCCTGGCCTACACGATGCCCGGTTTTGCCACATCCGAAAAAACCTACCGCAACGCCCTGCGCCTGATGAAGGCGCTGGGCGTCGAAGCGAACGAAATCGACATCCGGCCGAGCTGCATGCAGATGCTCAAGGACATCGGCCATCCCTATGCGGAGGGAAAGACGGTTTACGACATCACCTTCGAAAATATCCAGGCCGGAGAGAGGACCTCGCATCTGTTCCGCATCGCCAATCTGAGAAACGCCCTGGTCATCGGTACGGGCGACCTGAGCGAACTCGCCCTCGGCTGGTGCACCTACGGCGTCGGCGACCACATGTCTCACTACAACGTAAACGCCAGCGTCCCCAAAACCCTGATTCAGCACCTGATCCGCTGGGTGGCGCGCTCGGTGCAGTTCTCTCCCGAGACATCCGAGATCCTCATCGACATCCTGGAAACGGAGATCAGTCCCGAACTGATCCCGGGGCAGGTGCATGCCCAGCCCTGCCAGCAGACGGAATCCATCGTCGGGCCTTACGAACTGCAGGATTTCAACAATTTCTATACCACCCGCTTCGGTTATCTGCCGACCAAGATTGCCTTCATGGCCTATTGCGCCTGGCGTGACAAGACACAAGGGCACTGGCCGGACGTCCCGGAGACGAAGCGAAACGCCTATACGATCGGGGAGATCCGTCACTGGCTGGAAGTCTATCTCTACCGTTTCTTCCAGATCAGCCAGTTCAAGCGCTCCTGCGTCCCCAACGGCCCGAAGGTCGGTTCGGGAGGATCCCTTTCCCCGCGGGGCGATTACCGGGCGCCGAGCGACAGCGAGGCTGCGGTCTGGCTGGAAGATGCAAAAAGAATTCCGGAAAAGGATGATTGACTCCATGAGAAGAGAACAATACAAAGATTTTGACGCCACGGAGCTCTTCTGCCCTCAATGCCGGCGTGCCGTTCCGGTGCGCAAGAGGCTTCTCCTGGTCCTCGCCAACGGCGACAAATACGACTACACCTGCACCTACTGCGGGACATCCGTGGGCGACAAGCTGGTCACCGAGCGGGACAACCTTCAGATTCTTCTCAAATGAAAGAGGGCGAAGAAGCGACCGCCCTTTTTGACTCAATCTTCCTGCAATTCCTTGATCCCCGCATAGTAGTCGAGAGACTCCGGATTCTTGAGGGCGTCCTTGTTCAGAACCGCCTGTCCCTCGATGACCTTCTTGACCGAAAGCTCGACCTTCTTCATCGTCAGGGTGTAGGGGACGTCCGGGACGGCAATGATCTTGGCGGGCACATGGCGGGGCGAGGCGTTGATCCGGATGGTCTTCCTGATCTGCTCCTTGAGTTCGTCGGTCAACTCCCGCCCCGGCTCCATCTTGACGAAAAGGATGACGCGGACGTCGTTCTTCCAGTTCTGCCCCACCACGATGCTGTCGACAATCCCGTCGATCGTGTCCACCTGACGGTAGATCTCCGCCGTCCCGATGCGGACGCCGCCGGGGTTGAGCGTCGCGTCGGAACGGCCGTACATGATGACGCCGCCCCGCTCGGTGATGAGGATGTAATCGCCGTGACGCCAGACGTTCGGATAGACATCGAAATAGGCGGCCCGATATTTTTTGTCCCCGGGATCATCCCAGAAATAGATGGGCATCGAGGGGGCGGGTGCCGTACAGACCAGTTCCCCCTGCCGGTTGACGACGGGTTTGCCGTTTTCATCGAAGGCCTCGACCTTCATGCCGAGGCCGCGGCACTGCAGTTCCCCGGAGTAGACCGGCCCCATCGGATTGCCTAAGGCAAAACAACCGTTGATGTCGGAGCCGCCCGAGATGGAGGCAAGCTGGAGATCCGCTTTCACTTCCCGATAGATGAACTCAAACCCCTCTTCGGAAAGAGGCGATCCGGTAGACAGGACTGCTTTGAGCGCGGAGAGGTCATACTCTTTCCCCGGCCGGATCTCCTCGTTCATGAGTGCGGCGATATAACCGGCACTGGTTCCGAAGACCGTGATCCCTTCATCCTGGGCGGTTCGCCACAGAACGCCGGGGTCCGGATAGAAGGGATTACCGTCATAAAGAAGGACCTTCGCCCCCACGCCGAGCGAGCAGACCAGCCAGTTCCACATCATCCACCCGCAGGTGGTGAAATAGAAGATGGTGTCCTCCCTTGTCAGGTTCGTGTGGAGGACCAGTTCCTTGAGCTGATGGATCAGGATTCCCCCGGCGCTCTGGACCATGCACTTGGGAAGCCCGGTCGTTCCCGAGGTGAACATGATGTAAAGCGGGTGGTCGAACGGCAGTTGCTCGAAGTGGATATCGAGACCGCTTTCCGGCGCCCTGAATGCATGGTAGGAAACGGCGTTTCGCAGGCCGCTGATGTCCGGCTCCTGTTCCGTGTAGGGGACGACGACCACCTTCTCGATGGAGGGAAGCGCCCTGACGATCTCCGCTACCCGGGAGAGGGAATCGAGATTCTTCCCCTTGAAAAAGTAGCCGTTGGCCACGAAGAGGACCTTCGGTTTGATCTGTCCGAAACGGTCCAGGACCCCCTTGATCCCGAAATCGGGGGAACAGGAGGACCACACCGCTCCAAGGCTGGTTGCGGCGAGCATGGCGATCACGGTCTCGGGCATGTTCGGCATGAAGCCGGCCACACGGTCGCCGGGTCCGATACCGGACGTCCGCAGACTTTTCGCCAGCCTTGCCACCTCATCGTAAAGCTCGGCGTAGGTCATCTTCCGGGTCGGATGATCCTCACCCTTAAAAATGAGGGCCACTGAATCGTCGCGGTAGCGCAGCAGGTTTTCTGCAAAATTCAGTCGGGCGCCGGAAAACCACTTCGCCCCGGGCATCTTCCGATCGTCGTCGATCACTT
>CAWJHT010000064.1:0-34900 GCA_963842685.1 uncultured delta proteobacterium | reverse complement strand
TTGACGACTTCGAGGAAAAGGCCGGACAGGCCGCCTCCCGGGTGAAAAATAACGAAACCTCCCCGATAGAATACTTCATGTACAGGAAATGGATGGACACCCTGACCCTCGCCCAGGCGATGGGTCTTTATCGCTGGCAGGTCAGGCGGCACCTCAAACCCGCCGTTTTTAAAAAACTCGACGATAAGACGCTCTCCGAGTATGCCCGGATTTTCGGGATCTCCGTTGACGCTTTACGGCATTTCCCCGAGGAGGAGTAAATGACGGTTTTGGAACCATTGGAACACAGGCAATACGCCCATTGCGAAAGCGGCGTGGTCACATCGCTTTTGCGACACCGGGGGCTCGATCTGTCGGAGCCCATGGTGTTCGGCATCACCGGCGGCCTCACGTTCGCATACATTCCGTTGATCAAGGTCACCAACATGCCTATCGTAGCGTACCGTATGTTCCCCGGATCGATCATCAAGGGGGCTGCAAAAAATCTCGATGTCAATTTCAAGACCAAAAGATACCGAGACAAGGGAGCCGCCCTTAATGAACTGATCCAGCTCATCGACGAGGGCGAAATCGTCGGTCTGCAGAGCATCGGTTTACTGGCTCCCTTACTTCCCGCCGGAGATGCGTTTCCAGTTCAACGCGCACAACCTCATCGTCTACGGAAGGGAGGGGGAAGAATTTCTTGTCAGCGACCCCATTTTTGAACATGCCGTCCGGATCAAGGCGGAAGATCTCCAAAACGCCCGTTTCGCCAAAGGGACTCTTGCCCCGAAGGGGTTCATATACTATCCAGTCCGGGTCAATCCCTCAGTGGATCTGCGGGAGGGGATACGAAAATCCATCAAGCAGACGGTGCATATGATGCTTCACGCCCCCCTTCCATTCATCGGCGTCAAAGGGATCCATTATCTGGCGAAAAAGATCGAGAGGCTCAATGTCCGCGAAGACCTCAGATACGTCCGCCTTTTCCTCGGCCACATCGTCAGGATGCAGGAGGAGATAGGGACCGGAGGGGGCGGCTTCCGGTTCATGTATGCCGCCTTCCTCCAAGAGGCCGGGCAGTTGCTCGGGTCTGCACTATTAGGCGAGGTATCGCAGAGGATGACCGAGACGGGCGATACGTGGCGCCGATTCGCCCTGGCCTGCGCGAAGGCTTGTAAAAGCAAAACGGCAGATTTTATGTGAGGGAGATTGCAGATCTTTTGCGAAAGTGCGCAACGCAGGAGAAGTGTGTCTATGCTCTCCTCAAAATGAAATGAAAAAAATTTGGCGGTAACCGACTCCGTGGCATGACTGAGCAGCGCCGCGAGCGGCACAATGGCGATGACAGAAAGCACAAAGAGCAGAGTCGGCGCATCCGGATGGAGATGTTCCACCACGAACACCGCCGGCACGAACAACAGCAGCCACAGCAGCGGATTACGTCGTACTTCCCTCAGGAGCAACCTCATTGCGGCATGAAAGGCGTTTGCTCACCGTCTGGATAGGATGGTTACCGGTGTTTTAGGTCACTTGAAATCCGCTTCGGCGAATTGGAGCTTGAAACCACGCACACGGGGATCGATCTCGATCTGCCGGCTCCATTGCACGGCGGGCAGTGTCCCGGGCGGGGCGCCGGTCGGGCGGGCCACAAGAGTATGCTGGCCGACTCGGAAAGCCACCTTGAGGCTACTGCTTGGCTTCAGGATGGTGAAAGGCGCTGTGCCCGGCTTCCCCGCATCCTGGTTCAGGTAGATGCTGATTGTCCAGTGCGTCCCGTTGACCAGTGTTCCTACGGCGGTGGACTGGCCGTCGGCCGAAGCCGGTCGGGCAGCGGACACGACCTGCACCCCCGGCGGCGGTGGACAGCCTGGAGAGCCTTGGTAGGCTTGGCGGACCTCCTCCTGCTGGATGGTCACCTCGGACAGGCCCAGTGTAGCGACCCCCAGAAAGAAGCGTCCGAAGTACTTCCCGTCGCGATCCTCGACGGTATCGCATGGTGTGACGGCCAGACTGGCGCAACCCGCCAGGAGAACGATAAAAACACCGAGGGCACTCAGACACCCTTGTTTCAGCAAGTGAGATCCAAACATCTGTGATAGTCCCTCCAAACGATCCCTTTGATAAGAAATTGCGATTATGCATTCTTAGGATAGGGGAAGCGATTTTGGGTGTCAAGGAGATATTGTTCTTTGCTCAAACTTTTCTTGACACCTAAAATGGCCTCCAGTTTTTTCAGTTCCAGCGGTGGGGCTACCCTAAACATTCCTTTTGCGTAGAAGCAACCGTCCATGACTAAATATGGCAGTGGGGGTTGAAGCCGTGGAAATCACCAAAGGTCTGGATGGCGATAACCGCGCCGGGGACAGGATTCTTTTCAGTATCAGCCATTGAACACTTGGGGGTTGAGGAGCAGATGGAATGTCAATACCTCTCCACCTCCAGCAGAGAGTATTTTCCCCGCTGGTCCCTGTTGATATGCAAAAGGGTCCTTCCCGAAAATGTCTTCACAAACAGGCTTACGCCACAGGCCGTGGCCGAGCCGGAATATCCGTAGTCGCGAAGGTAATCAAACACAGCGGCGGGGCGTAAAGCCCCCCTTAATGCCGCGGCTTCGTCCTCACCGATCCGGGCGCCGAAGGAAACCACGTCCACGGGTGATCCGTCCCTCTCCTTAATCCACTGCATCATAGATTGGCCGTCCCGAAAGGACCGGTTTTCCCTGAACGCCCCGCAAGCCCCCTCTTTTTCAGACTTGACATAAAACCAACCGCTCCCGTCGACCATTCGCCAGCCGCGTTGTTCCAGCCCTCCCCTCTCCCCTCCGTAAAGAGAAGCCTCATCCACACCGCCGATCAGGGCGCTCCTTTCCGCTGCCTGGGCGAAATCCGATATTCAGCAGGTCCAGCCCCCGTTCGAAGCAAACGTGCTGGCTGGAAACGATGATGTTGCGGCCCCGGATGCCCAGGTTCTGGGCAAGATAGAACGCCGCCGTACCGCTCATCGTGTTGATGAAGCCGAACGGTTTGGGCAGCGAATGGGCGGTATAGATCTCATCGAGGACGGCCGCCGTCTCACCGAGGTTTCCGTGCTCCGTCGTCAGATAGACGGCCGTATCCGCCTCAAGGGAGCGCTGCTGGATGCATTGGCGGGCGCCGAGGAGGGAAAGCAGGATGAACCGGTTTCCCCTGCGGAAATTCTCCTGGGTATACCGTCTGATCTCTTCCTTGAGAAGCGCGAGGTCTCCGTTCGCCTCTCCGATAAAGGCGGAGGCGCTGTGAATGTACATTCCGCTCATCGGCGGTCGCCTTTATTGGAGAGGATAAGGGTGGTGCAGTTGCCGCCGAATCCGAAATAATTCAGCATGAAAATGCCCTCCCCGGCTTCGCTGTTCTCCGTCAGGGGCGTCAGATTCAACTCCTCATCCATTTCCCTGAATCCCGGTGTGGAGGGGATAAATCCGGCCCTGACCGACTCCGTAAAGACGATCATCTCGTTGACGCCGCAGGCGCCCACCGTGTGGCCGATAAAAGGCTTCAGGCAGGTCACAGGGGGGATCTGACGCCCGAAGGTCACCCGCATGGCGGCGCACTCGGTTCTGTCGTTGTTCTCCGTCCCTGTGGCATGGGCCTTTATCACGCTGATTTCACCCGGATCGATGCCGGCCCGCTCGAGGGCCCTGTTCATCGTCTCCGCAACGGCGATCCCTTCTTCATCGTGACTGGTCACGCTGTAGGTATCACAGAGATTCGCCCCGCCGAGGCACATGAAATCATCGGCTTTTCTGCGTTTCCCCGACAACACCGCCGCACCGCAGGCCTCACCGAGGATCAGGCCGTCCCGCTCCCTGTCGAAGGGCTTGTACCTCTGAGGCGGCAATGGATTTCAGGCCTTCAAATCCGTAAAAACCGAGGTTGTTGAAAAGGTCATAACCCACCACCAAAGCCCTCTCGATATGCCGTTCCTCTATCATGGAGGCGGCGTAAAGCAAGGCATTGGCGCTCGATGTACAGGCCGTGATAAAGGAATAGCCGTTGCCCTCCATTCCGAACCTCTCCATCACGGCGGCGGCAATCTTGCCATACCCATCGGACGACTCGAGAAACATGCCGGACACGGTCGATGAGACTTTGCGGTGGTTGCCCTCAAACACGGGAACATCCATGGATGTGGAACCGAAAAACAGATGCATGTCCCTGACCTCGTCACCGCTCAATCCGGCATCGGATATGGCGCGTGCGACCGTGGAAAAGAGGATCTCATAGAAATACGCCTCGGAGCGGTTATCCAGTTTATCCTCTTCTCCTCGCATGATCAGGTAGTATGGCCTGGTATAAGGCAGGCCGGCCAGCGTAAAGGGAAGGTGTTCCAGCTTTATTCTTTTATGGCGGACTGCGTCTACTATCTCCTCCAGGGAATCCCCGAGGGAGCAGATCATCGCCTTTCCCGTGATAAATGCCCTTCTTTTCACACTCTACTCCGGCTGAATGAAGTCGGCAAAGGTGTTCATGGATCTCATCACCTTTCTCATCTGCTTGCTGTCGGTAATGGCCAAATTGAACTTGTTCTGTATCGCGATAGAGATCTGCAAGGCATCGATCGAGTCCAATCCGAGCCGGGAGTCTCTGCCGAACAGGGGATCTTCGTCGCCTATCTCCGCCGGGTCGATGGTGATGTCACACTCCTCGACGATCAGCCTCTTTAAGTCCATCTTCAGTTTCTCGTCAAGAGAACCCTTCATCGTTATTGTACCTCCCTCTGCCTTCGCAATAGGATCACCGTCAGTGTCAGCATGATCACCCCGAAAATAAAAAGGGACAGGCTTTCCGGAAGGACATCGGAGACGCTGCCGTTCCGCAGGAAGATATCGAGGAATCCTTCCAGTCCCCAGGACATGGGCGACAGATTGGCAAGGTCCTGCATAAACCCCGGCATGACAAACTTGGGCACCATGATCCCGCCCAGGGCGCCAAAGATGATGTTCAGGACTCCCCCGATGGTGGTTGCCTGCTCCGTCGTCCTGGCCAGGGAGGCAATGAGAAGGGCCAGGGAGATGGCGCTAAAGCTCACGGTAAGAGCGATCAGGATGAGGCCGCCCATGGAAACCCCAAGGGTGAGTGCGGTACCGCCGAAGAGGGGAACGACATAAATCCCTATGGCAATCATGATGACCACCTGGATCGCATTGATCAGGAGATAGGGGATCATTTTCCCCATGATCAGGGAGAACTGCGACACGTTCATGCTTTTGAGGCGCATGAGGGTGCCCTGCCCCCTTTCGGAGATAAACGTGTTCGAAATGGGTATGACAATAAAAAACATGGAGAATACCAGCCAGGCGGGGACGCTCTGCTGCACCGCGGACGGCATCTTGACGTACGCCCCCCCTTGTGGACGTAACTGACCTCTATCTGGCTTTCTTCGGCTTCCTGCAGTTTCTTCCTGTCGATGCCCGCCGAATCCAGGAATTCGCCGATACTGTCGATGAACCTATCCGCCTTCAGCTTCGCCAGCTTACCCTCCAGCGCACTTCTTAAAACCATCTGGGTCTGGACATTGACCGAGGGATCGACGAGAAGCTCCAGAGGTTTCTCATCTTTACCCTTCCCTTCTTTCCCCACGACCGCGGAGAAGTTTTTCCCGATCATCAGGGCGAACTTGAAGTCCCGGGAAAGCATCTGCTCCTTCACCTTCTCCGTGGTGATGTCCTTGTCGAGCAGGTGAAATTTGAAGGTACGAAGTTCCTCGATCGCCTTCAAAAACGCCCCCGACTCCTTTCCTTCATCATGGTTCACGGTAAGAACATCGATATTGACCGTATTATGGAGTTCGAACAGATCCCGCATCGCCAGGGACATGATCATGATGAAAACGGCAGGCATGACAAAGAGGACCGCCACGGCATGGACGTCCCGGATGATCAGCAGGAATTCCTTTTTCAGGGTATAGCGTATCTTACTCATTCTCAACGTTGCTGTCAGTCTTCATCGCGCAGCCTGCGGTTTGTCAGCTTGAGGAAAAGCGCCTCAAGGGTTCCATGGCCGAAGACGACGTCCTTCACCCAAACTCCGTGGTGATGGAAGACGGAAAATACCGCGGCCATCTTTTCACTGAAGCGTCCGTCTTGTGCGACACGGACGCCTTCCTTTTCAACCTCTATTCCCTCAATCTGCTGCAACTCTTGGACGGCGGCCTCTCCCATCTGCCCCACGCTGATGAAAACCGCCTCGGCGCGTGTCAAAATGGCCTGCTTGCCGTCATGGAGGATGATTTTGCCATGATCGATCACGGCGATGTCGTCGGACACCTGCTCGATCTCATCCATGTAATGGGAGGTGTAGACGATCGTCGTTTTCCGCTCCCGGTTGATCTTCCTGATCGTCTCCAGGATATAGTTCCGCGACTGCGCATCGACGCCCACGGTCGGCTCATCGAGAAACAAGATTTCCGGTTCGTTTAAAAGGCCTATGGCAAGATTCAGACGCCTTTTCATGCCGCCGGAAAACCTGTCCACCCGCTTATTCGAGAAAGCCTGCATGCTCCCCACATCGATGCAGAACTCCATACGCTCTTTAAGTTTCTTCCCCTTCAGCCCCCAGAGGGAACCGAAGTACTCCAGATTCTCACAGGCCGACAGACGGGGATAGAAGGCCAGAGCCTGGGGCACATAACTGGATAGGGACTGGATACGACCGGGTTCACGGTCGAGATCGAGGCCGGCGACGGTGATATTCCCGCTGTCCTTACCGATGACGCCGGTAAGGATGGAGATCAGGGTCGTCTTTCCCGCGCCGTTGGGACCCAGCAGCCCCAGGATGGAACCGCGGTTTATCGAGAGGTTGACGTTATCGAGGACGGTTTTTCCATTGTAAGACTTGTAAAGTTGCTTGATTTCGATCAACGGCGCACCATGAGGGTAACCCATCCCGGCAAAACTCTTTTGTTACCTTTAGATAATAATCACTTTTTAGCGGGGGGAGTATAAGGGAAGCGGTTCTGTATGTCAACATCATTTGACCCGTCATTTGACCCGCTAACACGACTTGCGACTGGATTTCCTTGACGGTTATCCGCCGTTCAGCGAAGGAGAAGCTCCCACAGGGGGCCCGGATGACCGTGGGTATGCAAGCGGGAAACGACCCGTTCAGCTCTTCTCGCCGCCGTCCCCATAGACCCAGTTCATCCTGCCCCGCGCCCGTTTCCGTATCCGGGCGATGATCTCCTCCGTTCCGATACCCTTGGAGCGATAGAAAACAGGCGCCAGCAGGTCCTGACCCGGCATGATCTGCCCCTCTTCCTGCGCAAGGGTATAAAGTCGCGTGTGGGGAAAGATCCGGATGCCGCAAAAGATGAAGAATACCGCCTTCTCGATCTCTTCCATGCGGTTCAAGGTTTCCTCCAGGGTCTGCGCATCCTCTCCAGGTCCACCCAGGAGGAGATAGTGGGCGATATGCACCCCCGCCCGGTGGGCGCTTCCCTGGGCCGCAACGACATCTTCCCTATCAAACGGCTTGCCGTACTTTTTCAGCTGGGTATCGCAAAAGGTCTCCGTCCCGAATTCGACGTGGGTCAACCCGGCCTCGGCCAGAGCCTTGTAATAGCCGTCCGGCGGGCGGGTGGGAGAGAAAAAAGCGCCCCACGGGATGGTCAGGCCTTGGCGGCGAAAGGCATTGGCAACCGCCAGGCTGTGGGCATAATCGGAATTGAACACGGAATCGGTGATAAAAAGGTACCGGGCGCCCATCTCCTGCAGCTCTCTGGCCTCTTTGGCGACCTCATCGGGGGAGTTCAAGCGCAGCCGGTTACCCTCGATATGGGGATAGGTGCAATAGATACAGCGGAAGGGGCATCCCCGTTTCGTCTGGAGATTCAGCATGCCCCCCCGTTCGAGATAGAAACGGAACTGGGCATCCGCCGGCCGTATCTGCCGCCTGACAGTCTCCGACCAGGGAACGGGTACCCGGACACTTCCACCCCTGCGCATGATCCCGGGCAGATCGGCGACAGCCGTTCCATTCTCCAGGGCATCGAGGAGCGAACCCAGGTATTCTCCCTCCCCGACGACGCCGAAATCGGCGTCCAGCAGGGACATCAATTCGCCGGGGAAAATGGAAAAGCCGCTCCCCCCGAGGACAATGGGGGCCTTCGCGCAACCCCTGATCACACGGATGATCCGCTCATATCCCTGAACAAAACTTTTCGTGGCGACCGTATCCACATTATCGATATTCCGGACCGACAGGCCGATCACATCGGGACCAAACTCCCTGACGGCGGCCTCAAGACGCTCCAGCCCGCCGACCACATTCATATCCAGAATGGCGACCTCATGCCGGGGCTGCAAGGTCCCCGCAATATAATCGAGCCCCAGGGGATAGACCGGATAGGGGGATTGGGTGGTATTGGCGGAAAGGAGCAGCAGCTTCATCGGACGTCCCCAATACGCGTCACAAAATCAAGAAGATCCATAAACAAGCTTCCTTTCATCTCAGACATTGACCATCAGTGCTCGATTGCCGCAGATCTCACCGACGCCATGACAACGGGAGTCGATGCCGCCACTTTATATATGAAAAGGAATTCAAGGGCAACGAAATTCAATTGGGATCGATCACGATTATTTGCCTCCATAAAGTCAAACAAAAAAATGTTTTCATTTGGCTTCAAAACCGAATTGGGGTGCTTTTTTTGTAATCGCGGCGGAATGAGAATGTTTCTTTTATTTTGCCCGCGATTCGTGGTATTTATTCAACGAGCGTTTTGCAACATGAAGTCCTGTCAATGAGGGGCTGGGAATCCTGATCAGAGGGAACATGATCAATAGCCGCTTGTTAAATGGTTTATCGATACTCCTTATTTGGCTGTCGGCAAACACCTTTGCTTTCTGTCAGGTCGGAAGCGATGACCCCGCGATTGTCAAAAACAGCAGGAACCCCATTCAGAATATCAAAGTCCTCATCGCCTACCAGAGCAAGTATGGAAGTACAAAGCAATATGCTGAGTGGATTCAGCAGGACACCGAAGGCGATCTGGTCAATATTGAAAATGACGATAAACCCGATCTTGCAAGATATGACATCGTGATCATCGGCGGTTCTGTGCGGACTGGGAATATCGTCATCGCTCCATTCATCAAGGAACATTGGAGCGTCATAAAGGACAAGAAGGTTATTTTATTCACCACCTCAGGAACACCGCCCCAGCATCCGAAGATTCAGAGTATTTACGAAAAAAGTCTGCCCGAGGAGATTCGGAAAGAGATAAAATATTTTCCATTGCATGGGAGAATATCCGGAAAGGATCTGACGCTCTTTGATCAATTTCTCATTATCGATCGGTAAGGTCATGGAGCAGGATGAAACGCTGAAAAAGGACATGGGGAAAGACTTTGACGGCGTCCACCGGGAAAATCTATTGCCGCTGCTTGAATATCTGGAGGAGGTGAAGACGACTCTCGCCGGTAAAAAGTGATCGATGATGAAACTCTGCGAGAAAAAGAGAAATACCATGAATACAATAAAAACAACGCAATTCCATAGATTCACTTTTATTTATGTAGCAGCAGCCTCGGCATTTCTGGTGCTTCTGGCAATGGACAGGGTCGGCATCGTCCGCACGGTCCTTAAAGCCATTCCGGTGAGCACGTTGTTGGTTTTGGTTCTTCGGGATATGCGGGGTTTTGCGAGAATCTGCCTGGCTGGAGCCCTGATTGGCTCTGTATGCGGAGACGTCCTGCTGGATTTGCCATACGCAAACGTCTTTGTTTTTGGACTGGCGGCCTTTCTGGTCGGCCATCTTTTCTACACCGTCTTATTCTTCCGGTATGCGAAAAGTCCTGACGGATTCGGCAAAGCGACGGTTGTGGGACTGGTCATTTTTGCCGGCGTGATGGTATGGATCTTCCGTGGCATAGCCCCGGCCCTATTCGGTCCGGTGGTGCTCTACATTGTGGTGATTATCACCATGAGCATCGGTGCATTCCTGGTTCCTGCCGAAAACCGCCTGCTTTTCATGGGCGCCCTCCTGTTTATCGCCTCAGATGTGGTTCTGGCGGTGAATAAATTCCTATTTGTCATCCCTTATGGACGAGTCATCAACATCAGTCTCTACTTTATTGCCCAGTTCATCATCATCATGGCTGCCCGGACCATCTGGGTCGAGAGGGGTGACGAAGGGGCACAGCATAGATATTAAGGAGGAATTCATGCAGTTCAAGAAATCATGGGACGGTATTTACGCCAAGCCTGACAATCTCGTTGAGTCCTTTGAGTCCGCCGTATCCAAATATACAAACAATAGATTCATAGGCACTAAAGATAAGTCCGGAAATTATCACTGGGTGACATACGGCCATATGGGTGAAAGGGTCGATCACCTCAGAGCGGGGCTTGCCGGTATAGGAATTGGAAGAGACGATGCGGTGGGAATTATTTCAACCAACAGCGCCGAGTGGGTTATCTGCGCTTTTGCCACCTATGGTCTTTCCGCGAGATTTGTGCCGATGTATGAAGCGGAGCTTTTTTCCATGTGGAGGTATGTCATCGAGGATGCTGAAATAAAGGTCCTTTTTGTCTCCAGAAAAGAAATATATGAAAAACTGAAAAATCTGCCCGGCGAAATTCCCACGTTTAAGACATGTTATATTGATCTCCGGAGAGGGTGATGACACCATGGCTTCGCTGGAAAAGGCCGGCAGGGCCAAGCCTGTAAAATCAGTCATTCCCTCACCGAAAGATATTGCTGTTTTGATTTATACAAGCGGAACGACAGGAGACCCGAAAGGGGTTCTTCTTTCACACGGGAACTGCACCAGCTGCAGCCAGGCGGGATGGCATCTTTTTCAGGAACTGCAGCAAGACTCGGTATCCTTCTCACACCTGCCCTGGGCCCATAGCTATGGATTTTCAGCCGAACTGAATAACTGGATTCAATTCGGAGGCTCGATAGCGCTGATGGATACCCTCGAAACGCTGGGTGCGGACATGGCAAAGGTTGCCCCTACCTATCTCATCTCCGTCCCCAGGGTATTTAACAAAATATATGCAAAGATCATGGAAACGATAAAGGAAGAGGGGGGACTGAAGCTGAAGCTTTTCAATGCGGCGCTTCACTCTGCCCGCAGGAAACGTGAAACAGGGACATCCGGCTTCAAATACATGCTGCTCGATAAAATTGTGCTAAAAAAAATAAGGGCTAAATTCGGCGGAAGGCTTCAAGGAGCCTTGACCGCAAGCGCAAAGATGAATCCTGAAATAGCCCAGTTCTTTTTTGATATCGGCATTCCTGTGTATGACTGCTATGGCATGACCGAAACAAGCCCTGCGATCACCATGAGTCATTCTACCAGATACAGGGTAAATTCCGTGGGAAAGGCCCTCGAGAAAATCGATATTGTCATTGACAGATCGAAAGTAACTGATGGTTCTGATGAAGGTGAGATTATCATCTATGGACCGAACGTGATGCAGGGCTACCACAAAAAGCCGGATAAAACAGCAGAGATCATGACGCCGGACGGCGGTATCAGAACCGGCGACAGGGGAAAGCTCGACAAAGACGGTTTTTTATATATCACCGGACGTTTCAAGGAAGAATATAAACTGGCAAACGGGAAATACGTATTCCCGGCTGAAATTGAGGAGTATATAAAGCTATTGCCCTATGTGGCCAATGTCATGGTTTCAGGTGATGGCCGTATGTACAATGTGGCCCTGATTGTGCCGAATGTTCCTGTAATGGAAAAACTCGCGCGGGAGGTCCGCCTTTCAGTGTCATTGAAAGAACTTTTGCATAGCAATCAAGTGAAAAAGATGATTACAAAAGAAATAGCCAATCATCTGAAAGACAAGTTCGGGGGATATGAGATTCCCCAAAAGGTGGCTTTTATCGAAGAGGATTTCACTGTTGAAAATGGCCTTCTTACTCAGACCATGAAACCAAAAAGAAGTAAGATTGTAGAGAGATATAAGGATATCATTGAAAATCTCTATACAGAAACACATGACACATGAAATTCTCCAAAATTGGATTTCTCAACCAGAAGATGGGCAACCTCGGCTGCCTGAAAAAATCTCGGATGAAGGAGGATCTGTGATGGGTGTAAAGAAATCAGGATTCAGTTATGGATGGATAGCGGCCGTTCTTCTGGCCTTTCTGATCCTGGGCGGCTGCGGTAGTGGTAAGGCCATCAAGTATTCTTCCATCGTTAGGACCGGCTTTCAGGAACTCAAAAGCTACCAGTGGGCTAAGGCCGACGGCCTCTACCGGCAGGATCCTTCACTGGAGGCCAATGTCCAGTTCCTGGTGGATCGCGATTTGGAACAGAAGGGGTTGGTTAAGAAAACGGAAAAGGCCGATCTGCTCATTTGGATAGGCTACGAGTATGACCCCGACAGCTACAGCACTCTTCTTCGAACACTGAATCTGAGCATTGCCAGAGCCGACAACAGCGAGCTGGCCTGGCGGGGAACGGCCGCAGGGGCGATCCGAACCGATGTCGCATCCAGTGATGTGAAGAAGGCCGTGGAGGGCATTCTGGCCAATTTTCCGAAAAAATAAAAACACCTGTCTTTCAAAAAGACGGTCCTTGCTGCCGCCCATAAGTTTCTCTAGGTCATTTTTTACCAAGCTCACACAAAGGAGATCTTTTTCAATGAAGGGCGCTTTTGATGGCTGAAAAATCTCAGTCCAATTTAAAATCAAGACGCTCCGCTGCCTACGGCGGCTTTTCGCATCCCAGATACCCGCTTGTTTTTCCCTATGAATGGCGCTATAGTCCCGCCATAAGCCGCCTGCAAGCCGCCGGTCGGTTTCGTAGCCGAGCGGCCTTTTCGCAGCCGGTGAAATGAGAATAATTCGTATCCGGTTTGTCCGGATCAGGGAAGACGATGTACGAAACGATCACTGCTCTTCTGGAAAACAGGAGCTGTCACTTTACACCTTCCGGGCCGAGTGTCGGGGAGATCGAAGCCTTGGCGGCGGGAATCAGAAACGCCTTCATCAGGCGGGGCGTTCCTGCCGATGAACCGGTCTGCCTTTGCATCGAGGAAAGGCATCACCTCCTGGCCGCCCTGCTCGCGTCCATGGCCGGCGCCCCGACTCTTCATCCTTCCCCACTCCTTTCACCCTCAGGTTCTAAAAGAGATTCATGAGACGAAGCCTTTTCGTTTGATCCTTGCAGACACCGCCGTCGATCCCCCTGCGGGCACGAACGTGATCGATGTGGGAGAGTGCCGTCCTGACGATCGCCCCCTGAAACTGGTCCGCCCCCCGGACCGGCCCTTTGTCTCCCTCTTCACGGGCGGCTCCACGGGGAAACCCCGGATATGGTACAAGACCCCCGCAAACCTCTTCGGCGAAGCGATCCACCTCGCAAGAACCTTCGGCATCGGACGAAGCGATCTCCTGCTGTCCACTGTACCGCCTCAACACATTTACGGCCTGCTCGGCTCGGTCCTCCTCCCCTTCGTCGCCTCGGCCCAGGTGCTCCGCCGAACCTGCACGTTTCCCCGGGAAATCTTAAGCGCCCTGCAGAACGAAAGGGCCACCGTCCTGGTCAGCGTACCGATCCACTACCGGGCTCTGAGGAGCGACGACCTCCAGCGCTTTTCCCTGCGGCTGGCCCTCTCCTCCGCAGCCCCGCTCGACAGCGAGGATGCGGCCTTCTTCCTGCAAAAGACGGGATTGGCGATCACCGAAATCTACGGATCGACGGAGACGGGGGGCATGGCGATCCGTTCCTATGGATCGGATCACGGTTCCTGGGAACCTTTCTCCTGCATCGACTGGAAGATCCTCTCCGACCGTCTCTGTGTCCGCTCGGATTTTGTTTCCCCGGATCTGCCGTGCGATGCGGAGGGTTTCTTCATGACGGCGGACCGTGTCGCCGAAGCCGGGGGAAAACGATTCATGTTCCTGGGGCGGGCGGATCACATCGTCAAAATCGCCGGCAAGCGGGTGGATCTGGAGGAGATTCGCGAGAAGATCAGGCGGATCCCCGGTGTCAGTGACGCGTATGTCACGGCCGCTCCCCTGAACGGGGCGGGGCAGATGGAGATTGCGGCGCTGGTGGCAAGCGACCTGCCGGCCCGCAAACTCAGTGCGGCCATCCGGTCGATGGACGATCCCTATGGCCGTCCGCGGCGGATCCGGATCGTCAAGGCCATCCCCGTCCTTTCCAACGGGAAAATCGACCGGCAACGGATCGATCAACTCCTCTTTGCCTCTCACCTCCCCCGCACGGAGGCTGACCTTACGGCGGCATCCCCTCTTCCGATTCCCATGGATCCGTGAGAGAAGCATTGACGAAAATGACTCCCCCAACCGCCACTCTCCCTACCGTTTTCACATATTTCAGCTTGGAACGTTTTTCTCTGGACCATGCTGCCCTGTAAGGCCTGATGTCAACCGACACGCCGGACCCGGCCATTTGTCAATCTCACCGAGGGCCGCCCCTGCATTTTCAGCGGGACTATAGAGATTCCCGGTTGATGTCCACCTTGCCGTAGCCTGCCTTCTTCAGGGCCATCCGGATCAGCGGGGTGCAGTAAGCCAGAAGCGCGATCAGCATGAAGAAGGCCGTGATCGGCCGGGTGAAGAAGACACTGAAACTTCCGGCGGATAATATCAGCGCCTGGCGGAGGGAGTTCTCGACAAGCCTCCCCAAGACCATCGCCAGGATGAGCGGCACGATCGGATAATTCAGTTTCTTCATGGCATAGCCGAGGAGGCCGAAGCCCACCATCATCCAGACGTCAAACATGCTGTTGTTCACACTGTAGGCCCCGATCGAGGCGAAGATGATGATGAACCCCATCATGATCGAATAGGGGATCCGGAGCATGGCCACGAAAAGGGGGATGAGAAAGATGTTCATCAACAGCAGAATCACGTTGCCGATATACATGCTCGCGATGAGACCCCAGACCAGATCGGGGTTGTTGGTAAACAGAAGCGGACCCGGACGGATGCCCCACATCATGAAACCGGCGAGCATGACGGCCGTCGTTGCGGAGCCCGGCACGCCCAGCGCGAGAAGCGGGGCGAACCCGCTGATCGAGGCGGCGTTGTTGGCCGATTCCGGCGCGGCGACGCCGGCGATGTCGCCTTTTCCGAAGGTCTCGGGATGTTTCGACGCCTTCTTTTCGGCCATGTAGGCGAGAAACGATGCGGTGGTAATCCCGCCGGCAGGGATGAGGCCGACCAAAAAGCCGATCACCCCGCCGCGGATGATCGCCCAGCGGCCGTCGACCCATTCCTGCCACGTCAGAAAGACGTCCCTGAGTTTGAACTTGTCCTTGACCAGGACTCCGCTCTCCGGCTCCTCGATGCTGTTGAAGACTTCGGCCAGACCGAATATCCCGCAAATGACAACAACAAATTCGATCCCGCCAAGGAGCGGAGGGATACCGAAGGTGAAACGGGGCATGCCGCTCACACCGTCCATGCCGACCGTCGAGATTAAGACACCGGCGATGGTGGAGAGGATGATTTTGAAAGGCGAACCGCTGCCGAAGACCGTCAGCAGGCCGAAGGCCATGATCGCCAGACCGAAGTATTCCGCCGGACCGAAACGGAGCGCAAGCCTGGCCAGCGCCGGGGCAAAGGACATGAGAAGGACGATGGAGATGGTCCCGGCGATAAACGAACCGATGGCCGCGATCGAGAGCGCGGCCCCCGCTCTGCCCTTCTGGGCCATCGCATAGCCGTCGACACAGGTCATTACCGAGGAGGACTCCCCGGGGACATTGATGAGGATCGAGGTGATCGTCCCGCCGTAGGCCACGCCATAGTAAATCCCGGCAAACATGATGATGGCGGAGGTCGGATTGAAGGAGAAGGTCAGGGGAAGGAGCAGCGCGATCGCTGTCGGCGCGCCGATCCCCGGCAGAACGCCGATCAGCTGACCGAAGAGCACCCCCACGGTGCAGCAGAGGAGATTCTGCCAGGTCAGCGCAATGGTGAACCCGGTATAAATATTATGCAGCAAGTCCATTGGCGATTATCCTTTCTCCTGCTTCTACCACCCGATCATGCCTTGCGGTAAGGAGATACTGAGCCACTGGCCGAAAAGGTAATGGATGCAGACGGCCGTCACGATCACGGTCAACATGCAGGAGCCCCAACTGTGCTTTCCCATGAGACGCATGCCGCCCCCCGTGATGAGGGCAAGGCCGGCGGAAAAGCCGAAGACCGGCAAGAGGAGAAACACGGCCACGATCAGGATGAGCACCTTGACGCACTTCACCGTTTCCGGAAGGAATAATCTTCCTGATTTATCCTTGTTTCTGAGTTCGGTAATAATGACGGGAATAGAGAAGATCGTCAGGCCAACACCCAGCCAGAGGGGCAGAAAACCCGGCCCCGGGCTGAAGTCGGCGGTGTAGGGCAGATCCAGCCAGGCAAAAGTGATGGTGGCGACTCCCAAAAAGAAAAAGGCCACACCCCCGATGAGGTTCGCATACCACATTTTAATCCTCCAGAACGCCCGCATCTCTTGAAGCCGACTTAGGACCGCAGAGAGAGGGGGACGGACGAGCTTGTGGCCGGTACAACAGTCCGGCATAAGGGGGATATCAAAGGGAAGCGCAGGGACAAAAACAACACCCCTGCGTTTCCCCAAGACACGATTGGATCGTGTTTTGACATCCTGCGCTATTTAATCAGCCCGAGTTCCTTGAGCGTCTCGGCAAAGACCACCTCGCTGTCGCTGATGGTCTTGGTGAACTCTTTACTGGTCTGCCAGGCGGGGCTCAGCATGTTCTTGGCCAGATAGTTCTCCTTCCAGGCCTTGGTCTCGATCATTTTTTTCATCATGCTCTCGTAATAGGCAACCACTTCGGGAGGAACTCCCGGCGGGGCGATGACGCCGCGGAAGAACTTGAAGACGATATCTATGCCGTTTTCCCTGAAGGTGGGAACATCCTTGAACTGGCTGATGCGGTTTTCCTGTGCCAGAATGATCGGACGGACCAATTTGGCGTCATACTGACCGATGAATTCGGGAGGGTTCGCCCACATCATGTCCACATGGCCGCCCAAGAGCGCCGTCATGTTCTCTCCGCCGCTGTTGAAGGGGGCATAACGCATCTTGATCCCGGCTGCCTTTTCAAACAGACGGCTGCAGACACGGTCGGCCTGATCCGAACCGGCGATCGACAGGGAGTTCTCCTTCTTCTTGGATTCGGCCACGATATCCTGGATCGACTTGAAACGGGAATCACTCTTCACAATGATGAGCTGTTCATCGAGGGCAAGCTGGGCGATCATCGTCAGGTCCCGGATGCTTGGGGCGCCCTTCCCGGCCACCAGCAAGCCGGCCACCGAAGCGGGGTTGGCGACCACGAGCATGTGGGTGTTCCCCTTCTGCTGGGCCACCTGCGTGAGGGCGATGGCCTGGCCGCCGCCGGGGATGTTCTGGACGATCATCGGCTGCGGAGAAAGCTTCTCATTGCCGACGATCTGGGCGATGGTTCTGGAGAGGACGTCGCTGCCTCCGCCCGGGGCGGCGGGCGCGACCATCGTAATGGGTTTGCTCGGCGTGAATTCGGCGGCCTGTGCGTGAACAACGAGGAACAGAACGGCGAAGAGCGCCAATACAACCGTTCTGACCCACCTATGATTGCGCAAATCTTTTCTCATCTTGAACCTCCTTCATTGTTATGGTTTTCAGTTCGATTCATTCGTATCAGCGAAGCGCAAACGCCTCTTCCATCTCCCGCCGGAGCGTCCACAGCAGGGAATTCGTCGGCTTCTGCAGCATGTCTGTCGTGATGATGGTTCCTGCCGGGACGTCGCGCGTGAGCCGGTTATCCCCCATCATGTAAAACGGTACGGGATTACCCCCCTCGACGCGGAGGGCTTCGACGAGCAGCCCTTCGACCCCCGCGATCTGGTGATGATGACCGGCCACCGTCAAAAGGGTGCCCGCCGGGAGAAACCGGGTCGTCCGCCCAATCACGTCGAAGCGGGGCCGGACGTCTTCCGTCCCGGATGACATCCCGTGAAGCGCGGCGGCCAGGACGGTCGTCGCCGATTCCACGCCCAGCAGATGCGACGGCCGATAGATCATCGCCGCGTCGCCGGAGCGGTTGACCTCATGGCCTTTGGCCCGCAGGACTTCCCATGATTTGCGGTCCTCGCAGCGAACCACGACGAAGACGCCGCCGGCAAAGCTGGCCTCGTCGGGGCGGCGGAGCTGGTTGACGACGTCCACCCGGTTGGTCCCGCTGAGGATCCCGCCCAGGTCGGTCGGCACGAGGATGTCGGCAATTTCCTGCGTGCGGGCAATGGGCGCATGGAACGCGGGGATGTCCGGCACAAGCCCCGTTGCGTTGGCCACGATTCCCATTTCCACGAGATCGGGAACCGTATGCTGGGGGATCTCGGTCAGCGCCGCCGCCCGCGCCTCGATCAGGCTGCGGATGTCCCGGCTTCCGCGGACCCAGAGCGGATCGAACCCGGCGGCATCCGTGACGCGGTTAAGGCTCGTGACCTGTTTCGGCGGCCTGGTCGTACACGAAATCATACTCGCTCGTCTTGCCCGCGCAGAGAATCTCAAGTCCGAGCACCCGCGCCCATACGACCAACTGCATGAGCAGGCATGGCTGGTCGCCGTCCACCGGCGAATAGACCAGCCCCGCCGCCTTGGCCCGCCGATGGAACAGCGGTCCCAGGACGATATCCGCCTCCTTGGAGACCATGACCACATGCTTGCCGTGCTTGAGGGCCGCATCGGCATGAAGGGTCGCGGCCTCGGGGGAACCTGTTGACTCCACGACGACATCGATCGGCAGCTGGATCAACATGAGCGCGTCGTTCGAGACGACGACCTTGCCCGCCTCCAGTGCCGTCTCAGCCTGGGCTTTGGTCTCGCAAACCGCGATCGCCTCGTCCGGAAGACCGGCATGCTTGAATGCCGCAACGCCCCGCTCCATCCGACGCTCGCTGATGGCGATCACCGACAGGCCTGGCGTCCGCCGGGACTGGGCGACGAGTGAGAATCCGTATTCCCCGGCGCCGATGATGAGTGCGCGGACGGTCTTTTCACGAGCCGAATGCTGAAGTGTTTCCAAGTACATGATGAGCCTCCGTATGGGGATATTCTACTGTTCTGAAGGATATGGCGGCATGGTATGTCTCCACCCGCGCCTGTTCGGCTATTCGTTGATCCTCGTCGTGAATTCGAGATGCACGCCGTCGGGCAAGACGACAAACTGAATTTTGTTGCCCTTGTTGGGTCCCTGGTCCACCTCCATGGGATGCGGCGACAGGGTTCGGATGCGATTGTCGTATTTCTTGCACGCGGCGACCACCGCATCCACGTCATCAACCACAAAGGACAGGTGAAAATGTCCCTGTCCACCATGCGCGGCCGGTATTCCTGCCGATCCGCGGAACCGCTGTAATCCTGCAGCTCCAGCGAATGCCCCGCACAGTCCATGTAGGCGACCATCACCTGAGCGACTGGAACGCCGGTGAGGAACGACTGGTTCCTGGGATCGCGCGGCGCCTTGTCGACCAACTTGAATCCCAGCACTTGCTGGAAAAAGCCGATGGTCCAGTCGAGATCGCCGACGCAGAATCCCGTGTGAAACGTTCTCTTGATGGTGTATGACATACCTTTCTCCTCCGATTCGACGGTGCGATCAGCGCACCGCCATTGAGTGATGTATGAAGCGTGCCATGCATGATCGGCACCGCTTCATCATGATTGTCCTTCGTTATCCAGACCTGGGGAAGATCCATCTTGGCCAGTTCCTCAAAATGATGCTGCACTTCCGTGTAGAGTGTTTTGTACATGGGAAACAAGCGGTTGTAGGCAGCGTGAGCCTCGGCGTTCGGTTTAAATTCTTTTCCCGGAACCACAATTTTTTCCATTGCCGAAGGGAGATCCGGATAGACGCCTTGGCTGACGCCGGCCAGGACCGCTGCGCCCAGTACTTCCGTGTGGCTTTGGGTCAGGCTGACCACTTTTTTCCCCAAAATATCGGCGATGATCTGGTTCCAGACCCCGCTTGCAGCGGCGGCGCCGCCGATCCGCAACTCCTGAATGTCGACGCCGTTGTCGGTTTCAAGAAGCTCTATGACATGCCGGATGGCAAAGGAGGCCCCTTCCAGCACCGACCGGAAAAAATCATTGCGATTGTGGCCCAGGGTGACACCGAAAAACACCCCGCGGGCATAGGGGTTCCAGATGGGGGTCCGCTCACCGGAAATGTAGGGCAGAAACAACAACCCCTTGCTTCCGGGAGGAGCCTGGGCGGCCTGGGCGGTGATCAGGTCATAGACATCCCCGCCGGTCAGGTCGGCGACCCCTTGCTCCATATGGCAAAAGGTGTCGCGAATCCACCTTAACGAGGAGCCCACCCCATTGACGGCCCCGATATACATCCAAAGATCGGGGAGGACGTGGGTGCAGTTCATAAAACGGCTGTCAAATTTGGCTTTCCCCAGTGGACCGGAAACCCTGGCCGCGGTGCCCATGATGACAAAACACTCGCCCTGCTTGATGACTCCGGACCCGATGGAGGCGCCGATGGTATCCATGCAGCCGGCAATCACCGGAGTCCCCGGCCTTAAACCGGTCAAGCGCGCGGCCTCCGCGGTCACCCTTCCGACCACCGCATCGGAAGGCTCCGGTCGGGGGAGCTTATCCACAGGGATATCGAGCGCCGCCAGGAAAGGCTGGTGCCATTCCTTTTTGCGAATGTCGAACAGCAGGGTCGTCGAGGCCCGCGAATGGTCGATGGTAAACTCTCCGGTGAAACGGGCCACCAGATACCCGCCGGGGACCATGAGTTTGTGCGCCGCTTGAAATGTTTCCGGTTCATGGTGTTTCAACCAGAGGATCGTCGGCAACGAATAGGCGCCCGGCGCCACGGGATTTCCGGTAATGTCAAAAACCGTATCCGCATCCAGCACCTTCCTGATTCGGTCGACCTCAGGCAGGGCGCGCTGGTCCCAGAGCATGATCGCCGGTCTTAAGGGCTTGCCCTGGCGGTCTACCGCCACCAGTCCATTGGTGCAGCCGATGCCGATAGCCAAAATCTCGTCCGCGGGCACATCATGGATGGCCTCTCGAACCGCTTTCACCGTCGCCTGCCACCACGCCTCGGCATCGTGTTCGGCCTGACCCGGTACGGTGCTGATCATCTGATACTCGCCGTAACCGGTTCCCGCCAGTTTGCCGTCAAGGGTGAAAACGCCGGCCTTGGCGCCGGTTCCCCCGATATCGATGCCAAGCAAATAGGGACCCTGTCTCATGAATCGTTATACCTCTAACAGATCTTCCACTGAACAGCGCTATGACTTAAGGCTGTGCCGCCAGGCGGCCGGCAATCAGAAAAGCACGGGTGATCGCCTCCGGATTGGCTTTGCCCTGGCCCGCAATATCGAATGCCGAACCGTGAGCGGGTGTGGCAATCGCTACCGGCAGGCCTCCGTGCACGGTGACCCCGCGATCAAAGCCCAATAGCTTCGTGGCGATTTGACCCTGATCATGGTACATGGAGACGACGGCATTGTAGTTTCCCTTTTTGATGCGCAGATAGATGGTGTCCGCCGGGAAAGGACCTTCGGCATGGATGCCCTCCGCCTTCGCCATTTCAATGGCCGGCGAGATGGCTTCCTTTTCTTCCAAGCCGAACATGCCGCCCTCGCCGGCATGGGGGTTGAGGGCCGAGACCGCCAGCCGAGGGTTTTTTATGCCAAAAGTACGCAACACGCTGTCCATGAACCGGATCGTGTTGTAGACATTTTCCCTGGTGATCAAGGCGCTCACCTGACCGATCCCGATGTGAGAGGTGACTCGAGTGGTCCAAAGGTCGTCCAGCACGCTCACTTCGCCGGGAATATTCGGCCTGTTGAATTTGTCTTTGAAAAAGTCCAGTTCGCTGTGATAGGGCAATCCTCCCAAAATCATCGCTTCTTTGTTGAAGGGTGCAAAGATAAATCCATCGATTTTTTTATCAAGCGCCAAGTCCAGAGCGAAGGACAATGTGTCGATCACCGCCTTCCCCGATTTGGGATTGACCTTTCCCGGGGTGACTTCCTTATCGGAAATGGTAGGATAGTCATAAAAAACAGGCCGGCCGATTTCGAACTGAACAGAGTCGATACTGATCCGTTAACGTGACGGGATGGGAAAGGCCGGCAACCGTCTGTCCCATCCGGAAAACTCGGTAATCACCGACGATGACCACATTGGCCGATTCGTAAATCTCTGCACGGCCGACCAGTTTGGCAACGATTTCCGGGCCGATGCCTGAAGAATCTCCCAACAAGACGCCCAATGTCGGTTTTTTTTCGATCATGGTTATCTCCTTGCGTGGAAGTGCAACGCAGCATATGGACTTTTTACGAAGCTGTCACTGTTTCTTCACCTTTTCAAAGTCATCCAACTGGTTCATGACATGATGCCTCATCAGGGCGACGGCAGTCTCTTTATCCCGTCTTTTCATTGAGTGAATGATCTCATCATGGTGTTTGATATAGACTTTCAGTTTTTCCAGAGGGAGTCTCAGTACAAGCCTCAGCAATTGGATTTTCGCGTCCAGCTTTTCATAAATTTCATACAGATGACGGTTGCCTGTCCGTCGTGCGATTTCAAGATGCAAAAGGCTGTCTTTTTCAAAAGCGGCGGCAATGTCGCCTTCGGCGATCAAGGCGTTGCATTCCTGCGCCAGGAGATCCAGTTCCCTGAAATCTTCATCCGTACCGCAATCAGCCAATAGACTTACAGCCAGTGTTTCCAGTTGTGATCTGATCACCGCCAACTGGCCGGCCTCCCGGGGTTCAAGTACAACCACCATTGCGTAGGAACGGGGCTTCATCTGGATGAGACCGTATTCTTCCAAGCGGCTTAAGGCTTCCCGGATCGGCGTCCGGCTCACCCCGAACTGCTGGGCCACCTTTTCTTCGGGAATTCTTTCCCCACCCAGAATTTCCCCGGACAGGATCAAGCGCTTGATATAATAGTAGACCTGTTCCGACAGGCTTTGGCGATGAATCTCATAAGCGACTTTGTTGACCATTTTTTTCCTCAATGACTTGCTCGGGCTTCAAGCCGGGCGTTCAGGAGTCTTCGCAAAGCCCGGAACGCTAAATTTCATCCACTACCGGCAGTTCGAGAGCCTGTTTTCCCTTTGAGAACCGAGAGACCAGTAACGGCCATACGAGTGACAATACAATCAATGCCATGAGAATGATCGTGATCGGCCGCTCGAAGAAGATGGCGATGCTCCCGTGCGACATCTTCAGCGAGAGCTTCAGGTTCTTCTCCATGATGGGCCCCAGCACAAGGGCCAGCAGCAGCGGCGCCGCCGGATAATCAAACTTGCGCATGAGGTAGCCCACGATGCCGAACGCGAACATGATCCAAAGGTCCACATAACTCCCGCCCACCGTATAGGCGCCCAACGATATGAACAAAAGGATGATCGGAATGAGCACCGGATAGGGCACCTTGAGTATTTTGATCCACACACCGATCAGGGGAAGGTTAAGGACCAGGAGCATGACGTTGCCGATGTACATGCTGGTGACGACACCCCAGAAGAAATCCGGTCTCTCCGTCAAAAGAAGCGGGCCGGGCCGCAACCCGTACATCATCAGAGCGCCCATCAAGATCGCCACCGTTGCGGATGAGGGGATGCCCAGCGTCAGCAGGGGAACCAATGCGCCGCCGGTTGCGGCGTTGTTTGCGGTCTCAGCGGCGCAGACGCCCTCGATCGCCCCCTGCCCGAATCTCTCCGGCGTTTTAGAAGCCCTCTTCTCGGCGGCGTAAGCCATGAAGGCCGAAACCGTCGCCCCGGCGCCCGGCAGAGACCCGATGAGGAAACCGATAATCGTCGAGCGGACGACCGTCCATTTGCAGGCCAGCCAGTCCGACTTGGTCGGCAAGACGGACCCGATCTGCGAGGAAAAGACTCGTTCTGCGGGCGAACCTTCGAGATTGATAAATATTTCGCCAAGGGCAAAAAGACCCATGGCCACCGAGACAAACCCGATGCCGTCCAGCAAGTCCGCCCGGCCGAACGTGAACCGCTGGACTCCCGCCACCGGGTCAAGACCGACGGTTCCGATCAGCATTCCCAGAAATCCCATCCCCAAACCCTTAAAAAGATTCTTTCCGGCCAGCCGGGTCAGGGTGGCGAGTCCAAGCAGCATGAGGACGAAATACTCCGGAGGGCCGAAAGACAGGGCGAGTTTGGCTATGGGGGGGGCAATCAACATCAGTCCGATGATGGAGGCCGTGCCGCCGATGAACGAACCGAAGGCCGACATGCCGAGGGCCGCGCCTGCCCGGCCCTGCCTGGCCATCTGGTAACCGTCGACGGCGGTCATGACCGAGGCGGATTCACCCGGCACGTTGATCAGAATCGATGTCGTCGAACCGCCGTACATGGCGCCGTAGTAAATGCCGGCCAGCATGATCGTGGCGGTGATGGGATCCATCCCGAAGGTGATCGGGATCAGGATCGCCACCCCGGTCACGGGTCCGATGCCCGGCAGCACACCGATCAGTGTGCCGGCCAGGCAGCCGATAAAGCAGTAGAGCAGATTGATCGGTTGCAGCGCAACACTGAAGCCGAGGAGAACGTTCTGAATGATTTCCATTTCGGGGGCATTCCCTCCTTAATCCGTTGCGGACCCGTTTCGCGACATGACTCTTCGGTTAGAAGTAGAACTCCAGGAGCCCCATCGGAAGCACCACCTTGAGCCAGATGACGAACAGCGCATAGGTGCCGATGGTGGCGATAAGACTTATGGCGAGGGTTAAGAACCACGACACCTTCAAGTACCAAAGCATGAAGACAAGAAAAGCAAAGGTCACGATCAAATACCCCAGTGGTTCCAGCAGGAGATTGTATGCTGCGGTGGCCGCCGGCCACCACGGCGATCCGGATGGCGCCCGCACGATCGGTCTTTGACCAGCCGGGCATCCGCCTCGTATCGGGTAAGGAGCGGGCCTGAATAACGATCCCCGCCCCGCAAATGCCCAATGCGATTGAGAGCAAAGTCGGCATGAAGGATGGGCCTGCAAACTCTTTCGCAATGGTGGTCGGCAGCAACTGAGCGGCTACTCCAACGACGAGTGCAACGGCAATCAAAAAGAGGCCGCTGATGGTATCGGCTGTTCTCTCTGTCATCTCTTTCCTCTCTTCGGTTCCGGAGAGGGGGCTCGTTCCGCTCCCTCCGGACTTGGGGACACCTTGCGGCAAGGTGTCCCCACTTGTCCCCGATTTCTACGTGGGCGCAGATGGGTCAAACCTGCGCCCACACCAGCCAAATAGGACGGCCTCGTAAAAAATAAATTCCCACCTCCCCTAACAGGAGGGACCATACACTTCTCCCTCCCTGGCGGGAGGGACTATACATATTTCCCCTCCCCTGGCGGGAGGGGATTAAGGGGAGGGGGATGGGACACATTTAAATTCAGCTACTTCCAACCTCCACCTACCCCGCCTCCGTCAAGGGGAGGGTGGAGGGGTAGAGGTGGTTGTTATTTTTTCTTGAGAAGGCCGATTTCTTCCATAATCGTCTTGTAGACCGCGTATTCTTCCTCAACTTCCTTCTGGAATGTCGGCGCCCGTCACGAACACACCCACCTGGAGAAACTTGTCGAGATACTGCTCCTGCCACTCCTTGCTGTCGGTGATCTTTTTCAGGGCGTCGATCAACCAGTCCACCGGCTCCTTGGCCATTCCCTTGGGTCCTGCAACGCCCCGCCACTGGGAGAGCGAGAGGTTGACGCCGGCTTCTTTCCATGTCGGAACGTCTTTGAACACGGCGGAGTCGAAACCGACGCGTTTGTCGGAGGAGACGCCGAGCGACCTCACCTTCCCGGCCCGCATCTGCTCGTAACGCCTCGCCGGGATTGGCGATAGCCGTGTCGACGTGGCCGCCCAGGAGGTTGGTCATAACCTGACCGCCGCTGTCGAAGCCGATATAGTTGAACTTGACGCCGCTTGCCTTCTCGAATCTGGCAATGTGAAGTACATCGATCTGCGCAACTCCGGTCCCGCCGATCTTGACTGTGTTGGGTTTGGCTTTGGCCGCGGCAACAAGATCCTTCAATGTCTTGTAGGGAGAGTCTGCACGGACCAAAATCATCTGATAATCGACGTTCAGCTTGGCGATGTAAGTGAAGTCATTGTACGGCCAGGGTGCGTTGCCGAACAGATCGACCACGGTGGTGCTGTCATCGGCGTTTAGCTGAGGTGTAGCCGTCGGCAGGCTTGGTCTTGGCGTACGATTTGCCCACCACACCGCTGCCCCCGGTCTTGTTTTCGATCACCAGCGGCTGGGGAAGGACCTTGAGCTGGGTGCCGACCTTGTCGATCACGCGCACCATGATGTCGGAGCCGCCGCCCGGGGCGTAAGGCACGACGAAAAGGATCGGCTTTGCGGGATATTTCGCTCCTGCGGCATAACCCGTCACTGCTGCGAAGTGTGACAGCATAACGATTGCACCAACGAGAAACATCATGCGCACCACACTTTGTACATCTAATCTTTTCTTCATCGGGGTACTCCTTTCTAGAGTCAATTTGGCGGGAAAGAACTATGATTGGTATATTGTACACAAGACACAATCTGTCAAGCTTTTTTTCAAATTCCTCTGTAGTTTTTTCTTCTTCTTGACATTTAACTCCGCATATGGTCTCTTTTGCTCACCCTAATACATATTCATATCAAAAACATTTTGGAAGAAAGGAGCTTGAGAATGCGACACTTCAAACGTTTCCTCGCGGTTGTTCTCCTCGTCAGCGTGACCTGGATCTGTGGTTCAACGGTCAACGCTGCCACAACCCCCAAATCAGCGAAGCCCGCCTTTGCCTTCCCGACCGAGAACATCACGATCGAGGTGTGGTGGCATGAATTTGGACCTTTCACCGCCTACGTGAAGGAATTGATCGAGGCGTACAAGAAGCTTCATCCGAATGTGACCATCAATACCACGATAGCCTCCTCCACCGACATGAATCAGAAACTGACGGTCGCTCTGGCATCGGGCACGGGTCCCGACATCATGGATGCCGATGCGTCGTACTACGTCGCGTACTATGCCAAGGGCATTCTCGAGCCGGCCAACCTTGACGTGTTCGGCGTCAAAACCTACCCGGAACTCGCCGCCCGCTACGTGTCCGGCGGTCTCGCGTCCGGTACGTTCGACGGGAAGATCTACACCCTGCCCTATCAGGGAAACTCCATGAGCCTCTTTATCAACAACAAACTGTTCGCCGCCGCGGGTCTCGATCCCAAGAAAGACGCGCCCAAGACGTGGAAGGACGTCATGGCTTTGGGCCCCAAGCTCAAGAAGGTCGACGGCAAGCGGACCACGCAGAAAGCATTCGAGTTCCCCTATCACAGCCCGCGCTGGCAACTGCAGGACCTGCAGCCCTTGACCGAGCAGTTCGGCGGCAAGCTCCTGAGCGACGACGGCAAGACGGCGTACCTCAACAGCCCCGAGGCGATCAAAGCGCTGACGTTGTGGCGGGATGTGACCAAGGCCTGCGGCGATCCCAAGAACACCAAGAGCACGGCCAGCAACCCGAACCAGGACTTTCTTGACGGCTTCACCGCCATGTGGATCACCGGGCCCTGGGCGACGCCTCAGGTCCTGGCTTCGCCGATCAAGAACGACTTCACGGTCGTCGGTTTTCCGCAAGTCGATCCCGCGAAGCCCCACACGATGGTGTACGGATGGGCGTGGGGTGTGAACAAGAACAAGCCGGAGAAGAACAAGATCGTCGCCTGGGATTTCGTTCGATTCATGCTCGCCAAGCCGGATGAATGGCTCGCCAAGGCCGGTTTTGTCCAACCCATCAAGGGGGTGAGCGAGACCGAGGTGGCCAAGAAGTTTCCGTACTTTAACGTGCATATGAAGGATGTCCAGACGGCCACGTGGTACATCCGTTCCGAAAACGTGAACGAAATCGCGCAAGCGGTCGGCCGCGCCGTGGACAGCGTCGTCTATGATGACGCCGATCCGAAAACCGCGCTCGATGCCGCGCAGGCTGCGGTCGAAAAAATCCTCAAGAAGTAAGATAACAGGTCGATTCATGACGAACCCTGCGAGGGATTTCCCTGGCAGGGTTCGTCGCAAATGGGGAGGTGCGTTTGAGCGCCAGCGGCTCAACCCAATCGCGTTCGCTTCGAAAGCCGTTTCGCCTGAACATCGCGGCGAAACAAGCCCTCTTTGCCTATGCGATCATCCTGCCGACGCTCGCCATCATCGTCATCTTTCGTTTCCTGCCGATGCTTCAGGCATTCTATTTCAGCCTCCATGAATACGACCTGATCCGGCCTCCCACGTTCATCTGGTTCCGCAATTTCATCGATCTCGCGCAGGACCCGCTCTTCCTGCAATCCGCGCGCGTCTCGATCATCTATGTCGTGTTCAGCTGCGTTCCGGTTTGGGTCTTGTCCCTGGCCCTGGCGGTACTGTTCAACCGGGAGATCCGCGCGAAGAACTTCTTTCGCTCCGCCTCGTTCATGCCCGTCGTCATGCCGGCGGTCGTGAATGCCGTGGTGTGGACGTTCATGTATCACCAGGACGGGGTGGTGAACACCATCCTGGAGTGGTTCGGCATCGACCCGATTCCGTGGCTTCGCAGCAGCAAATGGGCCTTGTGGGCGGTGATCCTCATCGGTATCTGGCGCGCCACTCCCTATTACATGGTGATCTTTCTCGCCGGCCTCCAGGCGATTCCCCAGCGATACTACGAAGCCGCCCAGATCGACGGCGCGAGCAGCTGGAATCAGTTCCGGCACATCACCCTGCCCCTGCTCAAGCCCACGACGCTGCTGGTGATGGTGATGAGCGTGATCGTCGCCATGAAGGTGTTTGCCGTGCCGCTCATCATGACCGGCGGCGGCCCTGCGGACGCGACGCGGGTGCTGCCGCTCTTCATCTACCAGACCGCCTTCGAGTTCTTCAAGATGGGGCGAGCGGCGGCGATGAGCGTCTTTCTTTTTGCGGCCGTGATGATCTTTACGGTCTTCCAGATCCGGCTGTTTTCGCGTGGGGAGGATCGATGATGCGCGGAGCTTCACGTTATCGCCAGATGTTTATTACGTATCCCTTGCTCTTCCTCATTTGTTTCATCGGGCTGCTGCCCTTCTATTGGATGGTGGCCTGTTCGTTCAAGACGAACGACAATATGTTTCTCATGCCGCTCCAGTGGTTCCCCAATCCCATCAACTGGAACGCCTACGGCGATGCATGGAAGGCGCAGGATTTCACGCGCTACTTCCTGAACACGACCTTTATCGCCGTCGCCATCACCGTCGGGAACTTGCTGCTGGCGTCCCTCGCCGGCTACAGCCTCAGCAAATTCCGCTACTTTGGCCGCGGCGTCTTGTTCATCCTGATCCTCAGCACCATGATGCTGCCGCTGGAAGTGACGATGGTGCCGCTCTTCCTGATCGTCAAGAAGTTCGGCTGGCCCAACACCTATGAGGGACTGATCGTGCCGTTCATCGTGGACGGTTTCGGCGTGTTCCTGATGCGCCAGTATTTGAAGAGCATTCCGAACGAGTTGATTGAAGCGGCCCGTATCGACGGCGCTTCCGAGATCCGGATCTACTGGCAAATCGTCATGCCGCTCTGCAAGCCCGCGCTCGCCGCCCTCGGCGTGTTCACGTTCCGCGAGGCATGGGACATGTACATCTGGCCCCTCATCATCGTGACGAAAGATTCGTTGCGCACGTTGCCGCTCGGCATCTCGCTCTTTATGAGCAACTTCGGCACGTCATGGGATCAACTGATGGCGGTCGCGGCCATCGGAACGCTGCCCATGGTTCTGCTCTTCTTCTTCCTCCAACGCTCGTTTATCAAGGGCATAGCCATTTCCGGTCTGAAGAATTAATGATGAGCCCTACTATGCTTGCAGTGGTTGTCGCGCGATACGGTGGCACGCTTGAATTGATGGAGCGCCCCGTCCCGCGCCCCGGCGCCGGCGAGGTGCTGGTTCGCGTCCGGGCGAGCGGCCTGTGCAGCACCGACCTGCACTTGCTGTCGGGACGGATGCTGCTCGGCGATCTGCCCCGCATTTTGGGTCATGAAACCGCCGGGGAGATCGTGGAGCTGGGTGAGGGGGTGACGGGCTGGAATGCCGGAGACCGCGTCACCGTCGCCGTGGATGTGGTGTGCGGTGCATGCCGGCACTGCCTCACCGGGCAAACCCAACGCTGCCCGTCGATGCAGCGGATCGGTTTCGAGCGCGACGGCGGGCATGCCGAGTACGTGGCCGTGCCCGCGGCGAATCTGGTCGGCCTGCCGCCCACGCTCGCCTATGACGCCGCCGCGATTCTGCCCGATGCGGTCGCGTGCATGTACCACAGCCTGGTCGGCCAGGGCAAGGTGGGCATCGGGCAGAAGGTGCTGATCCTCGGCGTCGGCGGCCTGGGCATCCACGGGGTGCAGATCGCCCGGCTGGCGGGCGCGGACGTGATCGCGACGAGCCGTCGGCCCGAGCGGTTGAAGATCGCCGGGCAATACGGTGCGATTCCGTTGAACACGGCGACGGAATCGCTGAAGGATGGGGTCCACGAATTGACGCGGGGTGAAGGAATGGATCTCGTCGTGGACAATATCGGCACCCGGGCGAGCGTGCGTGAGGGCCTTAAGTCTGCTGCGTCCGGGCGGAAAGCTCCTCGTCGTCGCCTACCTTGACGACGCGTTCGAGGTGCCTTCGATTCCGCTTTTCAAGACGGAACAGGAGATCATCGGGTGTCGGGGCTCGTCCAGGCAGGATCTGGAGGAGGTGGTGCGGTTGACCGGATCAGGCAAGCTGACGCCGGTGATCGGGGCGCACTATCCTCTCGAACAGATTGGGGCCGCCGTCGAGCGGCTCGAAAGGGGCGACCTCGTCGGTCGGATCGTGTTGACGCGGGAGTGAGGGAGGGCAGCACGGCCGGGCGGGATATACCCCCTAATCTTCATCTCTTCCATTACTCTGAACATCATGAGATACCATTTAGACGATAAAGGAGATGCATCATGGCAGAAATGATCCCCAAAAAAATGCGTGCGCTGGTCCTGCCGGCGCCGGGCAGGTTTGAGATTCAGGAGGTGCCGGTGCCCCGGCCCGAAGCGGGGGAGGTGCTGTGCAAGGTGCGGGGCGTGGCCATCTGCGGCAGCGATCCCGAAATCCTGCGGGGCGATCTCGCGGGCAGATGGCCTCCCGCCTATCCGTTCATCCCCGGACACGAATGGTCCGGTCAGGTGGTCGCCCTGGGTCCCGGCGTTGTCGATCTGAAGGTCGGCGATGCGGTCGCGGGTCAGGCGCACAAGGGATGCGGCCATTGCCGCAATTGTCTGGCAGGGCGCTACACGATCTGCGAACACTATGGGCGCCCCGAATCAGGCCAGCGGCACTACGGATTCATCACGCAAGGGGCATACGCGCAATACATCGCGATTTCGGTGAAGAGCGTGAATCTCATGCCGAAGACGATGACGTTTTGCGAGGGCGCGCTGGTCGATACCGCCGGCGTGGTCCTGCACGGATTGGAATTGAGCGGCATCACCCCAGGCGGCACGGTGGCGGTCATCGGGCCGGGTCCGATCGGTCTCATCGCGATGCGGCTGGCGCGCGCGATGGGCGCCGCCCGCATCATCGCCGTTGGGCGCGGCGCCCGTTTACAGGCCTCGCGGATGGCGGGTGCGGATGTACTGGTCAATTTCGAGGAGTGCGATCCCGTCAAAGCGGTGCGGGAAGCGACCGAGGGGCTCGGCGTAGACGAAGCGGTCGAGTGTTCGGGCGCGGCAGGCACGCTCCGGCAGGCGGTCGAAATGGTCCGCAAGGGTGGACGGGTATCCCTGGTCGGCGTGCCCACCGACCAGGTCATCGAGCCGTTGCCGTTCAAGTATATTGTCCACAATGAAATCGCGATTTTCGGTTCCCGCGCGAATCCCAACGTGTCACGCAAGGTGATTTCGCTGATTGCCGCGGGACAGCTTCCCGTGGCGGATCTCGTGACGCATACCTTCCCGCTTGAGCAATTCTCCACCGCGCTGGATGTGTTTGTCAACCGTCGTGACGGGGTGATCAAGGTCGTGGTGGAGCCCAACGGAACCTCCCGGGGTCGTTGAAGCGACAGGCCTTGCCCGGGGACGCTCCCTATGCGGCTCCAACGGGAAGAGTGAGGGGTGTGGAGTATGGCGAAGGAAATGCTGGTTTATGTCGGAACGTATACCGAACCGATTCGCTTCGGGACGGGGAAAATCCTTGAAGGCAAAGGCGAGGGGATATACGTCTATCGTCTGGATCAAACGTCGGGCGCCCTGGAACTGGTCGGTAAGACGACCGGCGTCACCAACCCGTCTTACCTGGCATTCGATTCCACCCGGCGTTTCCTCTATGCCGTCAACGAATTGAAGACATACGAAGACCAACCGACCGGAACCGTCAGCGCCTTTGCAGTGGACCCGAAGACGGGAAAGCTTGAGTTCCTGAATAAAAGGCTGACGCATGGGACCGATCCCTGCCATGTCCTTGTCGATAAAAAAAGAAAATACGTGTTTGTGGCCAATTTTATGAGCGGCAGCGTTTGCGTTCTGCCGGTGCTTGATGACGGCAGCCTGGGAGAAGCCTCCGATTTCATCCAGCATCAAGGTTCAAGCATCGATCCCGCCCGTCAGAAGGGCCCTCATGCGCACTCGGTCACGCTTGACGAGGCCGGTCGGTTCGCCTTCGTTCCCGATCTCGGACTGGACAAACTGATGGTCTATACGTTCGACCCGAAGCGGGGGATGCTGGAACCGAATGAAGTCCCCTGGGTCAAGATGAAGCCGGGGGCCGGTCCGCGCCACGTGGCTTTCCACCCCGGCGGCAAATTTGCGTTTCTCATCAATGAGCTCGACTCTACACTGGCGAGCTTGTCGTATGACGGCAGGAAGGGAACGTTCAAAGTGCTGCATATCGTTCCCACACTCCCGGAGGGTTACCACGGAGAGAGCACCTGCGCCGATGTCCAGGTCTCTCCGTCGGGGGCGTTTGTCTACGGTTCGAACCGGGGTCACGACAGCATCGTGATCTACCGGATCAATCAGCGTACCGGAAGACTCACTTACGTAGGCCATGAACCCACCCGGGGAAAAACTCCGCGCAGTTTCGGGATTGATCCCACCGGCAGATTCCTGCTCGCTGCCAACCAGGACAGCGACACGATCGTGACGTTCCGGATCGAACCGCAAACCGGGAAACTCCTGCCGACGGGGCATGCGACGCAGGTGCCGACGCCCGTGTGCGTCAAGTTTCTGGTTCATCCATAATTTTATCCAGGGGAGGTGCGACAATGCCGACACAAGCATCCCAGGCGGCCCTGAACGGGCTGTGGGACCTGACGATGATCAAGTGGTACGTAATCCCTCTGCTGGCCATCGTCATCTACATCTACGTGACGGAAATGAAGAAGGCGAGAGAGACGGGGAACTGGAACGCCATCTTCGCCGGCCTCACCGTTTTCGGCATGGATTTCTTCAACGAGACCTGGAACGGCTGGGTGTTCCATTTCACCAACCATTCAGCCTTCTGGACGACCCCCGGCGACACGGCCCTGAGAACCATGATCGGATGGAACATCGAGATCATGTTCATGTTCGCCATCTCCGGAATCATCTACTACCATACCCTTGCCGAGAAAAAGGAAGAGAGAATCCTGGGGATTCCGAACCGCTGGTTCTGGGCGATCGGCTATTCGGTCTTCTGCGTTTTTGTGGAATGCCTGCTGAACATCGGCGGACACCTCGTCTGGGAATACCCCTTCTGGAATCTCTCCTTCGGCGGCGTCTGGCTGATTTTCCTGATCGGCTACTTCCATTTCTACGTGGCGGTCATCCTCGTCATCGGCATGAAAACGGACCGCCGCAAAATCCATGGCGATCGGCCTGATCTACAGCGTTCCCATCCTCATGAACGTCATCGGCAAGGGGATCTTTCACTGGGCCTATTGAGCGAGCTTTGGAGCACTTTATGATGTTGTGTCTAAAAGTAACATTCGAAAAGAGGTGCGAACATGCCGAAAGTGAACGTTCGGGGTATGAATCTATATTATGAGGTTCATGGCTCTGGCTATCCCTTAATTCTCATTCGAGGGTTAGGCAGCAATGCCGATCACTGGTATTGCCAATTACCAGCCTTTTCACCGCACTTTTCCGTAGTGGTTTTTGATAATCGCGGAATCGCCCGTTCAGACGTCCTGGACGAAGCATTCACTATTTCCACAATGGCTGAGGATACCGTTCTTCTGATGGATGTCCTTGGTATTGCCAAAGCCCATATACTTGGCATTTCAATGGGCGGCATGATCGCTCAAGAAATAGCCCTGAAGTACGGCCACATGGTTAATGGCCTCATACTCGCATGCACTCATTGCGGCGGCCTTCACGCTGTTCAGCCGGCGTCCGACATCCTCAAAGACTTATCAGAATTCCTTTTTACCCGCACTCAGGAGGCAGCCCCAAAAGCTATCAAAGCCCTGTTCAGCGATAGGACTATTCAACAGAATTCTGAAGTGATTCAGTCTTATGGAGAAGTTTCGACAAGATTTCCTCCCACGTCCCAAATTTTGCAGCACCAGATCGATGCCATTCAAAAACATGATACCTGGGAGAACCTAACCCGCATCCAAAATCCCACTTTGGTCATTGTGGGAAGCGAGGATGTCCTCATACCACCAGAAAATTCGAGGATCCTTTCTGAGAGAATCCCCCATGCACGGCTCCAAGTGATAGAAAAAGTAGGGCATCAGTTATTTATCGAGGAACCCGATGCATGCAATAGGGCTGTGCTTGACTTTTTGAGGTCACTTCCCAAATAATTCTAACCATTAACTTCCACTGTCAGTATTTACAATTTGTCACAATTTGTATATTTTACTCGTTCAAATACAAAGCGGGTGGTCAGGT
>CAWJHT010000063.1:0-84892 GCA_963842685.1 uncultured delta proteobacterium | reverse complement strand
GTTCACCCAGGTGCTTCGGGACAACATGGCCAAAGTGGTCGCCTGGTATGACAATGAATGGGCTACCTGCCGGGTGGCGGATCGGCCCACTACATGGCGGAGAAGGGTCTTGGGTAAACGGAGATAAAGTCAGGATACTGGTCATCGATGATGATGCGGTGGCTTGCGAGTTTCTCCAGGAAGCACTGCTGCGGACCGGCTACGAAGTCGATGCCTTCACCTCCGCGCGGGAGGCTCTGAAGGGGATCCCTCTCGTTACGACCTGCTCCTGTCCGATATCCGGATGCCGGATATCGACGGCCTGCAGTTCCTCAGGCAGGTGCATGAAAAATGGCCGCAACTCCCCGTGATCCTGATGACGGCCTTCGGTTCGCTGGAGACGACGATGGAGGCCCTGCGGCTGGGCGCCTGGGATTATATCGGCAAGCCGTTCTCGCCGGAGGCGATCCGCGCGATGGTCCAGAAGGTGCTCGAAGTCCGCGATCTCCAGCAGCATTGGATCAAGGGTCAGTTGGAGGATCGGCGGGAGCCGCACTTCATCGGCTCTTCCGCGGTGATGGTCGATTTCTACAAGCAGATCGCGCGGGTCGCCGATGCCTCAGCGAGCGTCCTGATCAGCGGCGAGAGCGGGACCGGCAAGGAACTGACGGCCCGTTCCCTCCACCTGCTGAGCACCAGGTGTGACAAGCCCTTCCTGACCGTCAACTGCAGCGCCATTCCGGAGACCCTGCTCGAGTCGGAGCTGTTCGGTTACGAGAAGGGGGCCTTTACCGGAGCCGATCATATGCATACGGGGCTCCTCGAGGCGGCCCAGCACGGCACCATCTTCCTTGATGAAATCACCGAGATGTCGCCGGGACTCCAGGGAAAGCTCCTCCGTTTCATGCAGAACGGGGAGATCAGGAGGTTGGGCGGTCATGAGGCGAGGCATGTGGGGGTCCGGGTGGTGGCGGCGGCGAATCGGGATATCGACGAGGAGGCCGGGGCCGGCCGGTTCCGGTCCGATCTCCTCTACCGCTTCGTCGTCCGCCTGCAGGTGCCGCCGCTGCGGGCGCACAAGGAAGACCTCCCGCAGCTCATCGAATCCTTCCTGAAGAAATGGGGGTATCCCACGGTTCGCATCTCGGACGAGGCGATGGAGCTGTTCATGACCTACGACTGGCCGGGGAATGTCCGCGAACTGGAGAACGTCCTTCGGCAGACGCTGCTCCTCTCCCCCTTTACCGTGATCCTCCCCGAGAATCTTCCTGCGAAACTTCGCCCTCCCCGCAGCGAAGGGGGCCACTCTCCTGTCGCCGCTCGAAACGGCGGAACGGCAGCAGATTCTCCAGGCGTTGGAGATCACGGCTTGGAATCAGAGCCGCGCCGCCCAGCGACTGGGGATCGACAGGAAGACCCTGCGGACAAAGATCCAGCGTTACGGTCTGGCTGAAAGAACGCTTCCGTAACCCTATTGAAAGGATGTCCATTGATCTCACCTGATTCTTCTGCCGCCGGGAAGCATGAGGACGATCTTTGTTCCCTCACCCGGCCGGCTTTCGATCTCGATGCGCCCCCCGTGAATCTTGACGATATCCTGAACGATGGCCAGTCCCAGTCCCCGCATGCCCTCCTCCTGATGGGTGCTGAAAAACGGTTCGTAGATCCTCTCCATCAGCTCCGGCGGGATGCCGATGCCGGTGTCCTGAACCGTGAGCGACACCTCCCGCCGTTCCGGATCGCTTCGAGCGGAAACCGTGATCTGCCCGCCTTCCGGCATCGCCTCCATGGCGTTCTGAATCAGATTGAACAGGGCGGTCTGAACACGAGAGCGGTCTGCGTTGATCTGCGGGATCTGTTCGTCGAGATGAACCTGGAGCTCGATGCCTGCCTTCCGCATGAGAGGATCGACGAGGGAGAGCGTTTCGTTGAGGAGTTCCGGGATGCCGACCGCCTCGAAATGAGGCTCCGGCGGGCGGGTGGCGCGCCGGACATTCTGGATGACGGCGTTGAGACGCTGGGTCTGCTGGACGATCAGCTCCAGCTTGCGGGCCTCATCCGGCGGCCGGTCTCCCCTCTCCTGGAGAAGACTGGCGAGGCCGGCAATGGAGTGGAGCGGCGTTCCCAGGTCATGGGCCAACGTGGCGGTGAGGTAGCCCAGGGCGGTGAGCTGCTGCAGTTGATTGACCTGTCTCTGGAGCTGGACGACCCTGCGGGTCGCTTCCTGGACCCGGTCCTCCAGACTCCGCGTCGAGTTCCTGATTCCTGGCAAGGACCTGTTCGATCTCCTGGGCCATCGAATTGAAGTGCTCCGCGAGTTGCCCCCATTCGTCCCGGCGGGTGATCGGGATCCGCTTGACATACTGACCCGTCTGAAATTCGTCGATCGTTCGGATGATGATGCTCATCGGCCTGCCGATGAGCCAGCGGTAGCTCGCGGCGAGGACCAGCAGGATGATGATGAGAAGCCCGATTGTGCTGAAGACGAGCAGGCGCTGCGCCCGGGAGAGGATTTCCGCATTGACCCTGCTGAATGTGATCACCCCGACGACGAACTGTGTCGTTTTTGATTTTTCGGATGTGACGGGATAGAGCAGCCCCGCGGCGGGACCGTCGTCGGTCTGCAGTCGGATATACTGGGGCTTGCGCGACGCCGCCACGGAGCTGACCAGACTCTCCGGCCATTCGTATCTGACCCGGCTGGCGCCGGCGATGTATTCGATGTAGTCGATATCGTAATTGACGACGGTGAAGATGTCGATGCGGGCCAGGCGGACATCGGTCTGGATCTGTTCCTTCAGGGCGGTGTCGAGCGTGGAGAGCCCCTGGCGGGTCGGGAACCGCTGATAATAGGTGCTGACCGTCTCGGCGACGCTGGAGAGGCGCTTCCCCTGCTGTTCGACCAGGATCTGGTCCAGCACCCGGATCTGAACCCATCCCCAGACGGCCATCGTGACGGCCAGCCCCAGGACGGTAATGATCATCAGGCGTGTTCGTACGGTCATGGATCGCTCCCCGGCGGATGATTTCCGGAAATCCCGGTTCTCCGCGTGCGGCCATTATAGACCAGAACCGGGGGATAAATGCACGTCCGGAATGTGAATCGGCGAAAAAGAAGGGGGTGCGGAGATTACTCTCCGCACCCCGCAACGCCTGTCTTTAACTGAGAGAAAGATTACTTCTTCGCCGGAGCTGCTGGCGTCCGGCCTTCTTCTCGGCCAGTGTCGGCCTTCTTGTCAGCCTTCTTCTCGGCCACTGGCCTTCGTGTCAGAGCCTTCTTCTCAGCCGCTCGGCCTTCTTGGCGGCCTTCTTGTCGGCACCTTGGCCTTCTTGGCGGCCTTCTTCTCGGCCACCTTGGCCTTCTTGGCGGCCTTCTTGTCGGCCACCTTGGCCTTCTTGGCGGCCTTCTTCTCTGCCGTCTTGGCCTTCTTGTCGGCCTTCTTCTCAGCCGTCGTCGGCCTTCTTCTCGGCCTTCGCGGCATCAGCCTTCGCGGCCTCAGCCGTTGCGGCGGGAGCTGCGGCTTCCTTCTTCGCCTCAGCTGCAATTGCGGACGTGGTGAACAGGAAAACCAATGCGATTGCCCATACCATGAAACGTTTCATCTTAACTTCCTCCTCTTTATTTTGGTTTATGCTATTTCCACCGCTCGGCCGGCAACCGGCTCATTGCGGGGAAGCACCCATTACAACCCTGACCGACAAAGGTCAAGGGGAAAAACGTATCAATCCTCCGCGGCTATTTTGTGACCGGCGCCGCCTTGGGTTCGGTCGGACTTATCGCCTTTGCTGCATCCTTTTTCGGTTTCTGCACGGCCGTTTTCTTGGCCGGCGCCACCCGGATCAGGATGTTTCGACCGTCCTTTTCGAGATAGCTGACCTTGATCTGATCGCCCACCGTGATATCGGTGAAAGACTTCTCCAGGATAAATTCCATGGTTTCCGCCTTTCCCTTCAGCGTCCGCTCGATCTTCAGGACCGTGTCGGATACCTCCAGCACCTTGCCGGCCGTGCTCATTTCCGGTACCCGGGGGGGAAGGGGCGGGGCAGGCGGCGTTTTTTCGGCGGCAAAAGCCAGCGTGAAACATATCAATGATCAAGCCTGCCGCAATGATCAGAAAACGCTTCATCCGATAACCCGTCCTTCCAACCGATCTTCCCGGCTGTCCGCCATGAAAGCAAAGGTATGCCATTTTGATGAAAAGAGATGAAATTTATTTCAACAACTGAAAGCAAGGGATTTATTTCTTTAGACAGGAGAGTCGGATGGGGTCTTGCACTCGGTCGTTCGGTGAAATATTCCCCAGGCGCCGGGGAATATTTCACCAGTTGTGGAAACAGCGTCAGTTTTCATCAGGCGGGTTTTTTCACAATCATCTTCAGGGCGCCGGGAACGATCGAAAGCTCTGCCGGCAGTGTTCCCGGCTGCTCCCCGTCGACATCGAGGAGGACCCGCTGCTCCGAAGAGGCGATCACCCTTTTAGCCGGTCTGCATGGAGACCTGGCGGATCCGCTCGATCCCTCCGAGGTAGAGTTTGGGGAGGTGCCAGAAGACCAGGGGAAGGCTCATCGCGCCGATGACGGTCACATGGAAGAGCCCGTCATCGGTCACGGCGTCGGGGGCGACGAGCATCCCGCCGCCGTGGTAGCGCCCGTTGGCAATGGCGATATTGAGCACATCCACCGTCTGTTCTTCTCCGTCATCCACCCGGATGCGGACACGCTTTTTCCCGTATGCGAAAAGGGAAACCAGCGTCCCCCAGATAAAGGTGAGGAACGGCCCGCAGGCCTTGCTCGTCCGATTCACCCGGTCCACGACCTCGCCTCCGAGGCCGAAGCTGGCGATGTTGTGAAAGTATCGGGTACAGGTGCGCCCCTCGTGATTCACGGTAGCGGATGCGCCCGAGATCGATGGTGTGGATATGATCCTCGCGGATGGTGTTGAGGGAGGCTTCCAGGCCGGCGGGAATGGGCATGGTCCGGCTGAAATCACAACCGGTTCCGTTGGGGAGAAATCCGAGGACGGCATCCTTCCGGAGGGGGTCGTTTTCATCGAAGAAACCATTGACCACCTCGTTGAGCGTGCCGTCGCCGCCGACGCAGATGACCCGGTCGGCGCCTCTCAGGAGGTGATCCCTGGTCATTCGGGTGGCGTCTCCCGGTCCGCCGGTGAGACAGGTTTCGAAAGGGCCGAGGAGGTCCCCGGCCATTTTACTGATCCGGGGCCACTCCTTGCCCGTCGCCCCGTTTCCCGCATGAGGATTCACCACAAAGACGTCTTTCTGTAACTCAAGTCCACCTCCCCCGCTCCAGGATGGTTTTTCAGGAAGGAAACCCTGTGGTAAAATCTGTGAATCATACCATAGATATTTCGTTTCCGATAGGTGAAAAAGTGCAAAGAAATTGCTTTCCGGACCTCTTTCTGATATCGATCTGGGGCATGCAGGTGGCGTATCGCTCCCTGTTGCCAAATCAGATGGATAACGGAAAGGTTCGATGACCCGGGATTGCAGCAGACTCAAATTCATTTCCGCCTTTTTCTTCTTTCCGATGCGCTCTTTTCTGGAGCGGCTGGGGATTCGCTACGACATCTCCCGCATCGCCAACGCCTATTACCGGGAGGAGTTCGACCGGATCCCGGCGGCCGAAAAGGCGGTGGTTCTTCCCCACTGCCTGATCGGCGAAGAATGCAAGGCCCGTTTCTCCAAGGAGGAGGGGGTCCTCTGCGTGAAGTGCAAAAACTGCCGCTGCGGTGAAATCCGCATCCTCTGCGAGGAGAAGGGGTGGCAATTCTACATCTCTCCCAGCACGAACTTCACGAAACGGCTCGTCCAGCGAAAGGAGATCCGGGCCGCCGTCGGGGGGGCGTGCGATTTCGAGATCGAAAAGGGGATCCGGTCGACGCCGATCACCCTCAAGGGGGTCCGTCTGAAGAAAAGGAAGGTCATTCCCCAGGTGATCCTGACGGCCCGGTATGACTGCCTGCAGAACGATATCGACTGGGAGCTTCTGAAGCGGATCATCCTCAACGGGGCGGGCGGCGCTATGGAGTGGGACGATGGACGATGTGCTGAACCATAGCAAGGAGAGCCGGCCGCGTGATCGTCGTCGGCGCCGGCGCGGCGGGATGATGGCCGCCGGGCGGGCCGCGGAAAGGGGCGCAAAAGTCCTCCTCCTCGAAAAGACCGACGGACCGGGAAAGAAGATCCTGATCAGCGGAAAGAGCCGCTGCAACCTGACGAACGCCCGGGATCTCGACGATTTCATCTCCATGTACGGCCCGAACGGCCGCTTTCTCCACGGCGCCTTTCGCCGCTTCTTCCGGGACGACCTCCTCGCCTTTCTCGGGCGCTACGGGGTCGAGACCAAGGTCGAACGGGGCGGACGGATCTTTCCCGTCTCCGACGACGCGGCGGATGTCGTGAAGGCCTTTCGGCGTTATCTGAAGGATCAGCGCGTGGAGATCCGTACGGGCCTGCCTGTGACCGGGATCGCCGTCCGCGATGGCCGCGTCGAAGGGGTCCGGACGGAGAAGGGCCTATTTCCCGCCCGCGCCGTCATCCTGGCGACCGGCGGCGCCACCTGGCCGGCGACCGGTTCCACCGGCGACGGCTACCGGATGGCGGCCGCCCTCGGCCATACCGTGACCAAGCTCCGACCGGCCCTCGTTCCGCTTGTCGTCGCGGAGGTCGAACGGGCCAAGTCGATGCAGGGGGTGAGCCTCCGAAACGTCCGGCTGACCGCCTTTCGCGGCGAGGCGGAGACCATCGATCCCGCCCTGACCCCGGTGAAGGATCTCGGCCGCGGGCTCGACAGGAAAAGACGGCGCTCTCCGGTCATCGAGAGCCGGATGGGGGAGATGCTCTTCACCCACTTCGGGATCGGCGGACCGATCACGCTCCTGATGAGCCTCGCCGTCGTGGACGCCCTGGCGGAAGGACCGGTCAGCGTCTCGATCGACCTGAAGCCCGCCCTCACGCGTGGAAGAGCTCCGCGCCCGCCTCCAGCGGGACTTCGACCGCTTCGGCAAACGGGGTTTCCGCAATCTCCTGGCGGGGCTCCTCCCCCACAAGATGATCGAACCTTTTATCGAGATGACCGGCATCCCCCCGGACAGGCCGGGGCATCAGATCAGCGCCGGGGAGCGGGAGCGGCTCCTCGTCCTCCTCAAGTCGCTCCGTTTCAACATCAAGGGCCCCCTTCCCCTGTCCTCGGCGATCGTCACGGCCGGCGGGGTTTCGCTCAAGGAGATCGATCCCCGGACGATGGCCTCGCGCCTCGTCCCCGGCCTTTTCTTCTGCGGCGAGGTGATGGACATCGACGCCGACACGGGGGGCTACAACCTCCAGGCGGCCTTCTCCACCGGCTTTGTCGCCGGCGAAGAGGCCGCGGCCTTGTGCAGGGATTGTAAAGGAGGAAAACGATGAGATGGATCAAATGGATTGCGGCTGCGGTTGTTGTCCTCGTTCTGGCGGTCGTTCTGCGGTCTGCCCCGCCTGAACGATTTTGATCGCGGAGGGACGGCTGCTCCTTCCCGGCCTCGCAGGAGGAGGTGAGGTCGTCCGGGACGAGAAGGGGATGGCCTACATCCATGCGGCCGATGAGGACGACCTCATCCGGGCGCAGGGATTCGTCACCGCCCAGGACCGGCTCTTCCCGATGCAGCTGACGCGGCTCTTCGCCACGGGTCGGATCGCCGAGCTGGCCGGCGAAAAGGGGAAAAAGAGCGACACCCTCATGCGGACCATCGGTTTTCTGCGTCAGGCGAAAAGGCATGAGAAGATCCTCGACGAGCGGACGAGGCGGATCTTCCAGAATTACGTCGACGGCGTCAATGCCTTTATCGCGGGCGGCAAGGATCTGCCCCTGCGAATTCCGCCTGGCCGGGATCAAGCCGGAACCCTGGACCATCGCCGATTCCCTGGCCATCCTCTATTACATGGGCTGGAATTCCGCGGCGAATCTGGAGACGGAGGTGATCGCCCAGATGCTGGTCGAAAAGGTGGGCGAGGCGAGGGCCCGGGAGATCTTCCCCGTCACCGTCAACCCCGACGATCCCCTTCCCGCGGTGCGGCCGAAGGCGGCGCTGGCGGCCAACCGGCCCCGTATCAATCTTGCCGGCGACGGAGCGCTGCTGGACCTCCTGCGCGAGACCGAAGGGCCTCTGCGCATCGGGAGCAACAACTGGGTCACGTCGGGCGCCCTTTCGGCGAGCGGGAAACCGGTCCTCGCCAACGACCCGCACCTTGACGCCCGGATCCTCCCCGGTCCCTGGTACCCGACGGGGCTGATCACGCCGCAGGGCAGGGCGGTCGGCGTGACGATCCCGGGTCTCCCGGGCATGGTCGTCGGGCGGACGGAGCGGATCGCCGTCGGCGTGACCAATGCCTACGGGGATGCCCAGGACCTCTATGTCGAGACCGTCGATCCGGCCGATCCGGCGAAGCTACCTCGAAGGGCGGAAATCCATTCCCTTCGAGATCACTTCGGGAGACGCTGCGGATCAAGGACGGCAAGGCCCCCGGCGGTTTCCGGGAAGAGACGGTCACGATCCGCCTGACCCGGCGGGGGCCCGTGATCACGGACATTCTCCCCGGCCTGAAGAGCCGGCGGGTGATCACCGTCCGCTGGTCGCCCTTCGAGACGATGACGCCCTCCCTCGGCCTGGATCGGATCCTGACGGCGCGTTCGGTCGAGCGATCTGCGGGCGGCGATCGGGGAGATCACGACGGTCATGCTCAATTTCGTCTTTGCCGATGCGGACGGGCGGATCGGCTGGCAGACCTCGGGACGCCTCCCCATCCGCACCCGCGGCGACGGGACGTTTCCCTTCGTCGTAACGGACGATAAGGACAACTGGTCGGGGTGGATCCCCTATGAGAAGATGCCGGGGAGCGTCGACCCGCCGCGGGGATGGGTGGGGACCTGCAACCATTTTACAGTCCGGAGCGATTATCCCTATTACTACACCTCGCACGCCTCCCCCTCCTACCGCTACCGGCGTCTTGCCGAGGTCCTGGACAAGCCGGGGAAGAAGACGGTCGACGACCACTGGGCGCTCCAGCGGGACGAGACGAACGTCATGGCCCGTGAGATCGCGCCCGGTCATGGCGAAGGCGCTTCTCCGCCACCCGGATACCGCGGAGCTGGGGAAGTCTCCTGGAACGATGGGATTTCCGGGACCGGGCCGATCAGGCGGCGCCGCTGATCTTTCATCGGATTTACGAGCGTTTCGCGCTGGAGGTCTTCCGGGACGAGCTGGGGGATGAGCTGGCCCGGGCGATGCTCGGCGACTGGTATTTCTGGCAGGAGCGTCTCCAGCGGATGGTCCGGGAAGGGGAGTCTGCCCTGGTTCGACGATCAGAGGACGCCGGCGAAAGAAGGAACGGGATGACCTCTTCCACCGCGCCGCCGTCGCGGTCATTGCGGAGGCGAAGGCGGGCGGGGCCGCAGATCCGGCGAAATGGAGATGGGGGGATCGCCACCGGATCACGTTCGTCTCGCCCCTGCGGCGGGAGGGGATCGGGGAGCGCATTCTTCGGCGGCGGAACCCATCCGATGGACGGCTCGCAGGAGACCCTCTACCGGGCGAGTTACGATTTCAACCGTCCCTATGACGTCACTCTGTCCGGTCTCCCTGCGGATGGTCGCCGATCTCGGTGACAGCGACAAGATCCTCGCGGTCCTACCCGGCGGTGTCTCGGGACGCCTGTTCACCGGCCATTACCGGGACCAGATTGACACCTTTTATGAACGGGGAAAAGCGATACTGGTGGTTCAGCGACCGGGAGATCGCGAACCATGCCAAGACAGAGCAGACGCTCTCTCCTCGCTGAACGAGGGGAGAGGTCCGGGGAGCATGGCGGACTTGGAGGCCGAGGGGATCAGGTTGGATCAAGCTTGTCGCTTGTCCTTACAGGGTATGACAAAGACAGGGATTGGGCTGCGCCTGATGATCTTTTCGGCTACGCTGCCAAGGAAAACATGTTCTATTCCCGTTCTTCCGTGTGTGCCGATCACAATAATATCGATTTTTTCCTTCTGGGCGAACTTGAGGATTTTCTCATCTTCACGCCCGGATTTGGTGACGATTTTGACTTTAGTCTTATCCTTGATATGGTTCAGATATTGATCATTAAACCTCTTTTCACGATCTTCCTTGAGGGTTGACTTCATCTTGTCCAACTGCTCCTTGGTCAACCAACGTTCCAAATGATAAGGATCGGGGGTTGTCGGGATAACATTCAAGATATAGAGAACACCCTCGTCTCTCTTTGCAATACCGAAGGCATAATCAAAGGCACAATCCGAATTTTTCGAAAAATCGGTACAGAAGAGCACTTTTTTGTATTTTGGATAGTCAATCATCTTAATGCCTCCTCTTGTGTAAGTGAAGAACTGACAAACGCCCTGTGAAGCCCTCTGTCCATTGCACAGGGAGCTTTTGGTGTGATGCCGTCTTTGCATCCGTACTGCCGGGAGTGGAAAGCCGCTACTCGAACGTGGCCCCGGTGTGGGCGGAGCGGACGAGCTGGGCGTACCGCTTCAGGTAGCCCTTCAGCTCCCTCTTGACCGGCTTCCAGAGGGCGAGGCGCGCCTTCATTTCCTCTTCGGAGATGAGGAGGTTCAGCTTCTTTGCCGGGATGTCGATCTCGATCCGGTCGCCTTCCTGCACGGCGGCGATGGGGCCCCCTTCCGCCGCCTCCGGCGAGATGTGGCCGATCGCCGCGCCGCGGCTGCCGCCCGAGAAGCGGCCGTCGGTGAGGAGCGCGACGTCCCGGTCCCGGCCGATGCCGACGATGGCGGAGGTCGGCGAGAGCATCTCCCGCATGCCGGGGCCGCCCTTCGGGCCTTCGTAGCGGATGACGACGACGTCCCCCTTGTTGATCTTCCCCTCCAGGATGGCCTGCATGGCCGGCTCTTCCGAGTCGAAGACGCGGGCCGGACCGGTGTGCCGGAGCATCGTGTCGTCGACGGCGGAACTCTTGACGACGGCGCCTTCCGGGGCGAGATTTCCGAAGAGGACGGCGAGGCCGCCCGTCGTGTGGTAGGGATTCTCCAGGGGGCGGATCACCTCGGGATCGAGGACCTTCCTCCCCGCCAGGTTCTCGCCGACCGTTTTTCCGGTGACGGTCATCGCGTCCTGTATGGATCAGGCCGCCGCGGGAGAGCTCCTGCATGAGGCGCGGGGATGCCGCCCGCCTGGTGGAGATCGGCAGAGGTCGTGGGGGCCGCCGGGCGACATGAAGCAGAGGTGCGGGGTCTTGTCGCTGAAGGTATTGAAGGTCTCGAGCGTCAGCGGGACGCCCGCCTCCTTGGCGATCGCCGGCAGGTGGAGCGAGGTGTTGGTCGAGCCGCCGAAGGCCATGATCCACGGTGATCGCGTTTTCGAAGGCCTCGGCGGTCAGGATAGCGGAGGGCCGGAGGTCCTTTTCCACCAGCTCCATGACCTGCATCCCCGCCTCTTTCGCCAGACGGATCCGCTCCGCCCAGACGGCCGGGATCGTCCCGTTTCCCGGCAGACCCATCCCCAGGACCTCGGTGAGGCAGTTCATCGAATTGGCCGTGAACATCCCCGCGCAGGAGCCGACGCCCGGGCAGGCGCACCCCTCCGCCTCGCGGAGCTCATCCATCGTCATCTCCCCGACCTTGGCCTTGCCCACGTATTCGAAGACCTTGATCAGATCGATCTTCTTTCCCTGGAACTCGCCGGAGAGCATCGGGCCGCCGCTGATCACGATGGTGGGGATGTCGAGGCGCGCCGCGGCCATCAGCATCCCGGGGACGATCTTGTCGCAGTTGGGGATGAGGACCAGGCCGTCGAAGGGGTAGGCCATCGCCATCGACTCGACGGAGTCGGCGATCAGCTCGCGGGAGCTCAGGGAGTACTTCATCCCCTCGTGGCCCATGACGATCCCGTCGCACACCCCGATCGTGAAGAACTCCAGCGGCGTGCCCCCCGGCCATCCGGATGCCGGCCTTGACCGCCTCGGAGATCTGGTGCAGATGGAGATGGCCGGGGATGATCTCATTGGCGGAATTGGCGATGCCGATCATCGGCTGTTCGATTTCCCGATCCGTCAGCCCCAGCGCCTTGAACAGGGAGCGGTGCGGGGCCCTCTCCAGCCCTTTTTTCATTGTATCGGAACGCATGATTCCTCCTCCTTTAATTAAGGCCGTCCGATCCGTCGGTTCTCCGTCTCGTCCATCTCATCCAATGCACTCAGAAGACTCATGCAGGTATTCGACAGCGCGACCCGGGTATCGGTCACGGTGATGGCGTTTTCATCGCAGACGGCCACGCAGGTCTCGCAGCCCATGCACACCGCGTCCGCGGACGGCGCCGCCTTGCCGTTTTTCATCTCGAAACATGCCCGCCGTGCAGGCCTCCAGACATTCCTCACAGCCGTTGCATTTTTCCCTATCCACGTTCACCTTAAAAGCCATTGGCGGCGATCATGAACTCCTTTCCTTAGATCAATCAGGGGAGTGCGTTTTCTCCTCCCCGCTTTCCGGATCTCTTTAACATAAGATTATAAGGGATACAAGTGAAATAATGTATCCAAAAATAAGGGATCGAGGGAATGGTCATCGTCGATCAGTCATCAGGCAGTAGAAATAACGGTAATATTATAATCTATAATTAAATTAAATAGATATTTTTTATAATAAATTTCTTGACAAGTGTTTGAGATGTAATAAAAATTTTCCAATTCGATCCAAACGCTAATATTGGATACAATCATGAACGTCAGTCCATCCAGCAAGTCCAAGGAAGAATGGCATCTCCGTCCGGGAGAAGACCTACGAATATCTGAAATCCAACATCTTTTCCGGAAGTTTCGCTCCCGGCGAACGCCTTGCGGAGGAGCATCTCGCCGAGGAGTTGGGAGTCAGCCGCACCCCGGTGCGGGAGGCCCTCCACAAACTCGAACAGGACGGATTGATCGAACCCCTGGAGTCGCGGGGATTCTGCATCCCCCGCGATTCCCCGGAGGAGATCGAAGACCTCTTCGAGCTCCGGACGGTTCTGGAGGGGTACACCCTCAAGATCATCTGCGAGCGGATCACCGATGAACAGATTGCGATGCTCGAGGGGATCGTCGATAAGGCGGATGACGCCCTCCGGCGGAAACGGATCGAAGAAGTCTTCCATTGGAACACCAAGTTCCACGACACGCTGCACGACCTGGTTGCGGACAAACGTCGTTTCCACAGCCTGATCGTGAATATGAGGAAATACGTGCTGAGATACCGAAAGGACACGCTTCAGTATCTCGGCGCGGCGAAGAGGGCCAGCGACGGCCACCGGCAGATTCTGCTGGCCTTGAAGCTCAAAGAGCCCGGAGCTCTGCGAACGGATGATGCGGGGTCACATCCGGCAGTCCAAGGAGGATGCGCTGCAGACGAACCGTGAGGCGGTGTAAGGAGCCGGTCGCGGCTGTTTCTCCGGGCGATGCCCGCGCGCATAGGGATAGTGAAGGGATTGGAAAAGCTTCAAGCAATACGAATGAGGAGGTTGTATGAAGGCAGACAAGGATAAGTGCATAGCATGCAAGAGATGTTTTCCCTATTGTCCGATGGGAAGGATTCAGACGTTCGCACGGCATGACGCAGATCCCCGGCCGGATCTACATCGAGATCGACCAGGACGCCTGCACCGACTGCGGGATGTGTCTGCGGGCGAAGATCTGTCCGGTGAACGCCCTGTTCCAGCCGGAAGAGCCCTGGCCCCGCGAGGTCCGCGGCGTTCTGAGCAATCCCATGATCGAGTTCATGGGGTCGCAGACGCCCGGACGCGGAACGGAGGAGATGAAGACCAACGACGTCAAGGGCACCTTCCTCCCCGGCGAGGTGGGCGTGGGTGTCGAACTGGGGAGGCCGGGCGTCGGCGCCTATTTCCGGGATGTCGAGACCGTGGCCATGGCCCTGATGAAGGCCGATCTCGGTTATCAACTGGCGGCGGAAAACCCCGTGACCCATTTCATGTCCGACAAGACCACGGGGAAGCTCCGCGACGATGTGGTCAACGAGAAGGCGACCTCGGCCATCATCGAGGGGAAGTGCAAGCTGGAGAAACTGCCCGAGGTCCTCAAGGTGCTCCAGGATGTGGCCAAGACCCTCGACACGGTCTTCACCGTGGAGGTCATCACGAAGGTCCCGCCGGAGGGAGAGGTTCCCATCGATCCCGTCCTGAAGAAGCTGGGCATGTGGTACTCCATCAACAGCAAGAACAACATGGGATTGGGCGAACCGCACTTCACGTTCACCGATGAAGAACAGTAAAGGAGGAAGATCATGACACACAGTCTGCACCGCAGGGGTACCCGGGAGAGCCTGAGCAACGATTTTGTCGTCCTGGGCTGTCCGGCGACCGGCGTCAACAAGAAGGGTTCGGCGCCCAAGACCCAGAAGTTTCTGAGCATCTGCTACAAGCACGGCCCGATCAACCTGGGCGATATGAAAACGGGCAACATCTACAACACGACGATGGACGATATCCTGAAACGCGTGACGGACGGGACGATCGTCGAGTGCACCTTCGACAACCGGGAGAAGATCGTCTCTCTCCTCAAGGAACTGAAAGATGACCGTCCCGGCATCTCGGTCATCATCTCCGGCGTGACCGATGTCGTTCAGCAGTGCATGACGGAGGCGGGGATGGGGCGGATCCACTCCCTCGAATATTCCCTCGGCACCTGGGGAAACACCGAGCCGGCTGCCCGATTTCGAGATCCTCCAGACGGTCACCATGTGCGGTCACGCGATGATCGCCTCGGACCTGGTCCGCAAGATGGTCAGGGACGTGAAACGGGGACGGCGGACGATCGAGGAGTGCTGCATCGAAATGGCGGAATGCTGTTCCTGCGGCAACTACAATGTGACCCGGGGAAAGCAGCTCTTCAAGGAGCTGCTCCCCCTGTATACGGTCCATAGCCTGTACTGAATTCTTGGAAAATGGGGACAGCGCCCATTTACCCGCTAAGGAAGGAGAATAAGATGCAATACATCATTATAGGAGGGAGCGCCGCAGCGATCAGCGCCGTTGAGTCCATCCGGTCGCTGGATCACGAATCCCCGATCGACCTGTTCAGCGATGAAGAAACCCCCCTCTTTTCGAGAGTCCTCCTGCCGTACTACGTCGCGGAGGAGCTTTCCAAACCGCTGCTCAATTTCAGGACATCGGATTTTTTCGAAGAGAACAGGGTGACGCCCCACATGGGGGTGAAGGTCACCGCATCTGAATGCCGCCGCCAAGACCATCAGGACGACGGACGGAAAGACGTACACCTTCGACAAGCTCCTGCTCGCCACCGGCGGGAAGGCGATCGTTCCGCCCATCCCGGGGGTCGACAAGGAGGGGATCTCCACCTTGAAGACCATGGCCGATGCGGAGAGGATCTACAACATGAAGGGGAACCGGGCGGTGGTCATCGGCGCCGGCTCCATCGGCGTCGAGGCCTGCATCAGCCTGACGAGGCGGGGGATCAAGGCCACGCTGCTGGAACAGCTCGGGCAGGTGATGCCGACCGTCTTCGATGCCGAGGCGGCCGCGATCGTGCAGCAGCGGATCGAGGATCTCGGGATCGAGGTGTTCACCGGCGAGAAGGCCCTGAAGTTCACGGGCGACAAGCATGTGACCGGCGTCGTCACCGATAGCCGCGAGCTTCCCTGCGACATGGTCGTCCTGTCGGTGGGGGTCCGGCCGCAGATCGAGCTTGCCGTCCAGGCGGGGCTCACGATCGGCGACATGAAGGGGATCCGGGTCGACGAGACCATGATGACCAGCGCCCAGGACATCTACGCCGCCGGCGACGTCGCGGAGACCCACGATATCGCGCGGAACGCCTATTTCCTCAACGCCATCTGGCCCTGCGCCTTCGAGCAGGGACATTTCGCCGGTCTCAACATGGCCGGTCGGAAGACCGTCTATCCCGGTTCCTACCGGAGAAACTCCATCGGTAATTTCATCGGCATCCCCGCCATCTCCATGGGGGTGACCCATGCCGAATCCTGCGCGATGGTCTCCGATGAGGACGAATTCCGGGAGATCCGGGTGAGGACGAAGGACAGCTACAAGAAGCTGGTCCTGAAGAACGGGAAAATCATCGGGGCGATCCTGGTCGGCCAGACCCAGAAGGCCGGTCTGATGTCGATCCTGCTTCGGAAGCAGGTCTACGTCGCCGATTCCATCCCGCTGCTGATGAGCGACCGTCTGAATTTCATGGATCTGCTGCCGATCCTGAGGAGAAATGCCGACCAGTTCAGCGAACCGGAATACAAGGAACTGATGGATACCGGACTGTAATTCTTTGACCTGTTTTGATGAAGAGCACCTGTTGCCAAGTGAGGAGGAAAACGTGAAAGTATTAATGGTAGACAAAGAAAAGTGTACGGGATGCCATCAGTGCGAGCTCTGGTGCGGGACGGAAATCGCCTCCACATCCAAGGAACTGGCCCGGGCCGATCAACGAGGAGCCTCAGCCGGTGCCGCGGGTCTATGTGGAGGGCAAGCCGTTTGCCCTGCAGTGCCGGCATTGCGAGAGGCCCCCTGCCTGGACGCCTGTCCCAACGGAACCATGCGCCGCGATCCGGAAACGGGGCTGGTCTACGTCAACGAACCGACCTGCATCGCCTGCTGGATGTGCGTCATGGTGTGTCCTTTCGGAATCATCAACCCGTCGTCGTCCATGAAGGTGGCGATCAAGTGCGACCGCTGCCGGAACATGGGCTATCCGATCTGCGCGGAGGTCTGCCCCACCGGGGCCCTCTCCCTCGTGGAGCGGAAGGATTATCGGAAGAAGAAATTCTAATCGAGCGATCATGCAGTGCAATCACATTGGACTGATGACCGAATGGGTCGCGGACAACGGGTGAATCAGAAAGGAGATTTAAGATGGAGTTCATCCAGAAGAAGACCGCCGATCAATGCAGTGGAACATTTCCTGCCGAAAGCGGCGGACAAGGGTACGAAATTGGCGTGGGACCGCTTCGAGGGACAGCTCCCCGAGTGCGGTTTCTGTGAATCGGGATTAAGCTGCCGGGATTGCCTCCAGGGGCCGTGCATCAGCCATCCCTTCCGGGATGCGAACAAGCTGGGCGTCTGCGGGAAGGACAAGGATATCCTGGCCGTGCAGATCCTGCTGAAACTGGTCCTCAAGGGGACGATGGCCACCCTGGATCAGGTGAGCGATTTTGCGGAAGGGGTCGCCTCCGGGGCGGTGAAACCCAAGGACAAGGCGGCGGCGGAGAAGATCCTCGCCGCAGATCGAAGCCCTCCTGAAGGACGGCGGCGCCGGCCTGAAGAAGGCCTTCCCCAAGGCCCTGCTCGCCGCCTGGGAAGAGGCGGGGATCTATCCCGCAGGGCGTGGCCAAGGATCTCTTCAAGGCCTCCCAGAAGGTGGAAGGCGGCGTCGCCGGTGTCGAGGAGACGCTGTTCTGGGCCTTCAAGGCCGCGCTCCTGGGCGCCTTCGCCCGGAAGCTCCAGGGCGGGCTGAAGAAGGCCGTTTTCGGCGCAGCCGCCGCCGAGATCGAGGTCAATATGGGCGTTCTGAAAAAGGATGCCGCAACGATCCTTCTGTACGGCCGCTTCTCGCCGGTCCTGAAGGTGAAGATCGCCGAGGCGGCGGCGAAGAAGAAGGTGGACGTGGCGGGTGTCTGCACCGATCCCCTGCTTGCGCCCTATACGTTCGCCCCGGTGACGAGCTACGGTTCCCAGGAACTGCCCCTGATGACCGGCGCCGTCGACCTGATCGTGGTCGGCGACCAGTTCGTCAATCCGTCGCTTGCCGCGATCGCCGCGGAGTACCAGGTGGTGGTCGTCCCGACGGAAACCCTGAAGGGTCAGAATCCGGACGCCTTTGCCAAGGACGATCGTGGAGAAGGCCGTCAACGCGTTTGCGTTCCGCCGTTCGCATCGCGCGGGATATCCCGGAGGCGAAGGAAACCGCCCTGATGGGGCTTTCCGCGGCGGATCTCGACGTGAAGAAGATCGCCGACGCCCTGAACAAGGGGAAGATCAAGGGGATCGCGATCCTCGCCGGGACGAACAACGTCAAGTTCACGCAGGATCTGCCCTTCGTGACGCTGGCGCAGGAATTCCTGAAGGACGACATCCTCTGCATCTCCGAAGGCGATGCGAGCGTCAGCCTCGCGAAGTACGGTTTCCTGAACCCCCGTCAGAGCGGGAAGCACTGCGGCAAGGCTGTGGCAGAGCTCCTCAAGGCCGCCGGAAAGAACCTGCCCGCCGTCCTCGACCTCGGTTTGGCGGAAAACGGCGGCGTCGCCGAGTTCCTGTTCGCCCTCTCCGCGGCCGCCAAGAAACCCCTCAAGGAACTGCCGATTCTGGCCTGCTTCGCCGAGGCCAACCGGAGCGCCGAGGCGGCCGAGGCCCTGAGCCTGGTGGCGATGGGCGTTTCGACCTATTTCTGGCCCTGCCTGCCGGTGACGGGGAGCCCCAAGACGATGGAGGCCCTCTCGAAGCTCTGCGGCGGAGAAATTCGGCGCCGGAGCTGATCGTCCATACGGACAAGAAGATGGAGCCGCTGGCGAAGGCGAGGATGATCCTGAAGGTCTTCAACCGCGTGGAGGATCCGAGCCGTCAAGGATCATCCCTGGACGGACTGGAAGAAATAGGAGGTATTGGGGCATACCCGGCGGAGGCTGCTTGTATGACGTCGCCGCTCTGTGGTATTGCATTGTAGTCGGAGAAGATTCGCGGGAGAACCCGACCGCATCATCGCGCTTTCTGCGGGGTGCGGTTCGGGAAGGTCCTCCCGAGAAAAGGAGGGGTGAACAGTATGTCTTATCCGAGCGGACGTCATTTTTTGCAGATTCCGGGGCCGACGAATGTCCCCGAGCAGGTGCTCCGGGCCATGGCCAAACCCACCATCGATCACCGGGGGCCTGAGTTCAAGGCGCTGGCGCTCGAGGTGCTGGGCGGCCTCAAACCGGTTTTTAAAACGGCCGGTCCCGTCGTGATCTTCGCATCGTCGGGAACCGGCGCCTGGGAGGCGGGGCTGGTCAACACCCTCTCCCCCGGGGACAAGGTGCTGATGTTCGAGACGGGTCACTTTGCCACCCTCTGGAAGAACATGGCCGTCCGCCTGGGGCTGGAGGTCGATTTCGTCCCCGGCGACTGGCGTCACGGCGTCGATCCCGCCGTGGTCGAGGCCAAGCTGGCCGAGGACAGGGATCATCGGATCAAATCGGTCATGGTCGTCCACAACGAGACCTCGACCGGCGTGACGAGCCGCGATCGCCGAGATCCGGAAGGCCATCGACCGCACCGGCCATCCGGCCCTCTTCATGGTCGATACGATCTCCTCCCTCGGCTCCATCGACTACCGCCACGACGAATGGGGGGTGGACGTCACGGTGGGCTGCTCCCAGAAGGGGCTGATGCTGCCCGCCGGGCCTCGGTTTCAACGCGATCAGCGCCAAGGCCCTTGCCGCGTCGAAGACCGCGCGGCTTCCCAAGTCCTACTGGGCCTGGGATGAGATGCTTGCCGCCAACAAGGCGGGCTTCTTCCACAGTTCCCCGGCGACCAATCTGCTCTACGGCCTCAGGGAGGCCCTCCGCCTGCTGGAGGAGGAGGGGCTGGAGAACGTCTTCGCCCGCCATGCCCGTCATGGTGAAGCGACGCGGCGGGCCGTCCGAGGCCTGGGGGCTCGAGATCCTCTGTCTCGAACCGGAGGAGTACAGCCCGATCCTGACGACGGTCGTGATGCCGGGGGACAAGGGCGCCGACGCCTACCGCGAGGCGGTGCTCGAAAAATTCAACATGTCCCTGGGAAGCGGCCTGGGGATGCTCAAGGACCGGGTCTTCCGGATCGGCCACCTGGGGGACTTCAACGACCTGATCGCTGATCGGGACCCTCGGCGGCGTGGAAATGGGCTTCGCCCTGGCGGGCGTTTCCCATAAGAAAGGCGGCGTCATGGCGGCGATGGAGTACCTTGCCGTCCTGTTGAAATCGGAACCATGGTGTTCCGCAATATGTACGGGAATTCACGTAATGAATAAGGAGGAAATGATGAAACGACAGATCCGAAAATTATCGTATGGAGTGCTGCTGCTCGTCGTGGCGGCACTGACCAGTGTTGCAATCGCAACCCCTGCCGCTGCCTGGGAACCCACCAAACCGGTGGAGTTCATTGTTCCCGCCGGTGCGGGCGGTGCGTCGGACCAGATGGCGCGCACCATCCAGGGCATCATCATGAAGTACAAATTGATGAAACACGCCCGTTATGATCTTCAATAAGGGCGGCGCGAGCGGCGCCGAGGGCGCCATGGAGGTCAAAGAGGCCAAGGCTGATCCCCACAAGCTCCTGGTGGCGTTCTCCCTCATCTATACCCTGCCGATCGCGCAGAATCTGCCGCTCGGCTGGGAAAACTTCACCCCGGTGGCAATGATCGCCAAGGATGATTTTATCCTGTGGGTCCATTCAGATTCGCCGTACAAGACAGCGAAGGACTATGTCACTGCCCTAAAAGCGGCGCCGGAGGGGTCCTTCAAGATGGGCGGCACCGGCTCGAAGCGGGAAGACCAGATCATCACGGTTGCATTCGAAAAAGTCGTTGGGAAAAAAATAACCTATATCCCCTATAAGAGCGGCGGCGAGGCTTCCACCCAACTGGCCGGTAAACACATCGATTCCAATGTCAACAACCCCAGCGAGAACGTTGCCCAGTGGCGGGCCGGCAAGGCGCGCCCCCTGTGCGTCTTCTCCGATCATCCCATGGACTATAAGAAGAAGATTACGGACATCGCATGGTCCGACATCCCCACCTGCAAGTCGCAGGGAGTCGACGTGCAATACCAGATGCTGCGCGCCTTCTTCCTGCCGCCCGGAACCACCAAGGAACAGGTTGCGTTCTACGCCGATCTGCTGAAAAAAGTGGTTTCCAAACCGGAGTGGAAAGACTACACCGAGAACATGGCGCTCACAAGGCACTATGCCACCGGAGACGAGTTTGTTGACTTCCTGAAAAAGGATATGGCAAAACACGTACAGCTGATGACCGAAGCCGGGTTTGCAGCGAAGAAATAGCTTAGAATCACGCCGGTTCCGGCGGGTCCGGGTACTGTAGCCCGATCCGCCGGACCGGCGCTGCTGTTTCTCCGTTCGTCATGGGAGGGTGTTCATGGAACAGAAACAAACGCAGGAACGACCTCGTTCGGCCTGGTTGACGCATCAGGCAGCGGAGGCGATCGTGGCCGTTGCCATCTTCCTCGTCGGCGTTGTGATGATGATGGACGGTCATAGAATCGGGATGGGTTGGGCCCCTGAAGGGCCTCAGGCGGGATACTTTCCGTTCCGCACCGGCGCCATCATCTGTATTTCAAGTGTTGTTGTTTTTCTCAGGGCGTTTTTCGGCAAACACCGCAATCATGAGCTCTTCGTTTCCTGGGGCAGCTTCAAGCAGGTGCTTTGCGTGCTGATACCTGCTTTTCTCTATGTATTGGTCACCCAGTTCATCGGCATCTATGTCGCCTCCGCCGTGTTCATCGGCGGTTTCATGCGGGCGATGGCCAAGTTCAGCTGGCCTAAAGTCATCCTGGTCAGCATCGGCATCAGTGCCATGCTTTTCTATATGTTTGAAGTGCAGTTCATGGTTCCGCTGCCCAAGGGGCCGCTGGAATCCCTGTTCGGCTACTGAACTGTTTAAGCTGAAGCACTACCGGTTAGGAGGATTGTCAAGTGGAGAACGTGCTAAATCTATTCCATGGTTTTTCGGTTATACTGAGCTGGTATAACCTCGGCATGATGGCGATCGGCCTTATACTGGGAGTACTCGTCGGCGTGCTGCCGGGCCTGGGAGGGCCGAACGGCGTTGCTATCCTGCTGCCGCTCACGTTTACCATGTCTCCCACCTCGGCGATCGTCATGCTGTCGTGTATCTATTGGGGCTCGTTGTTTGCAGGGGCCATTACCTCGATCCTGTTCAATATCCCCGGTGAATCGCATTCGGTGGCCACCACGTTCGACGGCTACCCCATGGCCCAGCAGGGCAGGGCCGGTGAAGCTCTCACGGCCTCCTTCACCGGATCGTTCTTCGGCGCCCTTTTTTCCGTTTTGATGATCACCTTTCTTGCGCCGCTGGTGGCAAATTTTGCGCTGCACTTCGGTCCGCCTGAATTCTTTGCCGTCTATTTTCTGACCTTTGCCAGTTTCATCGGCACGGGTAAGGACCCATTCAAGACCGTCATCGCCCTGATGCTGGGCTTTGGCCTGGCACAAATCGGCATGGACAACGTCAGCGGCACGCTCCGCCTCACCTTTGGCTGGTCCGAGCTGCTCAGGGGCGTCGATTTCCTGGTGGTGGTGATCGGCCTGTTCGGCGTCGCAGAAATCCTGGTCAGCATGGAAGAGGGTCTCAAATTCGAAGGTGTACACGCCAAGATCAACGTGACGGTCGTGTGGCAGACATGGAAAAAGCTGCCAAAGTACTGGCTGACGCTGCTCTTCGGCGCGGTCATCGGTGCATGGATGGGTTTCAAACCGGGCGGTGCAACAGCCGCATCCTTCATGAGCTACGGCCTTGCCAAGCGCTTCTCGAAGAATGGCGACAAGTTCGGCACCGGGGAACTGGAAGGCGTGCTTGCCCCCGAGACGGCCGCCCACGGGTCCGGCTGCGCCGCGCTGCTGCCGATGATGGCGCTGGGCATCCCCGGCTCTGCCACTGCCGCGGTGCTGCTGGGCGGCCTGATGATCTGGGGGCTGCAGCCGGGTCCGCTGCTCTTCGTCGAGCAAAAGGACTTTGTCTGGGGCCTGATCGCCAGCATGTATCTGTCGAACGTCGTCGGCCTGGTCATCGTTCTGTCCACCGTGCCGCTATTCGCGGCGATCCTTCGCATCCCCTTTTCGATCATCGCCCCGGTCATTGTCGTGGTGTGTGCGGTCGGCGCCTACACCGTGAACAATGCCATGTTCAACATCTGGGTCATGCTGCTATTCGGCGTTATCGGTTATGTCTTTAAAAAGCTGGATTATCCATTGGCGCCTCTGATATTGGCCCTGGTGCTGGGAGACGCGACCGAAGTCTCGTTCCGCCAGGCCATATTGGGATCCCAGGGTGCATTGAGTATTTTCTTTTCGAACTGGCTTGTCAGCGCGATGATGATCGCCGGGCTCCTCCTGGCGTTCTGGCCGGCGATTGCGTCTGGGTGGGGCAAATTCCGCCAGAGCCTTAGCCAAGTAGTTCGGGCGCAGGGAAGGCGACGTTGTATGAGTACAGTGACGGTTTCAAGCCGTATCCGGTCCGGATACGGCTTTTTTTAATCAATCCGGCAGCTCCGGAATGCAGGAGGAAAAAATGATCATCGAAGCATGGCATGCCGATTCATTGGCCGGCCCGATGAGCGAATTGAAAAAGGCTTTTGAGGCCAAGAAACCCCGATGTCAGTCGATGAATCTTACCTCCGGCCGTTCCAAGGAACTGGCTGAGCGCATCCTCAAAGGGGAGGCCTGCGATGTATTCGCGCCCTCCGACCCGGCGGTTGTTCAAGACATGTTCGGCAGGAAAGTCGGCGGCAAGGACGCCGCATCCTGGTATGTCGTCTTTTCGGCCAATGAACTGGTGGTGATTACCGGGAAAGGCAACCCTCTCGGGTTGAAACAGATGGTCAGATCTGGCCAGAGAAGGGGTCAAAGTGGCACGGGTCGCCGGCGAAAAAGACATGGCCACCAACCGCACGATTGAATTCATCAAAAAGGCGGCTGCAGCCGAAGGTAAGTCGGATTTGTCGCAAAAGATCATCGACGGTGCCGTTAAGGAAAGCACCATCCCCGACGTTTTGAGGGCGGTTGAAAGCGGCAAAGCCGATGCCGGCATCGTATACCTGTCGGCCGCGGTGACGGTTGCCGATAAAGCGGACATCGTTTCATTTCCGGCAAAGGTAAACCTGAGTGAAAATATCCGCAACGTGGTGACCATTCCGGGCACTGCCAGGAACGTGAACGCAGCGGAAAGCTTCGTCAAATTGATGCTGTCTGCAGAGGGGCGGCAGATTTTGAAGAAGACCGGGCAGCCCCCGATCGTTCCGCCGATCAGATTCTTACAAGAAGACAAACCAGATAATGACCAGGACGATACGGTAAACGCCGAAGGCTATGAACGTATGGGTTTGGACAAAGCGAATCAGAAACTTGATGCTCAGCAGAGCAACGATGAACGCCGTTGAAAAACCGATGACCAGAAGATTGATATTCGGCAAGAGAAAAGTTCGCGCCGTTTTTGTACAGATCGTAAGCCGTGGCGGCAAGCATGGTCGGAACCGCCAATAAGAAAGAAAACTCGACAATTGTCCTCCTCTTCATATCCAGAATCAAGACCTCCGATGATCGTTGCGGCCGAACGGGAGACTCCGGGGATAACGGCAAGGGATTGAAAAACACCGATCAGGAACGCTTGCCGATAGGTCATTTCCGCCAGTTCCCCAGTGGCGTCTTCCTTTTCTCTGTGAAACATCTCAAAGAATAACGATGACGATTCCTCCGATCAAAAGCGACCAGAGGACGACTCGCTGAAGAACCGAGGAGGACGGTTTTGATCAGTTTGTACAGTACAAAACCGATGATGCCGGTGGGAAGAAAGGCGACGGCCACTTTCTTGATCACTTCCCTGTCCACCAGGAGCGTACGCCAATACAGGATGACGACGGAAAGGATCGCCCCGAGTTGGATGGCGATTTCAAAGCTTTTGACGAACTCTGCTTTCTTCCAGTCCAAGGAGTCTTCCGGTCAGGATGAGATGACCCGTAGAAGAGATAGGAAGGAATTCGGAAAATCCTTCCACAATGCCGAGAATGACAGACGTCCAAAGATCCATAAATTCTTTCCTGACCGATTTTCAAAACTTCCTTTGCCCTTTTTCGGAGGCCGCTGACACCGGAGACGGGAAAGGAATGTCTCAAACGCCTCCATCGCTCTCTTTTCCTGTTCGTAGTTCACCGCCGTGATCGGATAGGGGATCACGATTCCCTCCTTCCCGAATCGCCGGTGGATCCGCTTGATGAACTCATGCTTGATGAGAATCTGATCCACAAACTCCTTCCCGCTCATGAACACCGAAAAATCGATGCTGGAGGCTCCGATGCCGCGGTACCGGATAGAAGGGGACGAAATCGGGAACGCCTCCCGGCACCTCCCTCATCACCTCCGCCGCCACTTCGCAGGTCACCCGTTCGACCTTCGCCAGATCGCTGTCATGATGGACGCGCAGGTCGACCGTGACCGCAACATGCTTCTCCGGCAGGTATAGTTGGTCACGATCATGTCGATCAAGTTCGCGTTGGGGACCAGAACGAGATTCTCGGCGAGCGTCCGGATCTTCGTGGTCCGCCAGCTGATGTCGTACACATACCCCTCTTCTCCGGAGGAGAGCTTCAGGTAATCCCCCACCCGGATCTGCTTTGTCGCGACGATGTGCAAATCCGGCGAAGAAGTTCGCGAGGGTGTCCTTGAGCGCCAAGGGCGACGGCCAGTCCGCCCACACCGAGCGTCGCCAGGATCGGGGCGATGGAGATCCCGAGCTGGTTCAGGACGATCAAGGTTCCCACCCCATAGACGACGATGCGGATGATGTTCTCCGTGATGCTCGTCACCGGGAGGACCGATTCGATTCGATCCGCGCGTATCCGTGCAAATCCGGTCAGGATGTTCGCCGTGACCAATGCCACGGCGAAGACGGCCAGGATGGACAGTCCTTTGTCCGCCTTGTCGACGAAGGCTTCGGGAATGGTCGAGAATTCAAGGGCCACATAGATCCCCAGCATGATGCACAGCAGCAGGAACGGGGCCCTCACAGCGGAGACGATCACCTCTCCCGATGCGGGAATCGGTCTGCCGCGCCCATCGGGAAAGACGGGCAAGGAGATATCGCCTCAGAAGATATCCCGCCAGCAGGATGACGACAAAGATCCCGAGGGGAAGAAGAATCTCCATGGATTTCTGAATCGTTTCGAAGAACAGCGTATTCATGCGGTCAGCCTTATCTCTTGCAAAGGGAATGCGTGTGTTTCATTCAGACGGATCCTTCCTGTTTGAAGATGGCCTCCATCTCCAGGCGGAATTTTACGGTTTCATCATGGCGGTCGTACGCGACATCGGCCCATTTGACCCTCTCGCCGGCGGCGATAGGCTTTATCACCTTGACCTGATGGGCGAGTCCGATGGGGAAATACCCGGCAGCGATGGATTTGCGGGCCGGCAGGAGGGTTCCGTAGACGGTGGAGCCGCCTTCTCCATCCAGTATGTCTCCCCGGGGCGCAGGTCCTTTTTTGCCGTGGCCACGACGTCCCCGGTGAAATCCTGCGCCGATCCCGTCGGTTCGCCGCGCAGCGCCACCGAGGCGACGCTGATGCCGAGTTCGAGGCCGATCAGGTGGGCCGGCCGGTAGAGGGCCGTGTAGCGGCCGCTGTCATCGGTGACGACGCCGTATTCGTCGGAAACACCGGGCGGAGTATGGATTCTCGGTGGTCAAGGTCACGAAGACCCCCCAGCGCAGATCGCGGTAGACGGGGCGTCCATCCCTCTCCAGGCTGGAGACGACCTCGACCTGACCGACGTTGTCCAGAAGGCCTCCCGCGGCACGCGGCCTGAGGATGAGCGGGAGGTCATCGGCGCCGCAGGGCGGGAAACGAAGCCCGTCCTCGGGAGGAACGAGGCCGGTCGCATTGGCCACGGCGGCCATCTCGATGGCCGATTTCGTCCCGTCGAGGAAAGAGTTGAACATCTTCGCGTTGAAATCCCCTTTCGCCAGCTGCTCCTCGGTGAAACCGTAATGGCCCCAGACCGTCTCCGGCGTCGATTGGTGATAGACGGGGAGGTATTTCGTCCCCTTGCCGGCCGCCACGACGGTGAAGCCGCAGGCTTGCGCCCAGTCCACCATCTCGCAGATGAGGGCCGGCTGGTCGCCGTAGGCGAGCGAGTAAATGATTCCCGCCTCTCTCGCCCGCCTGTGCCAGGAGCGGCCCCGCCAGGGCGTCGGCCTCGACGTTGACCATGACGATGGATTTCCCTGTCGGCAGCAGGCAAGGACGTGGGCGATCCCCGCGGAGGGGCTTCCCGTGGCGTCGATGATCACGTCCAGGCCGGGGGAGGCGATCATGCCGATGGCGTCATCGGTAATGAAGGTGGTTCCTTTGGCCAGGGCATCCGGAAGAGAGACGGCTGTGCCTTGCTCCTCATGCCAGCCGGTCCGCCGGAGCGCCTCGACGGCCCGCGCCGGAGCGAGATCGGCGATGGCGGCGAGATGTATCCCCTTCGTCTCCTTGGCCTGGGCCAGGTACATGCTGCCGAACTTGCCCGCGCCGATGAGACCGACACGGAGGGGGCCTCTTTCCCTATGGCGTTTCGTCAGAAGGGCATGGAGGTTCATGGCTTTTCCCTCCAGGAGGGGAAGGAAAACAGTCCTTCGCACCAATCGGGCCGTGGACAACACCTGGTTGTCTTTCCCTTGCGCCCCTACGATCTGCAATCCCAGCGGCAGCCCCCGGGGACCGAATCCCACCGGGATGGTGACGGCCGGGACGCCGCAGAGGCTCCAGATGGAGCAGAAGGCGGGGTTGCCCGTCTGTTCCAGGGTCGCCGGCGCCTCTCCCGTCGTGGGAGGGGTGATGAGGGCATCGTACTTGGCCAGGAAACGCTCCAGTTCCTCTTGCAGGGCGGAGCGCAGCTTCAGGGCCTGCAGATAGATCGACCGCCCCCGTGGCCCTTCCTTCGGAGATGAAGTCCCGTAGGGTTGAGCTCAGGAGGGGCGCCTGTTTGAGAGAGAGCTCCTCCAGGTTGAAGGCGGCCTCGGCGGCCATGATGGTCCGGATCGCCCGGTGGGCGAGGTTGAAGACTCTCGGGCAATTCGCACTCCTCGACATCGGCGCCGCCTTTGCGCAGCGTTTGGATGTTTTCCCGGAAATTCCGCTTGGCGTCCTCCTCGGCCTGTTCCCAGACGGGGGTTTTCACGGCCGCCAGACGGGGAGGCGCGGAGCGGGTGGAGAGGATCGGAGAGAGTTTCCCGCCCTCATCGGACAGGGCAGCCGCGAGCCAGGCGGCATCTTCCACATGACGGGTGAAGAGGCCCGGCTGATCCAGCGTGTGGCTGAAGGTCAGGGCCCCTTCGATGGGGAGGAGGCCCTGGGTCGGCTTGAAGCCCACGACCCCGCAAAACGCGGCGGGCCGGATGACGGAGCCGTTGGTCTGCGTGCCCAGGGCGGCGGGGACAAAACCTGCCGCGACTGCGGCGGCGGAGCCGCTGGACGACCCGCCCGGCGTATGGAGCGGATTCCAGGGATTGCGGGTCTTTCCGGGGGAGAGAAAGGCGCATTCCGTGGTCACGGTCTTCCCCATGACAAAGGCCCCCCGGGCCTCGAGCCGTTCGATCACCCGGGCCGACTTGTCCGGGATATGGCCGGCGAAGGCGGGAGAACCCATTTCCGTGGGCACGCCGGCGGTGGCGAAGATGTCCTTCACTCCGATCGGCAGTCCCTGGAGGGGGCCGGGTGTGCCGCCGGACTGAAGATGACGGTCGGAAAGGCGGGCGGCCTTTATCGCCTCCTCCGGTTTGAGCCAGGCCCAGGCCCGGATCTCTTCATCGAGCGACGCGATCCTCGCCAGGAGGGCCTGGGTGTACTCTTCGGAGGTGAATCGCCGGTTTTCGATCCCTTTCACAGCTTCGATCAGGCTTAAGGTGTGCAGCGGTTTGTCCATGGTTTTTCTGACCTCCTGTTCCCTCCCCCTCGACAAGAGGGTGGGGGTGATTTTCATCCTTCGTTGTGCCCGACTCGGGCATGGGGGTTACTTCCCTTTCACCCCCGGATTCAGAAGGTTCGGGGGATTTCCGGTCGTGAGGGCGGCGACGAGATTCTCTGCGGCCTTCATCGCCATCTTGAAGCGGGTTTTTTCGGAAGAGCTGGCGATGTGGGGTGACAGGACCACATTCTTCAGTTCCCGGAATCCCGGATGAATCGCCGGTTCCCCTTCGAAGACATCGAGCCCGGCGCCGGCGATGGCGCCTCTTCGGAGGGCCTCGACCAGGGCCGCATCGTCGAGCACGCCGCCCCGGGCGGCATGGATGAGGATCGCCGATTTTTTCATCAGGGCGATCTCCGGGGCGCCGATGGCATGGTGGGTCTCCCGGCTGTACGGGATATGGATCGTCACGATGTCCGCCCTGCGGAAGAGCTCCTCTTTGGAGACATAGACGGCCCGGCAGGCGGACTCGATCTCCGGGGCGGCCCGCCGGACATCATGGTAGAGCACCTCCATCTCGAAACCCATCGCGCGGCGGGCCACGACCTGACCGATCCGTCCCAGACCGATGATGCCCAGCACGGCATGGTGCACATCCAGGCCGAGAAATTGCTTCAATTTCCATTTGTCCCATTGTCCCTGCCCGGACATAGGCTTCGGCCTCGTTCAGTCGGCGGGCCGTGGCGAGGATCAGCGCCCAGGCGAAATCGGCGGTGGTATCGTCCAGGACGCCGGGGGTGTTGGTGGCCATGACGCCATGGGCGTTGCAGGCGGTCAGATCGATATTGTTGTACCCCACGGCGATATTGCAGACCGCCTTCAGCCGGGGACAGCGGCTCAGGAGATTCTCATCGATCCTTTCGGTCAGGGTGGTCATGGCCCCCTCCTTGTCGGCGAGAACTCCCGCCAGCTCTTCGGCGGTCAGGACCCTGTCTTCCTGATTGGCTTGAACCTCGAAATGGGGCGCCAGAAAATCAAGGGCTTCTTGAAAAACTTCACGGGCCACAAAGATCTTTTTTTTCATCTTTTCTTCCTCTATGGGTTGTTTTGAAACGAAAACGGAGATGATCGGAACCACTGAGCGGTAGCTTATACCAGCTTTTTCGTAAAGAGAAAATATAAAACTGGGTGTTTCTGCCTTTTCCAGTGTACGAAATATTCCTTGACAAAGGACTTATATCATTGATAGCTTCAAACGTATAGCGTACCAGTCTACAGGATGTTGTGGATGCGCTCAAAACAGGTCACTTGTAGCCCTGTTGCTTTTGTCGATTTTTCCTTTGCATAAATTGGTTCAAGAGAGCTTAGTAACTGTGAACTTCTATCCAATAACCGGGGTCAAAAGGGTCTTCGGAGGTGTTGTGATTGTCGGTTGAAGGATTTTTGATTCAGACGGTCGGTTTTTTATCAATAACATGGAGGAGGGTAATTATGACAAAGAAAGAACTGGGTAAAGACACAAAGCAGACGGGCGTATCACGCCGCAATTTCCTCACCGCCGCCGCGGCGGTGACGGCCGGGGCCGCGACCCTGGGCTTCCCGTCGGTCCTCAAGGCGCAGGGACCGATCAGCATGCGGTGGCAGAGCACCTGGCCCACCAAGGACATCTTCCACGAGTACGCCCTCGACTTCGCCAAGAAGGTCAACGACATGACCGGCGGGGATCTGAAGATCGAGGTGCTGCCCGCGGGCGCCGTGGTGCCGGCCTTCGACCTGCTGGATGCGGTCTCCAAGGGGACGCTCGACGGCGGCCACGGCGTCTTCGTTTACCACTACGGCAAGAACAACGCCCTGTCGCTGTGGGGATCGAGCCCCGCCTACGGGATGGACGCCGACATGCTGCTCTCCTGGCACAAGTACGGCGGCGGCAAGGAACTGTTCCAGAAGGTCTACGATGCCATCGGCGTCAGTGTCAAATCTTATGCCTACGGCCCGATGTGGACGCAGCCCCTGGGCTGGTTCAAGAAGCCGATCACCAAAGCCGACGACTTCAAGGGCCTCAAGTTCCGCACCGTGGGTATCTCGATCGACCTGTTCAAGGGGATGGGCGCGGCGGTGAACGCGCTGCCCGGCGGCGAGATCGTCCCGGCCCTGGACCGCGGCCTCCTGGACGGGGCGGAGTTCAACAACGCCTCCTCCGACCGGCTGCTCGGTTTCGCGGACGTGTCGAAGGTGTGCATGCTCCAGAGCTACCATCAGAGCGCGGAGAGTTTCGAGATCCTCTTCAACAAGACCAAATTCGACGCGCTGCCGGCCAAGATGAAAGCGATCATCGACAACGCCGTGGAGGCCGCGTCGGCGGACGTGACCTGGAAATCGATCGACCGCTATTCGAAGGACTACATCGAACTGCAGACCAAGGACAAGGTGAAGTTCTACAAGACGCCGGACTCGATCCTCCAGAAGGAGCTCGACATCTTCGATAAGGTCGAGGAGGAGTACTCGGCCAAGAACCCGCTGTTCAAGGAGATCGCCGCATCGCAGAGGAAATTCGCGGAGCGTACGGTGAAATGGAAGCGGGACTACGTGGTCAGCCCGACTTTGGCCTACAACCACTACTTCGGCAAGAAGAAGGCTCCCGCAAGGCCCCGCGAAGGCTGCACCCGCAAAGGCGGAACCGAAGAAAAAGTAATGGGTTTTGACAGCATCACCGATCAGCCATCCGGGCAGCGGCCCGGGTGGCTGATTTTTGGTAAAAGGTGTGAATATGCAGAAATTGCTGCTTACCGTTGACAAGATCAGCACATTTGTCGGGAAGATCTTCTCCTGGCTCATCGTCTCGCTGACCTTCCTGATCACCTACGAGGTGTTCTCGCGCTACGCCCTCGACGCCCCGCACGACTGGGCCTTCGACGTGATGATCCAGATGTACGGGATGCTCTTCATGATGTCGGGCGCCTACACCCTCTCGAAGAACAACATGGTCCGCGGCGACGTCCTCTACGGCTTCTTCCCGCCGCGGCTCCAGGCCGGCCTCGACCTGACCCTCTATTTCGTGTTTTTCCTCCCCGGGATGACCGCCCTCTGTCTGGGCCGGCTACATCTATGCCGGCGAATCCTGGACGATCATGGAGCACTCGGGGATCACCGCCAACGGCCCACCGGTCTACCAGTTCAAGACGATCATCCCCCTCGCCGGGGCGTTCATGCTGATCCAGGGGATCGTCGAGATCATCCGCTGCATCCGCTGCCTCAAGGAGGGCAAGTGGCCCTCGCGCATCGAGGACGTCGAGGAGGTCGACGTGGAAAAACTCAAAGCACAGATGAACGTCAAGGACGAGGATATCGCCAAGCTCGATGAGTTCGTGACGGCCAAGAAAGGGAGCGAGAAATGAAAAAAGAAGCCTGGTTCGGACTCTCGATCATGGCCCTGATCGTGATCGGCGCTCTTCGTCCTGATGCCGCCCGCTGTCACAGATCACGAACGGCCACCTGGGGCTTTTGATGCTGGCCCTGATCGTTGTGGCGATCATGCTCGGTTTTCCCACGGCGTTCACCCTGATGGGCTTGGGGACGATGTTCACCTGGTTTGCCTACTACAGCGTGAACCCGGCGTTGGCGGTGCAGCAGACCCTCGATCTGATGGTCCAGCGCGCCTACTGGGTGATGAACAACGACGTGCTTGATCTCGGTTCCCCTCTTCGTCTTCATGGGGTACCTGGTGGAACGCGCCAACCTGATCCAGGCCCTGTTCAAGGGCCTGCACCTGGCGACCGCGCGGATCCCCGGATCGCTCGCCGTCGCCACGGTCATCACCTGCGCGATCTTTGCCACCGCCTCGGGCATCATCGGCGCGGTGGTGACGCTGATGGGACTCCTCGCCTTTCCGGCGATGCTCAAGGCAGGATACAACGTCCGGCTCGCCGCGGGCGCCACCTGCGCGGGCGGCACCCTCGGGATCCTGATCCCGCCGTCGGTCCTCCTGATCCTCTACGGCGCCACCGCCGGCGTGTCGGTCGTGCAGCTCTACGCCGGGGCGTTCCTCCCGGGCGCGATGCTGGCCCTCCTGTACGTCGTCTACATCATCATTTACGCGAAGCTCAAACCCAGCGTCGCCCCGCCCCTTTCCGAAGAGGACCAGTACGTGCCGCTGCCCAAATTCGCCGAGGTGATCTCCACGACGAAGAGCAACAATGTCCTGGTGGGATTGCTCGGCGCGCTCAAGGGGAAGCGGAACGCCGACGTCCCGCTGAAGACGGTCCTCAATCACCTGTTCATCGCCATCCTCCCGCTGTTGGCGGTCGGGTTCTTCGTATTCGTGATCTACCTCTGGACGACGGCGCCGACCCTGCTCGACACGGCGGGCGTGCAGGAGATGGGCTTCGCGGCGTGAAGAGGCAGGCACCGCAGGCCCCGGCCGATACCGGAGGGCTTGCCGAACCGGAGGGAGCGACAGGCCTGGCGGAACCCCCGGCCGAACCGACGCAGGAGGCTGCAGCCTCCCCGGCCGCACCGGCGGAGCCGCAGCCGGCTGCCGAGACGGCCGCGCCGCCTGCAGGCGGCGCCAGCGCCGGCGACCGCCCGAACGTCATCCCCCTACCCTGGGATTCTGGATCACCTTCGGCATCTGCGCGGCGGGGCTCGTGATCTTCTATGCGATCTTCACCTTCGTCCGTCTCGAGATCTTCAAGATGCTCCTGGGGTCGTTCTTCCCGCTGGCCATCCTGATCCTCGGGGTCCTCGGGACGATCATCGTGGGACTCGCGACGCCGACCGAGGCGGCGGCGATGGGTTCGTTCGGAGGGTTGGCGCTGGCGGCCGCCTACGGACGGTTCAACTGGACGATGCTCAAGGAGTCGGTCTTCCTCACGGCGAAGACCTCGGCCATGGTCTGCTGGCTCTTCGTCGGGTCGGGGATCTTCGCCGCGGCCTTTGCCCTCCTGGGCGGTCAGGAGATCGTCGAGACCTGGGTGAAATCGCTCGACATGACGCCGGTGCAGTTCATGCTCCTGGCGCAGGTGATCATCTTCCTGCTGGGCTGGCCGCTGGAGTGGACCGAGATCATCATCATCTTCATGCCGATCTTCATCCCGCTCCTGCCGCACTTCAACATCGACCCGCTCTTCTTCGGACTGCTCGTGGCCCTGAACCTCCAGACGGCGTTCCTCTCGCCGCCGGTGGCGATGGCCGCCTTCTACCTGAAGGGCGTCTCGCCGCCCCATGTGACGCTCAACCAGATCTTCCTGGGGATGATGCCCTTCATGGCGATCCAGATACTTGGCGATCTTTCTGCTCTACATGTTCCCGCAGATCGCGTTGTGGATACCTTCCCTGATCTACGCGGGATGACGGGTACCGCCGCGGCGGCCGGTGATAGCAGCCCGATGCGGGATGCGGAGCTGCCGGGTCAACCGGTACGGCGGAACGGCAATATGATCAGCGGGCAGTCCCCCCGGGGGCTGCCCGCTTTTTTTGGCCCTTGCCGGACCGGTCGGAATATGCCATATTGATCGCGCTTCAATCGGAACGCAGTGCAACTCAAAGACCATCATTTGTTAAAACGGGGGAGAGGATGATCAGGCTGGTTATGCTTCGTCATGGGGAGAGCACCTGGAATCTGGAAAACCGTTTTACCGGCTGGACGGACGTCGATCTGACCGAGCAGGGGATCCGCGAGGCGCACCAGGCGGGGCGGCTCTTGAAAGAGGGAGGCTACACCTTCGATCTGGCCCACACGTCGGTCCTGAAACGGGCGATCCGGACCCTCTGGATCGCCCTCGACGAGATGGACCTGATGTGGATTCCCGTCTACCGTTCCTGGCGGCTGAACGAACGCCACTACGGCGCCCTCCAGGGACTCAACAAGCGGGAAACGGCCGAAAAATTCGGGATGGAGCAGGTCCATATCTGGCGGCGGAGCTACGACACCCCGCCGCCCCTCCTCGACGAGACGGACGAACGCTTCCCCGGACATGATCCCCGGTATGCGGGCCTGAAGCCCGAAGAGCTGCCGCGGACCGAATCACTCAAAATCACCCTGGAGAGGGTGCTTCCCTACTGGCATGAGGCGATCGTACCGGACCTCCGCGCGGGGAAACGGGTCCTCATCGTGGCGCACGGGAACAGCATGCGCGCCCTGGTGAAATACCTGGACAAGATCCCCGACGAGGTGATCACGGAGCTGAACATCCCGACGGGGATCCCCCTCGTCTACGAGCTGGACGACCGTCTCCGGTCCGTCAACCACTACTACCTGGGGGATCAGGAGGCCGTTGCCAAGGCCACCGCCTCGGTGGCCGGTCAGTTGTCCGGGAAGAAATCGTCTGAATGACACCACCGCTAGCGACGACATCCGATCCTCACTGCCCATGGTCGGACTTTGCTTCCTGGTTCAAAGCAGCTTCATGCGGTAACAGTCGGAAGAAAAAGCAATAAACGGAGGTAACAGGCATGGCCGGGGAACTGAGGGGCATCAGGGTCATCGAAGTGGGCGGCGCGGTCTCCGTCCCCGTCGCCGGGATGCTGATGGGAAGTTGGGGCGCCGAGGTCATCCACGTCGAACCGCCCGGCAAGGGCGATAACTGGCGTCACGTCCTCGGGCCAGGGCATGGCCGGATGGGCCAAGCCCAATCCCGTCAACTACCTCTGGGAGCACGCGGACCGCAACAAAAAAAGCATCGCTTTGAACCTGGCCGCCCCGGAAGGTCAGGAGATCCTCCATAAGCTCGCGGCGACGCCGATGTGTTTCTGAACAACCTGCGGCCCTACGAGATGGAGAAGTTCCGCCTCACCTATGAGATCCTCTCCACGCTCAATCCCCGGATCATCTACGCCAACCTGACCGGCTACGGTCAACGCGGCCGGAAAAGAATACCGGCGGCTACGACTCCGTCGCCTTCTGGGCGCGGAGCGGCGTCATGGAGCTGATGCACGATCACGGGAGTGGCGCCCAACATCTCCCGGCCCGGCTACGGCGACAGCATCACCTCGCTGAGCCTCCTGGCGGGGGTCATGACGGCCCTGTTCATCCGGGAGAGAACCGGGGATCGCCCAGCAGGTGGAGGTTTCGCTGTACAACACCGCCGCCTGGGCGCTGGGGTTTGACACCGCCGGCTGCCTGATCACCGGCGAGGACGCCCTGCGGCCCCAGCGGAAGACGATGGGGAATCCGATCCGGAACGTCTATGAAACGAGCGACCATCGCTGGATCATGCTGGGGATGACCAATGCCCAGCACTACTGGCCCGCATTCTGCGGCGCGATCGGCCATCCGGAGCTCGAACACGACCTCCGATTTGCTACGTACGAGGTGCGGTCCGAGCATGCCGGGGAGCTCGTGAGCCTCCTCGACGGGATCTTCCGGGGCAGGACCTACGCCGAGTGGATCGAAACCCTGAGCAAAAGCAAGATCGTCTGGTCTCCGGTGACGACGCCGCTGGAGGTCACCCGGGATCGGCAGGCCCTGGCCAACGAGTTCTTCGTCGATTGGGACCATCCGGAGTACGGTCCGATCAAGGTATTGAACAATCCCATCAAATTGTCCGAAACCAAGGCGGAAATCACCATGGCGGCGCCCAAGCTCGGGGAGCACTCGGAAGAGATTCTGAAGGGGCTGGGATACACCGATAGTGAACATCCAGGCCTTGAAGGCATCGGGGGCCATCGGGTAAGGGGGCGTTTTTCCGGCCGGGTGATGTACGGGAGAAGGGGCGTTATGCGGGAAATCGATGCGAACGAGGTAACGGAAACCGTCTCCCTGCTGCTCCGGGATGCCTGTTACCGCCTCCCGGATGACGTGATCGCGGCCCTCCGGTCGGCACAGGAAAAGGAAGAATCCCCGGCGGCCCGGAGCGTCCTTGCCGGACTCCTGGAAAACGCGGAGGCCGCGGTTCGCGACGAAATCCCGCTCTGCCAGGACACGGGGATGGCGGTGATTTTTCTCGAACTGGGGCAGGAGGTGCATATCGTCGGGGGCGATCTGTACGAGGCCGTTCAGGAGGGCACCCGTCGCGCCTATAGCCAGGGGTACCTGCGTAAGTCCGTTGTCGAAAGGCCCTTTTCGGCGAGGATGAACACCCGGGACAATACGCCGGCCGTGATCCATACCACCGTCGTCCCGGGCGAGCAGTTGAAAATCACGGCGCTCTCCAAAGGGATTTGGCAGTGAGAACATGAGCCGCCTCGCCATGTTGACCCCTGCCGCCGGCAGGCAGGGGGTCATCGATTTTGTCGTGCGGTCGGTCGATGAGGCGGGCGCCAACCCCTGTCCCCCCGTCATCGTCGGTGTCGGGATCGGGGGGACGGCGGAGAAGTGCATGCTCCTGGCCAAACAGGCCCTGCTCCGCGGGGTGGGTCTCCCCACCCGGATTCCGAGATCGCCGCGCTGGAGGCTGAGATCCTGAAACGGGTGAACGATCTGGGGATCGGGGCCATGGGCTACGGGGGGAGGATCACCGCCCTGGCCGTTCATGTCGAGGTCTTTCCCACCCACATCGCCGCCCTTCCGGTGGCGGTCAATCTTCAATGCCACAGCGTCAGGCACCGGGAAGCGACCCTCTGATCGGGAGAGAGAGGAAGAGGGAGGGCAGCCTATGGAACGGATCTCAAACAGCGCAAGAGCTGTAGAACTTCCCCTGTCCGATGAAATTGTGGAGGCCCTGCACGCGGGCGACGAGCTGCTCCTGTCAGGGGTGATGTACGTCGCCCGCGACGCGGCCCATAAACGGATGATCGAAGCCCTGGAGGCCGGGGAGCCGCTTCCCGTTGATTTTCAGGGGCAGGTGATCTATTACATGGGGCCGACTCCCGCAAGGCCGGGGAGACCGATCGGGTCCGCCGGGCCAACCTCCAGCTACCGGATGGACGCCTACTCCCCCGCGCTCATGGCCAGGGGACTCAAAGGGACGATCGGCAAGGGGATGCGTTCCGGGGAAGTGAAGGAAGCGATGAAGAAATATAAGGCGGTTTATCTTGGCGCCATCGGCGGCGCAGGCGCCCTGATCTCCCGGTGCATCAGGAGCGTCGAGGTGGTTGCCTATGAGGATCTGGGGGCGGAGGCCCTCCGGCGGATTGTCGTGCAGGATTTTCCGGTCACGGTGATTAACGACATCTACGGCGGGGACATGTACGAAGAGGGGCGGGCGCGCTATAGAATTGCCGATTCCCGATAAAGTCCCTCCCCCTCCCCTTTAATCCCCTCCCGCCAGGGGAGGGGAAATCTGTATGATCCCTCCCGCCAGGGAAGGGGAGATGTGTTGATCCCTGCCTCTGGGGGATGGGGGAAATGCATCATTCCTCCCACCGGGGGAGGGGAAAAATTACTTTTCATCCGTGGGTGTCAAATTAGCTTATCCTCGAAGAAAAGTCCCCAATTCTCTCCCCTCGACAAGGGTGAGGGTGAGAAGTGTCAGGTCAGGGCGATGCGCCGCGCATCGCTTTCCGGGAAGGGGTATTCCATCTGTTTGGCCGTTGCCCTTGCGATGGCATCGCCGAAATGGCGGGTGACGATTTTCAGCGCCATGTCGATCCCGGCGGAGATGCCGGCCGAGGTGAAAAGGGCGCCGTCTTCAACGAAATGCAGGTGCCTTTCGACACGGGTTTTCGGAAACAGCTCCTCCATCCAGTCCAGCGAACGCCAGTGCGTCGTCGCCCGCTTGCCGTCGAGAAGCCCGGCTTTCCCGAGCAGAAGGGCGCCGGTGCATACCGAGGCGAGGGTTTCAACCTGTCGGGAGCGCTCGGCAATCCATCCGAGGAGACGCTCGTTGTTCATTTCCGCTCTCGTGCCCCAGCCGCCGGGAACGACAAGGATATCCAGCGGCGGGCACTCATCGAGATCGTAATCCGGGACAACCTTCATCCCGCCGGCGGTAACGACGAGGCTTTTCGTTTCTGCCACCAGGAAGACGTTGAACGGGGAGGGTTCCTCCCGCCGCCTGGATTCGTTCAAACGGGTGACGGAAAAGACCTCGAACGGTCCGCAAAAATCCAGCACCTCGACGTCCTTGAAGACAAGAATTCCTGTTTGTTTCCTCTCCATGGTTCATCCTTTCCAGAACGGCCTGACTCTGGAAATCCACTCCGAGCTGCTTCCTGATCAAGCCGTTACGCGCGCAGTTCGCGTTCGCCTGTCGTCATACTTATGCTCTTCCCGTCCGATCTCGGAAGATCTCCGCAGCAGTATTGCTTATTCCAGGGCCACGGGCGCGCGGTCAGGCATCGATCCCGCACCGGATTCGCGCCCTGCGACCGGCGGGAAAGCCGATGCAGGGACGGTCCGCCTAACCTGCGGGCTGCGGCTGCGGTTCGCCCTTCGGCGGGGCGATCCGCCGGTGGCGCACGACGCCGTAAATCACCGCCGGCAGGACGATCACGACCATCATCCGAGGCACATTGTCATTCGGGTGGAATAGCATCACGAACGAGGCGAGCGCAAACGCCGCACGCACCATCATGTCCGTTCGCCAGTTGCGGAAAAACCGCCCGAACAGGGCGAAGGTCAAGCTGCAGCAGCCGATCGCCACGATCAGCGTATCGGCGATCTGCCACCAGCCCGGGTTCACCACGAGGTCGGAGCGGGTGAAAATGGCAAAGGTCATGATGGTGATGGGCAGGCAGAGTTTCAGCGCCTCCCACATGGTCTTGATGAATGACGCCTCCGCGATCCGCGCCGAGACCGCCGCCGCAAGCGAGGTCGGCGGCGACAACTCGCCCCAGACGGCCAAGAGGAAGCAGAAGAAATGCGCGATCCAGGGGTCGATGCCGAGCTTGCGCATCGGGTCCACGATGATGACCGCGAGAACGATGTAGGTCGCCGTCGGCGGCAGCCCGGCGCCGACGAGCCAGCCGAACACCCAGGCCATCAGGATGAGCGCGACGACGTGCCACTCGCCGACGCGCAGCATGATCCCCCCCATGCGGTTGATGAAGCCGGTCACGGTGAACAGGCCGACCATGATGCCGAGCGTCGCCAGCAGCAGCGTCAGGAAGGAGGTCATCTCGGCATGCGTCTCGATCGTGATGCGGATGTTCGCGAAGAGCGAATCCTTGTCCGCCGCCGGGTCCTTCCGCAGGTACTTGAAATAGAGATACAGCAGGATGAGGAGCGCAAACATGAAGGCCCCGGTATAGAGCCCTGCAAGCTGCTCGCCGTAGTTGAGCACCCCCATCAGGATGGTGAGAAAGATGATCCCGATGAAGAAGATCGCCGTCTTGATCTGGTCGTAGATCGGCAACGTGATCTTCTCGATCGGCGTGGAGGGCATCAGCCTCACGCTCAAGCAGATAGACGGACAGGGAGAGCGTGGAATAGTAAATGAAGGCGAGGGAAAAGCCGCGGAGCGTCACGCTCCAGTAGGAGACGCCGAGGAATTCCGCCATCACGAAACCGGCGACCGCCATCACCGGCGGCATGATGAGCCCGCCCATCGATGCCGCGGTCTCCACCGCCGCGGCGAACTCCCCCGGCACGCCGTAGCGTTTCATCAGCGGGATCGTGAAGGCGCCGACCACGGTGGCGTTGGCCGCGCCGCTGCCGCTGATCATGCCGACCGCGGACGAGGCGAGGACGGCCGTCTGGGGGATCGTCTGCCGCGACTTTCCGGCGATCCTCTGCATGAAACTGACCATCGCCCCCTGGGCGTCGAAGCCGCGCGCCGCCGCCGCCAGCAGCAAAAACGCCGCGATCGTCGTCAGCGCGATCTGGGCGTACTGCCCGTAAATTCCGGTCGAGAGTTCGACGGTGCTCGAGGTGATCACCCGGTAGAAGGAGGTCCCGGGATGCCAGAAGAAATCGACCGGGCTCAGATATCCCCAGAGCGTGTAGACCACCAGAACCGCGTTCATCCAGAACAGTTCCGTATGGACGACCCGGGAGAGCTCCATCACCAGGAGAAAAACCAGGAGCCCCATGATGAAGTCCTCCCGGGTATAGATGCTCTGGGCGTCGAAGCCGCGCGCCGCCGCCGCCAGGAGCAAAAAGGCCCCGATCGTCGTCAGCGCAATCTGGGCGTACTGCCCGTAAATGCCGGTCGAGAGTTCGACCGTGCTCGAGGTGATCACCCGATAGAAGGAGGTCCCCGGATGCCAGAAGAAGTCGACCGGGCTCAGATAACCCCAGAGCGTGTAGACCACCAGACCGCGTTCATCCAGAACAGTTCCGTATGGACGATCCGTGAGAGCTCCATCACCAGGAGGAAGACCAGCAGCCCCATGATGAAGTCCTCCCGGGTGTAGGATCCCTGCCGGTAGATCGAAATCTCCTCGTATTCCATGTGGAAATGGTAGAAGGCGTAACAACAGATCGCCGAGGTAGATGATCACGATGATGTGATTCGCGATCGGCGACAGCCGTTTGTAGATGAACCCATTTTTGTGCATGTGCAGGATCTGCAGCATCAGGGCGATCGGCAAGAGGTGTGCCACCAGTTCGGTCGGGCCGCCGTAGCCGGTGTAGAAGTACCAGCACAGCCAGGCGAACATGAAGATCGACAAGAGGAATATCAGGTTCTGGAGATTGACATGGCGCGTGATCCGGTCACTCAGCATGGTTTCCCCCCTTTTTTGCTCCGCAGGCTGTCGGACACGCTCATCGCGTGTTGCGCTCAGCTAACGCAAACATTGACAGACGCTCCGCTTAGTGTTCAGCCTTGCATAACGTTTAACGGCCTGCAATCGGTCTTTTTCACGCCTTGTTCGGTGTCCGTCGATCCCGGCCGCAGCGTCGCATATACCAAGTGACGACGATCGGTCAATGCGCGGGAGGGAACCGGCGCTGTCGCAGCGCACGGTTCCTCCCCCGGAAATCCTCCTGAGCGATCACTTGCTGCCGGCGATCGTCCACTTATCGTTCCAGGCCTTGTGCTCTTTGAGGAACTTCGCCAGCCCCGCATGCACCGGAATGGTCGGATTGGCGTTGATGCCGTTCACCTGCATGCCGACGAAGTCGCGCGCCATCGGTGTAAACCCGGATCGGCCTTGGCGAGGCTATCGCGCTCGGCGTAGAACTTGCTCAGCATCTTGTAGACGACCTCCTCGGGCATATCCGCGCGCACGTTGTAGCCGAAGAGGATCGGCACGCCCAGGATCGTCTTCACGCCGACGTCCTTGCTGAAGGCCTTCGTCGGATCGATCTCCACGGGGGCGAGGCCCGCCGCCGTCAGTTTCTTGACCTCATCCGGGCTCGGGTTGATCACCTTGATGTCGATGCGCAGCTCGGTCTCGCGCCAGTAGGACGCGAGCGACGCGCCGGCGGTCGTATAGGCGACGGCGCCGACGATGGTGCCGGCCTGAAGCGCGTCGCCCTGGGCCGGCTCGCCGATCTGGACGTGTTTGAACTGGTAGCCGAGCGCCTTGAAGATGCGCTGGAAATTGAGCCAGTTCATGAAGCCGGCGGGGGTGAAGAAGACCGGCTTGCCGCTGAAGTCGCCCCAGGACTTGAACTGGCCGGCCTTCGGGGCATACACGGCCATGAACGACTCCATCGGGTAGGCATACCAGGTGTGGACCATCTTCGACTTGGCGGGCTTGTAATCCTTGAAGCCGCCTTCGCCCTCATAGACCTGGGTCATCCCGACGTCGGCCGTGTAGCCGATCTCCCCGTTGCCATCCATTGTCGCCTTCATGGCGGCGGTCGTCGACGGATAGGGATTGACGGTGACGGTGTACTCGCCGCCGAGCGCATCCTCCAACACCTTGGTCATCTGGGCCGCGACCTTGTAGCCGTAAGAACCCGTGCTGGATGTGGCCCAGCGGATCGACTTGCGCTCCGCCGCGTGAGCCGGGTCGATCGCCGAAAAAGCGAAGACGGCGGCAAGGGCCGTCAACCATACCGAAAAGGTGTAACCTGGTCTTGTCGTTAACATCGATTCCCTCCTTTATGATTGTAATGACGTGGAAAGGGGCGCCGTCTTGTGACTTCGGCACGGCGTCGTACTGGTTGTCGCCGGCAGGGGTTCAGGTGCAGGCGGCCTCTGCTGCCGGCAGCGTCGGATCAGCCCGGCGGCGGTCTGGAAACCACAAATATAGACAATCCCGTCATGCTTTTTCCTCCAACCGCAATGCAGGACATTATTGATAAGTGATAAGGGGTTGATTTTTGAGTCTTTGGATATAACTTTTAACTGAAATGTGCATGTATGTCAACTGCGAATATTATCCGGTATAATCTTTGAAATATCAATGTCTTGACAGCAATTGACCGGTTTGTTCGTCGCCGGGTCTTGATATTCTCTATCCTTTCTTGTATAGGATGACCATCGTTGCTCCGCTCTTCGGGCTTTTGATCGATACGGAAGTTCCGGACCGGGCGACAGTGAAACACCCGCCGTCAATCTCTTTGGCAAATCTCTTCGATACCTGTCTGGGAGGAAAGCGCGTATGAAGGATCCGGAAGAGAGTCAAGGGATCGGCGCCTCTTTGTTGCCGATCCTCGAGAAGTTGCCTGTCCTTTCCCGTTACGCAAAGACCCGCGGCTGGTATTACGTGATCAGCTGGCTGCACAGGTTCACGGGGATCTGGCTCTTCATCGCCCTGATGGTCCATATGTATACCCTCTCGTCATGGCAAACGCCCAACGTCTTCAATACCGATATGAAAATTCCGGTCCGGCCGATCTTTGTTTTCCTTGCCTGGGCCTCGTCTCTGGTTGTGAGCTTTCATGCCCTGAACGGCGGTCGCCTCATTCTGTATGAATTATTCGGTAAGCGCAGCGATGAGGCCATGATCCGTTGGACCTTCGGTCTGAGCGTGACGTATGCCGCCATCGTCGGGCTTTTGATGATCATGAAAAACCAGAGCGTGTCGGCCCTCTTTTTTTGGCTGATGACGTTTTGCACCGGCGCCGTCACGGCTTATGCCGTCGCAGTCCCGCATATGGAAAAAGTCGTCACTCGATTCTTCTGGAAGCTCCAGAGGATCAGCGGGGCCTTCCTGTTCACCACCGTTCCGGCGTACCTTTTCTTCTTGTACCTGAATCCGGTCCTCGCCGATGGGGCCCGGACAGGCATTGCGCGTGCTGCAGAACGTCTTCATCCGGGTCGTCACTCTTACTCTGGCGGTCTCGGCACTTTATCATGCGGGGTATGGTCTCTTTTCGATCGCGGCCGACTATGCCTCTTCGCGGACAGCTGCGGGCCGGGATGACGGCGCTCATCGTTGCCGTCATCGCCGTCCTTGCGGTTTTGGCCTTCAGGTTCATCTTTTCCGTTTGACCGGGAGCGCAACCTAGGTCCCTCCTTTTGCATGAGGGGGATAAGCGGCACAATAAAAACGATATCTCCCTGCCGGGAAGCCCCGCCCTGTGGGCGGGGAGTATCACAAAGGGGAATCGCCATGGGGAAAAAGCTGCACATCCATTCCACGTTACCTGTGATGTTCTGATTGTCGGGGCGGGAGGGGCCGGTTTACGATGTGCGGCGCTCCTCCATGAACGGAGACCCGATCTTTCGATCTTCGCAGTGACCAAAGTGGCTCACCCGCAAAAATCCCACACCAGCACGGCCCAGGGAGGGATGGCCGCCGTCGATCCGAAGGACAAGACGGATAAGTCGCTCTACCATATGTTCGATACCTGGAAAGGGGGCGACTGCACCTCCGACCAGAACGTCGTGAAGAAGATCGTCGACGGCGGTTGGGAGGAGGTCCAATGGCTGGAGCGCAAGGGGATACACTTCAGCCGGGATGAAGGGGGAAGCATCAGCAAACGGCAGTTTGGCGGCCACACCGTCGAGTTCGGCAAAGGGGACGCCCTGCGGGCCGTGTTCGTGGCCGACCGCACAGGCAAGGGGATCATGGATACCGCCTGGGGAGAGGCGCTCAAGGGGGGCTCCCTGTTCATCAATTCGACCGTCGTCACGGAACTCCTTTTCAACGAGGGCTGCTGCGTGGGCGCCGTCCTGTTCAAGGTCAAGGAAGGGGAGTTCGTCACCGTCCTGGCCAGGGCGACGGTCCTGGCCACCGGCGGCTCCGGGCAGGTGTTTCGGATTACGACAAACTGCCGCAACAACACGGGCGACGGGTTGGCGGTGATTCTGAGGGCCGGTTTGCCGGTGATGGATCCGGAGGCCGTCCAGTTCCATCCTACGGGGATCGTCGGACCCGGCATCCTGGCCAGCGAGGCCCTGCGGAGCGAGGGGGGAATCCTGCGCAACAAAGAGATGGAACCGTTCATGGAGCGATATGCTCCCAAAATGAAAGACCTTGCGCCCCGCGATATCGTTGCCAGAGCGATCGAGACGGAAATCCGGGAAGGGAGGGGGATCATGAATCCCGACCATCAGATCGAGCATGTCTGGATCGATCTTCGCCACCTGCCCGACTATGTCCACGAGGTCAAGTTGAAGGAGGTGGCAAGCTTCTTCAAGACATACGCCAATCTGGACTCGCGTACGCAGCTCTGCCCCGTGCGGCCGAGCAACCACTACCATATGGGGGGGATCCCGACCAACGAGCATGGAGAGGTGCAAACATCCGCCAACACGGTCGTGCCGGGTCTTTTCGCCGTCGGTGAGTGCGCCTGCGCGAGCCTCCATGGATTCAATCGCCTCGGCACCAATTCGCTGCTGGAGCTGCTGGTGATGGGCCGTTACGCCGGAGAACGGGTGCTTTCCCATCTCAAGGAAAAGCAGGCGCCGGCGCCGAAGGGGGCGGGAGAGGCCACGCTTGCCCTGTTTGCCGGTTATCTTGAGGCGCAGGGGAAGGAAAACGTCGGCCAGATCCGCCAGGAGATGCGGGAGGTGATGACCCGCAAAGTGGGCGTTTTTCGGATCGAAAAGGGGATGCAGGAGGCGATCGCGTCCCTGATCGCCTTCAAACAGCGGGTCGCCAAGGTCGCCATCTCCACGAAGGACATGAGGATGAATCAGGAACTGCTGGAGCGGTGGGAGCTGGACAATCTCCTCGACAACGCGATGACCATCGCCCAGGGCGCCCTGATGAGAAAGGAATCCCGAGGGGCGCATTTCCGGGAGGATTATCCCGAACGAAGCGACGAGTTTCAGTTCCATACGCTCGTTTCCATGACGGAATTCGGCAAGGTCAGCTTCGGGAAACGCCCGATCGATATGGGCATCTATGACTCCAAGGGTGAGCATTATGAACAGTTCAGAATCATGCCGAGAAAATATTGACGGTTTCGTAAAAAGTCCGGATGCTGCGTTGAGCTTCATCCTTCGTCATTGAGACTTCCATCGTCGCCAGGAGGAAAGGATGTCCAAAATCTATTCCCTGACGCTCACCATCAAGCGTTACGATCCGGATAGATCGGTGAGCTGGTTTCAGACCTACAGGCTCGACTCCGGCCCGATCCTGCGGTTCGTCGATCTGTTCCGGAGGATCAACGTGGAGCAGGACGCCACGCTGGCCTGGGCGTCGTCCTGCGAGCACGCCCAATGCGGCAGTTGTTCGGTGAATGTCAACGGAAGACCGATGCTTGCCTGCGAGCTGCTTGTGGAGAACGCCGTCACCCTGTTCGGCACGACGGAATTCAAGATCGCGCCGGTATCGGTCGCCCCGGTCATCCGGGATCTTGTCGTGGACTGGGAAAGGGCCTACGAGCGTGTCCATCGGGCGAAACCCTACCTCATCAAACCGAAAGAGACTTCCCCCCGGTATGACGGAGCACCGGATTTCTCCCCAGGAGCTTGCCCGGTATGAAGAGGCGACGCGTTGCATCAACTGCTTCTGCTGCGCCGAGGCCTGCATCAGCGGGAACCGAACCTTTATCGGCCCCAACGCGGCGATGGCCGGCATCGTCCGGATGATGGATTCCAGGGAAAACGGAAAAGGATGAGCGGCTCGAGCTCCTCTACAGCGAGGAGGGAATCTACCGCTGCCACACCTCGAAGGCCTGCTCCCATGTCTGCCCGAAGAAGATCGACGTGGCCCACTTTGTTGCGCTGGCCAAGGAGGGGGCTTTTTAAAAGGAGGAATCAGTGATGTCCGGAGAAATTCTGTCGAACCGATTGGCCGGGTATTTCTGCGGTGTAACCTTCGATGACTTGAGTGCGGATCACGTCGAGAAGATGAAGGTTTTTTTCCTCGACTGGCTGGGTTCCGCTTACGCGGGTAAGGATCTTCCGCCGATCCGGATGATGAGGAAGGTTGTCCGGGGTCTGGGCGGCGTCCCCGAAGCCACATCCATTCCCGACGGCGTCAAGACCAGCTGCCTGTTGGCCTCCCTGGTGAACGGCGCGTCTTCACACATCGTCGAGATGGACGACCTGCATCGGGAATCGATCCTCCACCCCGCCGCCGCGATCCTCCCTGCCGTACTTGCCGCCGGTGAACGGGAAGGGGTTTCGGGTAAGGAGCTGATCGTTGCGGTTTCCGTCGGCTACGAAGTGGGCATCCGGGTGGCGCTGGCCGTGGGGCCAAGCCATTACCGTTTCTGGCACACGACGGCGACCTGCGGGACCTTCGGAGCGGCGGCCGGGGCGGCCAAATTGCTGCGCCTCAATGAAGACCAGTTTGCCTGGGCGATCGGATCGGCCGGGACCCAGGCGTCGGGACTGTGGGAGTTTCTCGGGGAAAGCGCGATGAGCAAGCAGTTGCACACGGGGAAGGCCGCAATGAACGGTTTGCTGTGCGGCGCTGCTCGCAAAGGAGGGTTTTACCGGGGCGAGGAGAATCCTCGAGGGGGAGAAAGGTTTTTTCCGCGCTACCTCACAGGATTTCGACGAAAGCAAATGCATCGCCGATCTGGGCAAGGTATTCCACTCGGAGCGCAACTCGATCAAGTATCACGCCTCCTGCGGCCATACGCATTCCGCCGTCGACGCCGTGCTTCTGGCCACCGGCGGCAGGACGCTGAGGCCTTCCGATGTGGAAACGGTGGACCTTCGGATCTATCAGGCCGCGATTGACCTTCTGGGAAACATCGATCCGGAGACGCCTTATCTCGCGAAATTCAACCTGCCCTTTTGCGTGGCGACGGCGATGCGCTACGGCCACGTCCAGTCGGGAGATTTCACAACGGTGCGGCTCGATGACGAGGATCTGAAGGAACTGATGAAAAAGATCACGGTTGCCGGCGATCCCGACCTTACCAGAGCCTATCCGCGCAAGTGGCCGGCCCGCGTGACGATCACGCTGAAAGACGGACGAAGGCTCGATGGGGCCAACGAGTATCCGAAGGGAGATCCGGAAAATCCCCTTTCGGAGCGGGAGTTGATCGCGAAATTCAAGGGCCTGACCGAAGGGGCGCTTCCCGCCGGCCAGGCCGATGCGATCATCGATCGTGTGATGGGCTTGGAGTCTCTGGGCAACGTCAATGAACTCCTCAAAGAAGGCTCATCCGGTTGATTCGTACTTTTCTCTCATTCACAAGTATGCGCTTTTTATTTTTGAATTGCGATGAAGGTTAGCATTTGAAATTAAGTGAATGGTAGTGATACCGAACTCCTGGTACCGCACTGCCGCTCTCCTATGCTTAGTATTCGGGGCCGAGATATCAACATGACCTTGAATTCAGGATCGTACCGAGTTGGATGTAAAGATCGTAAATGCGTTTAGCCATTTCTTCATTACGAATCTTCTCTTCATCAAGGGTAATCCAAGTTTATACATCCTGCACGACCATACATCTATGTTTCAATCGTATTTTCTTCCCTCGACATGATTTTATTCTTGACATTGTTAGTGAACATTAACTATAAAATAGTCAGTCTTTACTTATTTAACTTGCGGCACCCCGACTTGTATCGGCGCTGTTTAATAAATCATTGAACGGAGATAAAAAATGCGCAGAACTTTAACTTTGCTGGGTACCCTTGTGATCACTATTGCTGCCCTTATCGTCATTAAACTAGCAGATCTGCCTGTCTTGGTCACCGTCATCCTCGTGGGCGCATTACTTGTGTTATTAATGTATGTGATGGTCTCTCAAATGGGAACGGACAAGACAAAAAAGGACCCTCCCGCTGACGGCAATCGGCTTAGCCTCGGGAAACATTTGTTGAACATGCTGAGCTTATCGTGTCTGAAGGATACCTGACAGGTGACAAAAAGTTCTTATACGTCTATATCGGAATTTTTCTATTCTGCGCCTTTTTGATTTACCAGATGTTCAACATTATTTCCTGGGAATCATCACCAGTCATCACAGCAGGTTATCATAATTTCCTAAATCACATACACAGGGGAGGTTAAATATGTGGGAGAAACTGGGTGGGCTAGCTATCATAATTGTTGCATTTATCGCATTATTTATTACAAGTACCTTGAATCATATCGGTATTCATAAAAATTATCTTTGCATTTTTCGGTACCGTTATCGCTCTTATCGGTATAGTGATTCTCTTCGCTGAAGGATCGATTTTAGAAGAGCACTGGGGCAGGAAGGCTTCCAAAGTCAAGTAACGGCATCATGATGCATATCTGATCCGGATACATTCGGTTTGGGCATAGTTTCCATGAGGGATTTTTAGCGTCGCCCTCGCTTCTCGGAGAGAAGATTGGGATTAGGAAATAGTGATCAAGGCAGTGAATGAACTTGTCGCAGGCGTACCCGATGCTGAGCGACACCACACGAGGATGGCCGTCATGTGAAGGCACGATGTTCCAGCGCCAACCTCATCTCAGAGTCTCTATCGTGAATCTCCCCTGTCGTTCAATCCATCAGCGAAAGGACTCACCTCGGGTGGGTGAGCGAGCACGAAATAGTTTATTCATTTATAAATCGAAGCTCCTCGGGTTATTTCTGAGAGCTTTAGAGATCTTCAGCGTTTTCCCCGTATATGAAAGAAAATCGTTTGATTTTGTCATCGCGATTCATTATGATTTCGTGAATATTTGATTATATCCTCGGGCGCTGAAACTTCCAATGCGTTCGTACTTGGGGCATGTCGAAACTGCCGCGGCTTTTAAGCCATATGATCGGAGCATGGACCGAGAATCTATTCTAGGAGCGGAAGCGATGGTCACAAAGAGAAAAAATACGGAATTCCGGCAACAGCAGATCATCGAAGCTGCGGCGAAACTGATCTTTAAATACGGCAGCGAACACTTGACGACCAAGAGGATCGCCGCAGAGGTCGGAATCTCCGAAGCGGCCATCTATCGACATTTCAAGAGTAAGAAGAGCATCCTATCCTTCCTGCTCAAACATATTGAAGAGGTCCTTTTAAAGGACATCTCGGCGGAAAAAGCGGGTACAGAACCAGTTACACTCGACATCATCGAGAAAATCATCGGGAATCACTTTTCCGCAATCGACCTGCGCAAGGGAATCTCATTTCAGGTCATCGCCGAAATCATCAGCCTCGGCGATCGAAAACTAAACAAACAAGCGTCTCAGTCGATCAACAAATACATCTCCCGCCTGAAGGAACTTCTCTCCGACGGGGTCCGAGACGGCGCTGTACGTAAGGACATTGACCTGGAGGCCTCAGCGACATTGCTCTTTGCCCTCATCCAGGGATTGGTGAACATCTGGTCCCTCAGCGAGGGCAATTTCAAGCTGACCGAGAGGTACGCCTCCCTCTGGCAGATCTACAGCGACGCCGTCGCCCCTCGCTAAAATCCCCTACCAGTTTCGCCTTTTGGAAACAATTTTCTTCCCGCCGGATGCCTCACCACACCCATTCCCACAACTGCATCAGAAATCCCCTTTGAATTGAATCCATTCCCCGCAAGAAGGCATATCTCTTTTTTGTATAAATTCCGCTTGACAAGTTAGTAATCATTTACTATTAAATATGCAAGCGCTCACTTAAGTATTGCAGGACAATCCGTATTACCCAGCATTCCTGATAACCCTTTATTGAGGTGTCACATGAAAGAAGAACGGAGCGTATTACAGGACGTAATAGGGACAGCTAAACCGACGGAGGAAAGCAAGACCAGGAAATATATACGAATCATCTTAGCATGTATCGGGTTTTCTTTATTTGTAGCAATAATCGTCTCAGCCGCTCTGAAGAAGTATGGGGGATAGGAACTTCACGGCCACAGCCATGGTGTTGGACATGAGGGGTTCAATTGCCGCACAGTCTGTTTTTGCCACCCAATCTTGAGAATAAGAAAGGGAATGCACATATGGATAAAATTATCATGATTGTTGGTTTATTCTGTGCCTTTGGGATCGTTGTATTGCTGTGTATTAATAAAGACATGAGCGACTATATTTAGTAAGCGATCTCTAACAAACATCTTGGAATGAGCGACATGAAGCGACATTCCTTAACCACTATTTTGGAGGAGTCACATGAAGAAAGAGCGTGACGTACTGAGGGAGGTTAGAGGGACGGCTCAACCTGAGGAGGAAAGCAGGACCAAGAAATATTTGAGAATCGCAGTAGGATCGGTTTTGCTGGCTTTACTGGCGTATGTGTTCGTCATGGCCATCATCAGGAAGTAATGAGGAGCTTTACAGCCAAAGTTCCGATATTGAACGTGATGGGTTCTGTAACTATACCCGTTGCGGTCTAAATTCAAGAAAGGGAGAATCAACATGAATATCATTTTTGCGGTTATTTCCGTAATCGGCACCGCTGCGGCAATTATGCTTGTCAGTACTCTCGGTTTGGGCGGCTGGTTAAATGCAATCATTATTGCCCCATTGGTTCTTTTCGCCGTTTACAGCATGGCCAGGATACAACCCAAAGAAACACTTTCGGAAAAGATACCGGGAAAAAGTGTGTTGCAGTAATCTGCATAACTATTACCGGTTGGGAGACCTTCGATCAACACCCGGAACTGATCATGTTCGAGGGCTATCTCATCGGCAACAGCCAGGCACATCTTGAGAGGAAAAACGTGCAATAGGCAGACTAATAATTTTGTTGAGGACGGGGAGAAATACGGCGCACGCATGTTTAGGGCAACGCCTTCCATTGTCTCAACAGGCTTAGAGTTTCCTGAGTTTTTCAGAGAGAAATTACTAATAGCATATAATATCAAAATGTATGACGTAGCAGTATCTCGACTTCGCTAAATTTTCAAACGGCGACATGCGGGGCAATGATTATAGATACTTGGGAAGCTGAACAGGGCGGAAATACCGATAAAAGCGAAACTGCTGTCGAAAACTCAGGAAACTCCAGATATTATGCATCGTGTAGGTATTGCTTTCCATATGAAATCAGTGACTTTTCCTGATTCATACTGATTACTGATTACAGCTATACATTAGAACCGGATGAACCCCAAATAATACGGTTGGGGCTCTCTGAATCGCCTAGAATGATACAGGCGATTTCCGGCGCTTGCCGAGGGAATTTTACAGAAAATCGCGCCGGAGGGCTGAATCGGTTCGTCACTTCTTGCGCTTGGTTTTGGGTGCGGCTGCCTTTTTGGCGGCGGTTTTCTTTTTTTTACCCAGCCATGCCGGCTTGCGCTTCTCGAGGAAGGAGCGGATGCCCTCCCGGCCCTCCTCGGAGGCGCGCACTGCGGCGAGGCGGGTTGCGCTCTCTTTGATCAGGTCGGGAGTAATGGGGATGCCCGCCACAGCGCGGATCCACTCCTTGGAAAGCGCCTGTGCGACCGGGCCGCCCTGGATCAGTTGCCCGAGCAGCTCGTTGATCCTGGCGTCGAGTTCGTCCAGCGGCGCGATGTCGCTCACCAGGCCGATGCGATAGGCCTCGGCGGCGGTGAAGGGCTCCGCGGAAAGGAAATAGCGGCGCGCCGCGCGCTCGCCCATCGCCCGTACCACATAAGGCCCGATCGTCGACGGGATCAGGCCGAGCCGGACTTCGGACAGGCAGAACTCCGCATCGTAGGCCGCCACCGCCATGTCGCAGGCCGCGACCAACCCCACGCCGCCGGCAAAAACCGGGCCGTGCACGCGGGCGATGGTCGGTTTTTTCAAGGTGTCGATGGTGTGCAGCAGGGTCGCGAAGTTCATGGCGTCGGCGTAGGTTCTGCTCGAAGGAGCCACCGGCCATGCGCTGCATCCATTTCAGATCGCCGCCGGCGCAGAAGCTGTCGCCCGCACCGGCGAGGACCACGACGCGCACCGACGGATCGTCGTTCAGGGTGCGCATCGCCGCGGTCAGCTCCGAGATCATCGTCTCATCGAACACATTGTGCTGCTTCGGGCGGTTCATCCAGACGATGCCGATGCCGTGTTTGATTTCGACAAGCAGGGTTTGGTAGTTCATAATGTCCTCGCTATTGTGGGGGAAGGCGGCGTCCTGAATCCATCAGGGCAATCAGGAGCGGCCGCACAAGATCTATAGCATGGATGATCACATATGGTTCTTCCTATCGCAGGAATTACTCCAGCAGAGGGGCGTCCGGGTCTTCCTTCTCCACGCCCAATGCCTGGATGCGTTCGATTTCCCGGAGCTTCATGCGGATGATGACGAGGAGGCTGATAATGAAGAGCCAGAAAACAGCCAGGCTTTCATAGATGATATAGCCGTCGTAGGGCGTCGCGGGAAAGACGGCGATCTTCTCCGCCGCCTTCTCCGCCGCCCTGGAGGTTGCGGCGTCCATCAGGAGGAATGAGACCGCAAACAGCAATCCCTTGTAACAGAACAGAGGAAACCCTTTCAAGAAGTCTCCGGTGATTCTGATCCTTCGCATAGGCGCTCCTTAACTCAGAAAACCCACCACCGTCATCGTGAGGAAATAGAGAAGATAGATCACGCCGATCCAGGTGAAGAGCGGGCTCTTCTCCCCCCGGGACGATTTTTTGTCGAAAAAGGGGATGAGAAAGAAAAAGAGGATCGCACCGGAGACCAGCAAGATGGCGATCGTCTCCCCGTTCAGCCCCAGAATTTCACCGGGAAAGAGCTTCAGGGTCTGGAGGAGGAAGAGAAAATACCATTCGGGCTTGATGTTTTCCGGCGGCGGGGCCAGGGGATCGGCCTTCACGCCGATCTCCGGCGGCAGGAGGACCGCCAGCGTCACGAGAACCCCCATCACGACCAGCCAGATCATCAGATCCTTGTAAAAGACATTCGGGAAGAAAGGGACTTCCTCCAGTTTTTCCTTTTCCAGGGAGAGGGGCACGCTCATCCCGTGATACTGCACCAACAGCAGGTGCAGGCCGACGAGGCACAGGGTGATGATCGGCAGGATGGCCACATGAAAGGCGTAGAAGCGCAGGAGGGTGTCCCCGGTCACATCCATGCTCCCCCTCAGAAAGGCCTTGATGAACCACCCGATGAAGGGAAAGGCGCCGGCCCCTCCCGTCGCCACCCGGGTGGCGGCGAAGGCGCGCTCATCCCAGAGGAGAAGATAGCCGCTCAGCCCGAAGAAGATCGAGATGCCCAGGAGGATGAAGCCGCTGACCCAGACCATTTCCCTGGGCTTGCGGTAGGACTTCAGCAGCAGCGTTCCGAACAGGTGGATGAACAGAAAGGCGATGCAGAGCTGCGCCCCCCAGTGGTGCAGCGACCGGAAAAACCAGCCCATGTTCAGTTTGGTGACGATTTCGATGATGCTCTTGTGGGCGAAATCGATATGGGGGACATAGTACAGGGACATCAGCATCCCCGTGATGAACTGAAGGATGAACAGAAAGAGCGTGATCCCGCCGGTGTAATACCAGAGGTCGTAACGATGTTCCGGGACGAACTTGCTCTTGGCGAGCCGTCTCATCCCTTCCCAGTCGTAACGCTCATCCAGCCAGTCTTTAAGCCTTGGGTAGTTCAACCTTGACCCCCTTCTTGGCGATGATCAGTTTTTCACCCTCTTCCGAGATCACGAAGATTTCGAGCGGCTTGGGAGGCGGCCCGGAGATGTTTTTCCCGTTTTCGTCGAACCATCCCTGATGACAGGCGCAGTAGAAACGCTTCTCCGCCGGTTTGTAGTCCACGTTGCATTCCATGTGGCTGCAGACGCCCTTCAAGGCGATGATGCTGCCGTCGGCCTTCGTGAAATAGAGTCCCACCGTGCCGCCCCAGGCGAAACGCTTGATCGAATTGTTCGCCAGGTTCGTAAAATCCTTCTTGTTCAGGACGACGAAGTCGGGTTCCTTGCCCAGGGTGGGAAAGGCGAATCGCATCAGGGCATAGAAGGTCCCGGAGAAGAAGGCGACGAGCCAGCCTCCGAAAAGGGTATTGAGAAAGGTTCTCCTCGTGATGAGGGAATAGTTAAGCTTCATCGTTCACCTTCCCCAGCATCTTCCGGAATCGGTGTTTCACGATCTCTTTGCGCAGGCCCACGATGGCGTCGGTGGGCCGCACGTCCTTCGGGCAGGCGTCGATGCAGCGAAACACCGTGTCGCATCCCCAGACGCCCTTTTCGTTGTTGAGGATATCCAGCGCCGCGGCGGGCCGCTCGTCCCGGGAATCGAGGACGAACCGCTCGAGTTTGGCCGCCGCCGCCGGACCCACGTAGTCCGGGCTCCCGCGCGAGGACCGGACAGGCGCCGTAACAGCAGGCGCAGAGGATGCAGTTGACGAACTGGTCGATCCGCTGGCGCTCCGCTTCGCTCTGGGGGATCTCCTTCTCGGGAACGGGGCTCTTCCGGATCAGGTAGGGCTGGATCTTTTCGTACATCTGCCAGAAGGGCGTCATGTCGACGACCAGATCCCGGATCACCTCGAAATTGGGCAGAGGTTCCAGGATGATCGTATCGGTGTCGAAGGTGGCCACCTGCGTCCGGCAGGCGAGATCGATCTTTCCGTTGATCACCATCGCGCAGGAGCCGCAGACGGCGGACCGGCAGGAGCAGCGGAAGGAGAGCGTTCCGTCGATCTCGTCGCGGATCCGCAGCAGCACCGTCAGCACCGTCAGACCGGGAATGACGTTGATCCGGTAGGTCGCGAAGCGGGGCTTCGTGTCCGGCGTCCTTCGCGTCGTACCGGAGGATCTTGAAGGTGATATGCGCTGGCCTTGAATCAATACTTTCTCTCCATGGGCTGATACCGGGTAATCGCCACCTCCTTGAAGGAGATGGCCGGTGCGCCGTCGGGCCCCATCCGGGCGATCGTATGCTTCAACCAATCCTTGTCGTTCCGGGTGTTGAAATCCAGGCGGAAATGGGAACCCCGGCTCTCCTCCCGGAGGATTGCCCCCAGGATGATCGTATGGGCCACCTCCAGCATGTATTCCAGCTCCACGGCGCCGATGAGCTCGTAATTCATGTGCCGGGCCGCTGAGGAGACGCCGACGTCTCCGATACCGCTCCTTGATCTCGATGAGCTTTCTGCAATGCCTGCTCCAGCTCCTCCCGGGTCCGGAAGATGCCCACCTTCTCGCTCATCGTGGCGCTCAGTTCGGCCTGGAGCAGCGCGGGTCTCTCCCGGCCGGGCGACGCCAGTTTCCGGAGCTTCGCCTCCACATCGTCCTTCAGCCTTCAGGAGGGCTTTCTCATCCGGCCGGCGCGTGCCGACCTCCGGATCCTCGCACAATCGCCTGCGCCGCCAGTTTCCCGAAGACGATCGTATCCAGAAGCGAGTTGCCGCCCAGACGGTTGGCGCCGTGGACGCTGACGCAGGAGCATTCGCCGCCGGCATAGAAGCCGCGGACTTCCGAGGCGCACCGTTTGTCCACATCGATGCCCCCCATCGAGTAGTGCTGGGCGGGCATGATGGGGATCGGTTCGTGAACCGGATCGATGCCGATGAAATCGATGCTGATCTGCCGGATGCCGGGCAGCCGCTCCTGGATCTTCTTTTCTCCCAGGTGCCGCAGGTCGAGCTGGATGTATTTGCCCAGGGGGTGCTCGAATCCCCGCCCCTCGTTGATCTCGGTCTGGATGCACCGGGAAACGATGTCGCGGGGCGCCAGCTCCATGGCCGTCGGCGCGTAGCGCTGCATGAAGCGCTCGCCCTGGTTGTTGACCAGATAGCCGCCCTCGCCCCGGCACCCTTCCGTCATGAGGATGTTGGTGCCGATCAGGCAGGTGGGGTGGAACTGGACGAACTCCATGTCCTTGAGCGGGACGCCCGCCGTGTAGGCCATCCCGATGCCGCTGCCGGTGTTGATCAGGGCGTTGGTGGAGTGCTGGAAGACCCGTCCGTACCCGCCGGTGCCGAAGAACGTCGTCCCGGCGCCCACGGGGATGAGTTCGCCCGTGCGGATATCCAGGACGACGACGCCGTGGCACCGGCCCTCGTCGATGCACAGGGCGGTGACGAACCATTCCGGGTAGATTTTGACCCCTTTGGCGACGGCCCGTTCATAGAGGGTGTTGAGCAGCACATGGCCGGTGATGTCGGCGGAATAGCAGGTCCGGGGATAGCCGGCGCCGCCGAAGGGGCGCTGGGCGATGGTGCCGTCGGGAAACCGGCTGAACGGGCAGCCCCAGTGCTCCATCTCATAGACGATCGGCGCCGCCTCCCGGCACATGATCTCCGCGGCATCCTGATCGGCCAGATAATCGCTTCCCTTGACCGTGTCGAAGGTGTGCTTCTCCCAGGAGTCGTCCCGGCTGTCGGGGTTGTTGGTCAGCGGCGCGTTGATGCCGCCCTGGGCGGCGATGGAATGGGAGCGGATCGGGTAGACCTTGGAAACGAGCCCCACATTGAACCGGTCGCAAAGCCCGACGGCCGCCCGAAGACCCGTAAGACCGCCGCCGACGATGAGAATATCGTGATTAATCATTCCTACTGAAGACCTGACATAGAGGAAAATCAACACCACGGAGATGAGGGTTGCGGCGATATTCGCCACCCAGAACAACTGCTTCTCTTTCCGGTAACCGAGGTCTATCGCTACGGTTCTCAGACCGTAGAGGCTGTGAAAGGTGAAAAGGATCAAGAATGAGGATGTCCAGAACGGGATGTCTGTGAAGGCTCAGGGCCCAGTCGGGTTTCTTGTCTTTCGTGAAAAGGAAGTAACTGGTGAGGATTTTAATGCCGAACAGAATGATCAGGGTCACACCGCTGATACGGTGAAAAAGCCAGATGAACATACGCCCCCCTGCATGGTGTCAAATTGCGACTGCACTCTGATTTTGCATGAAAGATCGGAATCCGTTCCTGACCGGCAATGGCGCTTTAGGGTCACGAAACGGGCTTTTGAGTAACAAGGAACTATTTCTTTGTCAAGCAAAAATAACTCTGATTCATGATGAAACGGCTAGGTATCTTGACAATCCTCGTCTGATCATCGTTCAGTTCCTGTTTTACCTGCCACCGTTCTTTTGAAGATCAATCTGTCGTAAAGAACAAAATCAAACGCAGCCGCCATTCCTGCACCGATGGTCATATTGAGCAGGTAATAAATCTGCCAGTTTTCCATTGCAGCAAATGAAGCCATTCTCATCAAGACGCCGGCCAATGCGGCAAAGTTAAAAGCGATAAACTGAACGGCCAGTCGACCTTGCTGCTTTTTGGGCGCATCTTTCCATGTCCACATTCTACTGATGAGAAAATTATAAAAGACGCTGATCTCCATCGCTATGAGGTTTGCGGTATTTTTCAGTAGCGGACTCACAAAGCCGAGTACTTCCACAAAAAAAATCATCAATGCGGCATTGACGACAAATGCGCTTGAACCAACCAATAGAAACCTTTTGAGCCTCTCAGGATATTGCATCTTTTTTGGCCTTCAGGATCTCCTGCACGCGCCGGCCGATCTCGGCGGGGTTCTTTTCGACCACGACGCCGGCCCGCTCCAGGGCCTTGAACTTCTCCTCGGCCGTTCCCTTTCCGCCCGAGATGATCGCCCCGGCGTGGCCCATCCGCCGTCCCGGGGGGGCCGTCCGCCCGGCGATGAAGGAGACCACCGGTTTCGTCACCTGCCCCCGGATGAACTCGGCCGCCTCCTCTTCCGCCGTTCCCCCGATCTCGCCGATCATCACGATCGCCTCCGTCTGCGGATCCGCCTCGAACAGCTCCAGGATATCGATGAAGCCGGAACCGACGATCGGGTCCCCGCCGATCCCGACGGAGGTGGACTGGCCGATCCCGAGGCCCGTCAACTGCCAGATCATCTCGTAGGTGAGGGTCCCGCTGCGCGAGACGACGCCCACGTTCCCCTCCTTGTGGATGAAGTTGGGCATGAAGCCGACCTTTCCCGCGCCGGGGGTCGTGATCCCCGGACAGTTCGGGCCGATCATCCGCGAGCCCGATCCCTTCAGCGCCTGTTTCACCCGGATCATCTCCGCGACCGGAATCCCCTCCGTCAGGCAGACGATCAGCCCGATCCCCGCCTCGATCGCCTCGAAGATCGCATCCGGGGTGAACGCCGCCGGCGTGTAGATCCCCGAAACATTGGCGCCGCTGCTTTTCGACGGCGTCGACGACGCGATCGTAGACGGGAATGCCGTCCAGCTCCGTTCCGCCCTTGCCGGGCGTGACACCGGCCACGACCCTCGTTCCCAGCTTCACCGACTCCCGGGTGTGGAAGCTCCCCTCCGAGCCGGTGATCCCCTGAATGACGACGCGTGATTTGTGATCCAGCAATATGGCCATCGGAATTTCTCCTCTTAGATGACTTCCCTTATCCGATCAGAGACACGGCCTTCTGGGCCGCCTCGTACAGGCCGTCCGCCACCGTAAACCGGAGTCCCGATTCCTGCAGCATCCGCCGCCCCTCTTCCACGTTGGTTCCCTGGAGCCGCACCACCATCGGCAGTTTCATTTCGATATTGGCCGCCGCCTGGATCAGCCCGGCGGAGACGCGGTCGCACCGGAGCATCCCGCCGAAGATGTTGACGAGGATGCACTTCACGTTCGGATCGGATGTCAGGATGCGAAACGCCTTCTCGATCTGTTCCGCCGAGGCGCCGCCGCCCACGTCGAGGAAGTTCGCCGGCTCGCCTCCCGCCATCTTGATCAGGTCCATCGTCGTCATCGCCAGCCCCGCGCCGTTCACCATGCAGCCGACGTTTCCGTCCAGCTTGATGTAGTTCACGGAGGCGTTCTTGGCGGCGACCTCCAGCGGCTCCTCCTCATCCGGGTCCCGCAGTTCCCGGATCTCGGGATGGCGGTAAAGGCCGTCATCGTCGAAATTGATCTTCGTGTCGAGGGCGAGCAGTCGGCCCTGCGTCCGTGATCGCCAGCGGGTTGATCTCCAGAAGCGAGCAGTCCTTCTCCAGAAACAGCCGGTACAGGTTCCGGACGATCTCCGCGAACGGTTTTCGCTGCTCCGCATCCAGCCCCAGGCCGACGGAGAGCTTGCGCGCCTGGAACGGACTGAACCCCACGGCGGGATGGACCGCGCACCGGACGATCTTCTCCGGAGTCGTCGCCGCCACCTGCTCGATGTCCATGCCGCCCGCCTCCGAGGCCATGAACACCACGCACTCCTTCCCCCGCGACCGGTCGACCACCAGGCTCAGGTAGAGCTCCTTCCGGACGGCGGACGCCTCCTCCACCAGAACCTTGCGCACCTTTTTCCCCTCCGGGCCCGTCTGGTGGGTCACGAGCTGCATTCCGAGGATCGACCGGGCGGCCGCAAAGGTCTCGTCCGGCGACAGGGCCGTTTTTACACCGCCGCCTTTCCCCCGGCCGCCTGCATGGATCTGCGCCTTGACGACGATCTTCCCCTCCAGCTCTTCGCCGCCATCTGCGCGCCTCCTCCGGGGTCGCGGCCACCTTCGCCGCGGGGCACCGGAATCCCGTAGTCCCGCAGAAGTTTCTTCGCCTGATACTCATGGATTTTCATGCCGTACCTCCATAGTCCCTGGGCGCTTTCGCCTATCGAGACCGGATAATCTACCCTTTCCGTCATCCCGAGAAAGCGGGAACCATGAAGCTTTGATATCACCGGATTCCCGTCGGAGTACTTCACGAAGGGCGGCGGGAACACGGTCATTGCGAAAGACCCCGGTATGTCTTGATGATCGTGCTCGGGAAGCGCAGGTCCGTATTTATAAATAAAGGGGATAAACATGGATTTGCAGCAAGCGGATTCAATCGCCGAGTCCTTCGCTCAGTTTCAGTCCCGAGGTCAAGGGCCTGCCGGTTCATGTCGAGGAAACTGGGGGGAATCTGGGTTTCGAGCACCTTGATGATGGACTCGGGGTGGACCAGCTTCGTCAGACCGATCAAGGCCCCGAGCATACAGATGTTGAAAACGATCGGCCGGCCGATCTTCTCCATCACCGTCTCATACATCGGCAGCTCCACCTGCCGCGCATCCACCTTTTTGCCCAGTTTGACGTAACGGCTGTCGGTGACAAAAAGACCGCCCGGACGGAGGATGGAAAAATAATTCGCGTAGGCCTGCTGCGTCAGACAGACCAGCACGTTGGGCTGGATCACTTTCGGAAAGTAGATCGGGGACTCGGCGATGATGACGTCGGAGCGGGTCGCGCCGCCTCTCGCTTCCGGACCATAGGACTGGGACTGAACGGCGATAAGATTTTCATGCAGTACGGCAGCCTCCGCCAGAATGATCGCCGCCGTGATCACCCCCTGGCCGCCGGAACCGGAAAAAACCATCCTGCATCGTTCCATGGTCACTTCCCCTTCATCGCCCGCTCGATGATCTTCTGATACTCGGCACAGTACTCCGGCATCTCCTTTTTCACGAAAATGCCGCGCTCGATCAGCGACGGATTCTCCTGCTTCGCCTTGGAGCCGATCGGCGTGGTCAACGTCTTCATCTTCTCCATCATGTCCACCGCGCTCCCCTCCTTGTTCTTTCTGCCGAAGTAGGTCGGGCACTGTGACATCACCTCCACGACGGAAAATCCTTTGTGCCGGATCGCCTCCTCCAGGACGTCAGCCAATTGCTGAACGTGATACGCCGTGGTGCGCGCCACAAAGGTCGCCCCCGCCGCCTTTGCCATCTCGACCACGTCGAACTCCTGGTCGATATTCATGTAGGGCGCCGTCGTGGCCATGGTGCCGTAGCCCGACAACGGCGAATACTGCCCGCCCGTCATTCCGTAAACCCGGTTGTTCATCACGATGGCCGTCATATCGATGTTCCGGCGGCAGGCATGGATGAAGTGGTTTCCCCCGATGGACAGGGCGTCGCCGTCGCCCATCGGCACCAGCACCGTCAGCTCCGGGCGGCTCATCTTCACGCCGATGGCGAACGCCAGCGCCCGTCCGTGGAGGGTGTGCAGCGTGTGAAAATCCAGGTATCCCGCAATCCGGGACGAACAACCGATTCCCGACACCATCACGATGTCGTTTTTTTTCAGCCCCATATTCTCGACCGTGCGCAGAAGACCATTGAGCACGATCCCGTGCCCGCAACCCGGACACCAGATATGCGGAAAGAACCTCTCTCGGAGATAGTCCCCCACGGCCATGTCAGACTCCTTTACCCTGGATCAGGCGCAGAATATTGCGGATGTCCTCCGGTGTAATCAATACTCCGTCCACCCGGTTGGACAAAAAGACCCGCTCCGGCCTTTCCACCGCCTCCTTGACCGACTGTAAAAGCTGACCCATGTTCATCTCCACAACCACCACATAACGGGCGTTTTTCGTCTTCTCCCGCACCAGCGCCGCGGGAAACGGCCAGATCGTCTGCAGTTCCAGCAATCCGATCCGCTCTCCGCGTTTGCGACGGTCCGAGACCACGTGCAGCGCCGAACGCGCCGATGCTCCGTAAGAAATCAGAAGGATCTCCGCGTCGTCCACAAAATATTCCTTGTAACGGGTCAGCTCGTCTCACATGACCTTCGATCTTGTCCACGAGGTGCCGTAAAAGCTCGTGAACCACCCGCGGATTGTCCGAAGGGAATCCCCACATGTCGTGGAAGAGGCCTGTCACATTGTACCGGTGCACGCCCCCGAAATCGGACATCGGCAGACGACCGTCCTCCCGGGGTAAATAGGGATGGTAATCCACCCCCTCCCGCACCGACGTCTTGAGCCGTTCCACCAGCGGGATTTCCCCGGGCGCCGGTATCTCGAGACGTTCCCGCATGTGCCCGATCACCTCGTCGAACAACAGAATCACGGGCGTCCGATAGGTCTCCGAAAAATTGAAGGCATCGACCGTGATCGCAAATACGTCCTGATGGTTCGAAGCGGTGAGGGCAATGATCGAATGGTCTCCGTGCACTCCCCACCGGGCCTGGTTCACGTCCCCCTGGCTGACCTTCGTCGGCAGGCCGGTCGAGGGTCCTCCCCGCTGCACATCGACGATCACGCACGGGATCTCCGCCATGATCGCGAACCCCAGCCCCTCCTGCATCAGCGAGAAACCCGGCCCGCTCGTCGCCGTCAGCACCTTTTGCCCTGTCAACGACGCGCCGATGATCGCACAGATCGAGGCAATTTCATCCTCCATCTGCATGAATTTTCCGCCCTTCAGGGGAAGGCGCACCGACATCAACTCTGCGATCTCCGTCGAAGGGGTGATCGGATACCCGGCAAAAAAATCCAGCCCGGCGTATAGAGCCGCCTCCACGCAGGCCTCATTCCCCTGGACAAAAGTCAATCTGCCGCCCATGTCACTCCTGCTCCGTCTGTACTTCGATCGCCAAATCCGGGCACCTCAGCTCGCACAGTTTGCAGCAAACGCAATCCTGCGGCCTGGCCGCCACCACCTTGTCGTTTTCATCCAATTCCAAAACCTTCTTGGGGCAAAAATGGACGCAAATCCCGCACCCCTTGCACCAGTCGCGATTGATCACATGCGTCTTGAGCTTCAGCTTCGCCATATGCCTTCCTGCCCTGTCAAGCTCCCGAACCGGGGGAGTTCCATGAAATCCTCCCTCCGAAGACCCCTTTGTGTGAACAGGGTTGAATGACAACATCCCCACTCTGTTGCGGGGCGATTTAACGTGATGGTTCTTTGTTCAAGATCACTATAGAAGGAGAGGTTTCCCCTGTCAAGAGGATTCAAAGTCCCCCACAACTTCAGTTTCAGAATTTTGCCTCCTTGATTTGAAGAGGCAAAAGCTGACCGATTCCCATGACCATCACTCGGGTCGGATCGATTTCGTCGGATTGCACGGCCTTGTATAACGCCAGAGGGGCCTGTCCGATCGGTTCATCGCCCAACTTGAAGGTTCCCCATTGGGTCGGAATAAAATATCGGGCTGCCAGGTCACGAAAGGCATCGAGGGCCTCGCCGGCGTCCATATGGGCATAGTGCATGAACCAGCGTGGCTCACATTTCTCCTCCTGGAGGGAATGAATTCACACGCCGACCTTTGCGTCGGCCGATCAGTTCCTCGTCCTATCCACTAAAAAGTTCTTGTATATCTGGTAGTGCTCAGTATCTTCGTATGTAACCGGTCGTATGAGATGATGATCGAAATGGTATATCACTGCGTGAGGACATGCCAGTAGTATTGGAGAGTGTGTTGCAATAACGAATTGAGCATCATCCGTGTCACTTGCCCTCGTTAATAATTCCAGCAACTCAAGCTGACTTCGCGGCGAAAGGGCCGTTTCGGGTTCGTCTAACAGATAGAGCCCCTTGATCTGATACCTTGACCGGAAAAAGGACATCAGCGACTCGCCGTGTGATTGGGTCAATAAAGATTTACCGCCAAAATATTTGAGTTGACCGGGATCAGCCGCCGCCCATTCATCCAAAATCTGTCTAAAGTGACGGAAGATCTCGGAGCCAAAGAAAGACCCGGGAACCTTCCCATCCGTCCATTCGATGGTCAGGTAATTGGAGAACTTGTCTTCGTATGGATTATGGTTGAATCTGCTTCTTTCCGTTTCTTGCCAAATATGAATACCGCATGCATTTGACAAGGCCTGCAATAATGTGGATTTCCCCGATCCATTTTCGCCGACGAAGAATGTGACTGTAGTATCAAAGGTAATACGGGCTGTTTCTTGAAAGACGGGTAAATTGAAAGGATAATAATCCTTTGTCGGGTATTTCGACGGATGAAGGGTTACATTCTTCAGATGCATGGCTATTTTTTGCAGCTTATCGGAAGCTCGCCTAAGTCACTCTAAGGGTATAAATCCTCTTACATAGAACTAAATCACTTTCTGGTTCCTCAATTCTTTTATTTGCTCAGGTGAATAATGGAGGAGTTCCGTGAGAATCTCCTCGGTCTGTTCTCCCAGGTACGGAGGACGCTTGAAGGCCTCTTGTTCAATCTCAGACATCTTGATGGGATTTCCCAAGATTTTCAATTTTTTATTGTTTTCGTATTCCACCTCAACCACCATATTGCGGCTCAATGTCTGAGGATCTGCAAGCGCTTTATCGATGGTGTTGATTGGGGCGATGGGGATTCTTTTCTCCAATAATTCCAGCCATTCCTCTCCCGTCTTTTCGAGAAAGGCCTTTTCCAGAATTAAATAGAGTTCCTCCTTATTCTTGAGCCGATTCTCCCGTGAATTGAATTTTTGATCACTGCTCATATCCGGTTTTCCGATGGCCTCGCACAATTCGGCAAATATGCTTTCCGTATTGGCGTCAATGACGATCGCAAACGTCTTGGTCTGGAAAGCCCTGATCGGGTGGGCTGAAACATGGCCTGAGCCGACCGGCCGGGCAATTTCTTTTCCAACAAGATAGAACTGGGCGCGATAGGCGAGCAGCGAAGTCTGACAGTCTACCAGGCTGATATCAATCTGCTGGCCTCGCCCGGTCTTTTCCCTTTGATACAGTGCGGCTAAAATCCCCTGAGACGCAAACAATCCCCCGCTTAAGTCGCCCATAGGTGCGCCCATTCTCACCGGCATTTGGCCGGGTTCCCCGGTATAGCTCATAATCCCGCCTCTTGCCTGAATCACCAAATCAAAGGCGGGTCGATCTTTGAAAGGACCTGTTTGACCGTATCCGGAAATGGAACAGCAGATGATGCGGGGGTTCATCTTCTTTAGTGTATTGAAATCAACACCCAATTTTTTCACTACCCCTGGCCTGAAATTGTCGATCACCACATCGGATGTCTTTGCCAAATCGTAGAATATTTTCTTTCCCTTTTCGCTTTTCAAATCGAGGGTCATGCTTTTCTTGTTTCTATTCATTGCAATAAAATAGGCCGATTGATCCTCAAAGAAATAGGGAGGCATCTCTCGGGATGATTCGCCGATCCCCGGCTTTTCGATCTTGATCACCTCCGCCCCCAAGTCTCCTAAAATCAATGTACAATAGGGACCGGCCATAATCAGCGTCAAATCAAGGATCCGTACATTCGATAATGGAAAGCCCATCTGTTGATAGTCCTCCTTTTCAAGGTTAGAGTGGATAAGACATTGTTTCTTGATGTTGGACATATAAGATGAACGGCCCGGTGTGTCAAGAACAATGGCTGACAGAAAATAATATGTCTTGACATTGTTGAGAATGAGAGTAGCCTGAAGTTGACATAATGATAGACGAATAAAATTGAATAATTGTCCTTCCCATATAGGGAAGTGAAAAATGAATTTCCCAGCCCTGTCTCTTATGATGTGACAGGGCTTTTTATTTTAAGATGGCAAGAAATGAAAAAAAATTTTAACTCTTAGATTGTCGAAAGAGTAAGAGAAAAAGAGAAGTTATCTAAACAACCACATTTTGAGAGGTATGATCGATGAAGCCAGAGATGGAAATGAAGATGAAGTTTGGGTTTGGGGGTCTTGTTTGCGGGGCTATCGTTGCCATGATTATCGGCTTTGCGTGGGGTGGTTGGGTAACCGCCAGCACGAACCAGAAGATGAGCGGTGAAGCGGTCTTGGCCAGCCAGGCGGCGATCTGTGTTGCCCAATACGTGAAGGAGCCGAACAGTCAAGAAAAACTGAAAGAATTTGAAGCGATCGATAGCTATAAACGATATGAATTCATTGAAAAAGGGGGCTGGGATAAAATGCCCGGCCAAAAAGACGCCAGCTCCGGTGTTGCCAGCGCATGTGTCGCAGGGCTTGAAGTTCTTATCAAGAAATAAGGCAGCAATCGTCACATAAGAAGGAGAACTAAAGATGTCAGAAGGTAAAGTGAAATGGTTTAATGATTCAAAGGGATTTGGTTTTATCGAGCAGGAGGGCCGCAAGGACCTTTTCGTGCATCATTCCGCAATTCAGGGAGAAGGTTTCAAATCACTGGCAGAGGGTGATCGGGTCAGTTTTGATATTGGCAACGGCGCTAAAGGTCCGGCAGCCGAGAATGTTCGCAAACTATAAGAGCGGACGGAAACCCCGCCCTTCCCTTTGGGCGGGGTTCTTCCACAAAATACTGCTTCAATCAAGTTCTTTGGTCACTATGCCGATAATAGAATTAAAGGCGAGAGGCTGCGATGTACGTATTGAGTCATGTCACTAGGATGTGAGTTAAATTTACGTCATGTCAATGGGAGGCAAACGAAAAAATCGCATGGTCCTAGTGCCGATAATCAACTGATGCTTGCAGACCAACCATTTAATAAGCTGACTACAGCTTATGGACAAAAAGCATCGCAGCTCTCGTCTCTTTATTAATAGATCCCCCTTTTCAGGGATGCCCCGTCCTAAAGATTGTCGGTAAGATAACCGCCATCCACCGGAATGGAGACGCCGGTGACAAAACCCGACGCGGCCCGGCTGGCGAGAAAAAGGACCGCCCCGCACAATTCTTCCTTCTCCCCGAAACGGCCGAACGGCGTCTTGCCGATGATCGTCTTGCCGCGTGCCGTGAGCCCGCCCGTCGCCTCGTCGATGAGGAGGGCGCGGTTCTGGTAGCCGATAAAGAAACCCGGCGCGATCGCGTTGACCCGGATACCATGGGGTGCAAGCTCCCTGGCGAGACCCTCGTTCAAATTCAAAACACCCGCTTTGGCCGCGTTGTACGCCCAAACACCGGAAAGACCCTTGTAGGATGCCATGGAGGTCATGTTGATCACATCGCCCTGGACACCCCTGGCGATCCAATACCGGGCGAAAACGCGCATCGGCGTAACGAGTCCCGCGAGCAGATTCAGTTTTAGGGTCTGCTCGAACTTTTCCTCGTCCACGTCCACGAAGGCGGATTTGCCCATAGTGCCGCCGACTCCGTTCACGAGAAGGTCGGGAACGCCGAGGAGTTTCTCGGTCTCCGCAATCGCCTGCTCGACGGATGCTCTTTCCCCCGTATCCACGGTGACTCCTTCAATCCGCATCCCACCGGAGGCCCCCTGACCGACCGCTTTTTCAAGGTCCGTTCGCAACGCCGTCACGGCCGCCTGAATCGGATGTCCGGTTCCGCGTCCCCAGAGACAGACGGAGGCCCCCGCCTTGGCGAGCCCCGCGGCGATGACGCTCGGAAGCGATCCGGCGCCGCCCGTAACAACGGCGACACGTCCTGCAAGCGAAAACATGGATTCCACATAGCTCATGATCCGATCTCCTTTTCTCTATTTTCCCGGTCCCGGAACATCCCCGACCTTCTTGGCCGGGGTATGCAGGGAATAGGGTTTCGTTTCTCTCCCGGTTCAGAATAACGCTCCGATTATAATTGACTTCATATAAAAAATCACCCCAAAATGCCAGGCTCGCTTCCCTTTCCATCATGTCCTCCTTGATCCCCTTCATGAAATAATCTATAATTTATTGACAGAGGCCTTTTTTTTTGCTACAAGGAACGACGTTTCACGATGCGAAACGTACTTCCTTGGTTTTCTCGATATCAAGCGACCGGGTTGGTCTCGAGTCGTCGGTTTGTTAAAGATAGCGAAACGGAACGATAAAAAGGAGGTTCATATGAAATGGGTACGCGTAGTAGTTGTGCTGGCGGCTCTTGGATTCCTCGGCACCCTTACGATGTGGTCTGCAGGAGGAGGAACCGCGTCAGCGGCGGAGCCGGCAAAGATCGGCTCTTCATTGATCGGTAAACTGGAGGGGCCGGAGATCCTCCGGGACTCCAAGGCCTATCCGAAGGCCTTCAAAGAAGCCCCGATGCTGGCCGAAAGGGTGAAAGCGGGAAAGCTGCCCGCGGTTGCAAAACGCCTGCCCGAGCCTTCGCAGCTTTTCGTCGTGAAGCCCCTGAAAGAAACGGGAAAATACGGCGGCAACTGGCGAAGGGCCTTCACGGGACCTGCCGACCATGAAAACGGCAACCGCATCAATTCGGCCGATAAAATCCTCACCTTCGATTACACCGGCTCCAAGATCATCCCCTGTCTCGCCCGCGACTGGAAGGTCAGCGGCGACGGCAAGACGACGACGATCTACCTCCGCAAAGGCGCCAAGTGGTCCGACGGCAAGCCTTTGACGGCGAACGATTTCATGTTCTGGTACGAAGACATCTATCTCAACAAAAATATCGTCCCCACGCCTTTCTTCGAGTTCCAGATCGACGGGAAAGACGGGAAGATGAGAAAAATCGACGATTACACCGTCGCCTTTGAATTCCCCGAACCCTACGACTTTTTCGTTTATCAGCTTGCGGGAAGCACGGGCATCGGCGCCGGGTTCGCCACGCGCGGAGGCTTCCAGAACTTCGGCGGCGCTTACGCCCCGGCCCATTACCTGAAGCAGTTCCTGCCCAAGTACTCGTCCGAGGAGGCGGTGAACAAGAAGGCCAAGGATCTCGGTTTCGACAACTGGGTCTCTCTCCTCAAGAACCGGTACAGCTGGGCCCTGAATAACGAACTGCCCGTCATGACCCCCTGGAAGACCGTCTCTCCGATCAATACCCCCACCTGGTCCATGGAAAGGAATCCCTATTTCTGGGCCGTCGACGACAAGGGAAATCAGCTTCCCTACATCGACAAGATCACCTTGACCCTGGCGGAAAACACCGAAGTCGCGAACCTCCGGGCGATTGCCGGCGAATACGACATCATGGAACGGCACATGCATCTTGCCAAGCTGCCGGTCTTCCTGGAAAACGCCAAAAAGGGCAACTACACCGTTCACCTGGACCCGGGTTTCAACGGATCGGATGTGGCGATTCATATCGGCAACGCCTATGAAGCCGATCCCGAGATCTCCAAACTGCTCAAGAACAAGGATTTCCGCCATGCCCTCGCCCTCGGCATCGACCGGGACCAGCTCAACGAGGCCTTCTGGCTCGGAGCGGGAACCGCCGGATCGGTGGCCCCGTCGCCCGAAACCATCTTCAGTCCGGGCCCCGAATGGAACAAAAAATGGGGCGTCCTGGATCTGAAGCAGGCCAATGAACTGCTCGATAAACTCGGCCTGACCAAGAAGGATTCCGAAGGGTATCGCCTGCGCACCGACGGAAAAGGACGTCTCCGCCTCGAAATGATCACGGTCGGCGGTCAGTTCGTCCCCTATACCCAGGTCGGCGAAATGGTCAAGCAGCAATGGAAGAAGATCGGCGTCGACGTCGATGTCAAGGAACTGGAACGGAATCTCGCCTTCACCCGGGACAACGGCAACGAAAACCAGTTGATCACCTGGGCGAACGACGGCTCGGAAATGCTCTTCCTCTTCCCCCGCCATGCGCTGCCCGTGGACGCCGCCGAAAGCCACATGGGGATGGCCTTCGCCAAATGGTATGCCTCCAAGGGAGCCGCGGGCAAGAAACCGGACGATCCCGAACTGCTCCGGGCCTACGATCTGTTCCGGGCCGCCTTCGGGATGAAGGAAGAGGACCGGATCAAGGCCGCAAAAGAGCTCTGGAAGATCATCGTGGAACAGACCTGGAGCATCGGAACGGTCGGTCAGTCGCCGGCCTTCATGGGGGTGCGGATCGTCAAGAACAACATGGGGAACGTTCCCGAACGGCAGGTGAACGCCCAGCATGCCCGGACCCCGCATACTTCGATGCCGATCACCTTCTTCTTTAAATAACGAAAAAGCAGCCGCCCGCTGGCGGGCGGCTGCCCTCCCGGCGCCGGGGTCGCGCTTGCGCTTCGCTATCCGCTGTCGGGCGCCGACGAGCGTGGCATTCGGTCGGAACGGGATGGATGGGAAACGAAGCAGACGGGCGTTTTTCAACAGCCTGTTGCAGGGAGTTGCCATGCTGGCGTACATCGTTCGTCGTTTTCTACTGGCCATTCTCACGGTCTGGGCCATTTCAGTCCTGTCTTTCATGATCATCCACCTGCCTCCGGGCGATTACGTGACCTCCTACATCGCCTCGATGTCGGCCTCGGGAAGCGCGGTTTCCGAAGGAGAGGCCCTGGCGCTTCGGGAACAGCTCGGTCTCGACAAATCCATCACGATCCAGTATCTCAAATGGGTAGGGCTCATCCTTCAGGGGAATTTCGGTATGGCGATGGAATGGGGACGTCCCGTTTCCGACGTCATCGGCGACCGTCTTACCTTGACCATCGTGATTTCGCTGGCGGCCATCGTCTTCACCTGGGCCCTGGCCTTGCCCATCGGCATTTACTCCGCGGTCTACCGGTATTCGATACTGGATTATATCTTTACCTTCATCGGTTTCATCGGTCTGGCCATCCCCAGCTTCATGCTGGCCCTCATCATCATGTACGTTGCCTTCGCCCATTTCGGTGCGAACGTGGGAGGACTTTTCTCGGCCGACTTCGCCGAGGCCCCCTGGAGTCTGGCGAAGGTCTGGGACCTCACGAAGCATCTGCCGATCCCGGCCATCGTCCTGGGCGTTTCGGGAACCGCCCAGATGATCCGCATCATGCGGTCGAACCTGCTCGACGAACTCAGGAAACCCTATGTCATGACGGCCCGGGCCCGGGGACTTTCGGAATATCGGGTCATCATGAGGTATCCGGTCCGGGTCGCCCTCAACCCCTTTGTGAGCACCATCGGCTACCTCCTTCCCTACGTGGTCTCCGGGAGCATCATCGTGTCGCTGGTTCTGAGCCTGCCGACGGTCGGTCCTCTTCTTCTGAAGGCCCTGATCGCCCAGGATATGTTCCTGGCCGGGACGATCGTCCTTCTGCTCGGGGTCATGACCGTCATCGGAACCTTCATCTCGGATCTGATGCTCATGTGGGTTGACCCGAGAATACGTCTGGGGAGGGGGCAGTGATGGCGGAACCGGCAACGGTACAGGAAACCGGGATCGTCGCGGACAAGACAAGATCGCCGTCGCCACGCAGTGGCAGCTCATGTGGTGGCGTTTCCGCAAACACAAGCTCGCGGGTGCAGGGACTATCATCCTGATCCTCTTTTATGTGGTGTCGCTTTTCGCCGACTTCTTCGCCTATGTGGACCCTTTGGAATCGGAGGCTCAGCGATCGCTCATGGCGCCCCAGCCGATCCACTGGTTCGACGAGGGAAGCTTCAGCCCCTATGTCTATGCCCTGAAAGGGACCCGCGACCCCATGACGTTCAAACGGGTCTATGTCCCCGATACGAGTAAAAAGATCCCGATCCGGTTCTTCGGCCATGGAGACTCCTACAGGATTTTGGGCCTCATCCCCTGGGACCGCCACCTGTTCACGGTGGAAGGGGCCAAGGCGAGCGAGTCGCTCTTCCTGCTCGGCACGGACATGCAGGGCCGCGACCTCTGGTCCCGGCTGATGTACGGGACGCAGACCTCCATGATGATCGGCCTGGCGAGCGTGGTCCTGAGCCTTATCCTGGGCGTCGTCCTGGGCGGGATATCGGGCTATTTCGGCGGCTGGATCGATACGGTCATCCAGAGGATCATCGAGATCCTCCGCTCGATTCCTACGATTCCCCTCTGGATGGGCCTTGCCGCCGCCCTTCCCAGCGACTGGGACATCGTCAAGATTTACTTCGCCATCACGATCATCATCTCCCTCATCGGCTGGACCGAACTCGCCCGGGTCGTCCGGGGGAGGTTCATCTCCCTCAGGCAGGAAGATTTCATCATGGCCGCCGAGCTCCTGGGCTGCAGCAAGTCGCGGATCATCTTCCGCCATATGGTGCCGTCCTTCATCAGCCACATCATCGCGGCGACGACCCTGGCGATCCCCGCGATGATCATCAGCGAAACCTCCCTGAGTTTCCTCGGGCTGGGCCTAAGGCCGCCCGCCATCAGCTGGGGGGTCCTGCTTCAGGATGCCCAGAATATCCAAGCCCTGGTCATTTCTCCCTGGCTTCTCATCCCCTCCCTGGCCGTCATTGTCGCGGTGCTCGCGTTCAATTTCATGGGCGACGGGATCAGGGATGCGGCGGACCCCTACGGCTAGGATGGGAAAACTCCGGCGACTAAACGTCATGGCGGACCCCGTATCAGGTACGGGGCAGGCCCGATCCGGCATCCAGTCTAATTCTGGATTCCCGCTTTCGCGGGAATGACGATTTTGAGATCTATTATTACGGGCTCCATCACAGGTGGACTGATCATGCCGAATGATACGAAACCGCTTCTTTCGGTAAAGAATTTAAAAACCTGTTTTTTCCAGGACGAGGGAACGACGGAAGCCGTCAACGGGGCCTCCTTCGATGTCTGGCCGGGAAAGACCCTCGGCATCGTCGGGGAGAGCGGCTGCGGAAAAAGCGTTACGGCGCAGTCGATCCTCCGGATCGTCGACGATCCCGGGCGAATCGTGGAAGGGGAGATTCTTCTGACCCGCGCCGACGGGACGCAAACGGACCTCGTGAAGCTCAAGCGCAACAGCCGGGAAATGCGTGCGATTCGCGGAGGAGACATCGGTCTCATCTTTCAGGAACCCATGACCTCCTTCAGTCCCGTTCATACCGTCGGGACCCAGATCATCGAGGCGGTCCGCCTCCATAATACAGTCGGCAAGAGGGAGGCGAGACTCCGGGGAATCGAAGCCTTGCGCAGCGTCGGGATCCCGAAACCGGAGCGGCGCATCGACGAGTACTCCTTTGAATTGAGCGGCGGGCTCCGTCAGCGGGCGATGATCGCGGTGGCCCTTTCCTGTGATCCCCGCCTGCTCATCGCCGACGAGCCGACGACGGCCCTGGACGTCACCACCCAGGCGCAGATCCTGGATCTCCTGCGAAAACTTCAGCAGGAACGGGGAATGGCCATCATGCTCATCACCCACAACCTCGGCGTGGTCGCGGAAATGGCCGACGACGTGGTCGTCATGTACCTCGGCCGGGTGGTCGAGGAAGGAAATGTGGACGATATCTTTCACGATCCGAAACATCCCTATACGAAGGCCCTGCTTAAGTCCATACCGAGCATCGAATCCCCGCCGAGGGTGAAACTTCCGACCATCAGCGGATCGATTCCCCACCCGTACAACCGGCCGAAGGGCTGCCCCTTCCATCCCCGCTGCGTTTCCGCCACTGCCGGCCGCTGCGACGCCGAGGAACCGCGTCTTCAGGATGTCGGCGGGGGAAGAAAGGTCAGCTGTTTTCACTACCAATGACGAGAGGCGAACGAGAATGACGAACGGCGACGCCGGTTTGAAAAAGACCGTGCTCCTCGATGTAAAAGGGCTGAAGAAATATTTCCCCATTCGCAGGGGTTTTCTCCAAAAGACCATCGGCCATGTGAAGGCCGTGGACGACGTGACCTTTTTTCTGAATCAGGGAGAGACCCTCTCCCTCGTCGGAGAGAGCGGCTGCGGAAAGACCACGACTTCCCGCTGCATCTTGAGGGCCATCACCCCGACGGCCGGTCAGGTTCTCCTTTCGGTCGACGGTGAGATTTTGGACGTCGCGACCCTTCCGAAGAACAGGCTTCGGTCCCTTCGGTGTCAGATGCAGATGATTTTTCAGGACCCCTTCGCTTCCCTCAACCCGCGAATGACCCTCCTGGACATCGTCGGAGAGCCCCTTCTCGTCCACGGCGAAGAAAACGCCCAGGCCAGAACGGACAGGGTTGCGGAACTCCTTCGCCTCGTGGGCTTAAGGCCGGAATACATGCGGCGCTATCCCCATGCCTTCTCGGGCGGTCAGCGTCAGCGCATCGGCATCGCCCGGGCCCTGGCCTTGAATCCCCGTCTGGTCGTTGCGGACGAGCCCGTCTCCGCCCTGGATGTGTCGGTCCAGGCCCAGATCCTGAACCTCCTCCTCGAACTTCAGGAACAACTCGGGCTGACCTATCTCTTCGTCGCTCACGACCTCAGCGTGGTCAAGCACATCAGCGAGCGGGTCGCGGTGATGTATGTCGGCAGGATCGTGGAGACCGCGCCTACCGAAGAGCTGTTCGCGTCTCCGAAGCATCCCTATACCGAGGCCCTTTTATCCGCGGTCCCCAAACCGGATCCGCGCCTTCGTTCCGAACGCATCGTCCTGCAAGGCGAAGTCGCCGACCCCGCCAATCCTCCGCCGGGCTGTTATTTCCATCCCCGGTGCAGTTATGCCCAGGCCGTCTGCCGGGAAGTGACGCCGGTACAGGAAGAGATTGCCCCCAACCACTTCGTGAGCTGTCATCGGGCGAGGGAACTTTCCCTTCGCTGCGTCGCCCGCTGCGCAACGCTATAGAATTTTCCGTCTTTTCCAAAGATCCCTTACCCGTGCAGTTTTTCGAGCACCCAGGCCATCCTCTGCCCGAGCGATTTCACGAGTTCCATCCCCTCGGCGTCCTTTTCCACTTCTCCCTTTGCCCGGCCGACACCGATCGCCCGGCCGACGATGACCATCTCGCCGCTCAGAAAGAAATGGTCCATGGTGTCGAGCGTGTGAATCGCACCCGATCGACGCACGGCAACCACCGAAGCGCCGACCTTCTTTCTGAACATCCTGCCGTTGGCCCTGGACACATAGCCGGTACGATCGATGAGGGCCTTCATCTCGGAAGTCACATCCTGAAAATAGACGGGCGAGCCCAGGATGATCCCATCGGCGCCGAGCATCTTTTCGATATACTCATTGGCGGCGTCATTTTTGACGGCACACCGCCGGTCCCTGTTTTCATAACATTTTTCACAGGCGATGCAGCCATGGATCACCTTATCCGCGAGCTGCACCAATTCGGTTTCAATGCCCTGTTTTTCGAGTTCGCTGAACACACGCTTGATCAGGATGGTGGTATTGCCGTCCTTTCGGGGGCTTCCGTTAAATGCAACGACCTTCATTTTTTGATCCTCCTTGGAAAGTTGATTGGTTACGTTTACAATCAGACCGCGCTGGAAAGCCATAAAAGAATCACGGAGAGCGAAATGCGATGGTGTGTCATGTCCGAGTTCTACGAGTCAACAGCATGAAACGCCTTAAAGAGCTGAAGAATATGGATTGAAAGCAAGTCATCCGCCTCTTTTATGCATAAATCACTTAACTCTCAAGAATCACTTCGACTTCTACGGCAAAGTCACTGGGAATCTGCATGCCCACAGCGCTTCGAGCATGACGGCCGGCCTCACCAAAAACCTCAAGAAAAAGATTCGCTGGCGCCGTGGATGACCGCAGGTGTGTTTGGTAAAGCCCTGGTGCAACATTGACCATCCCCAATGCCTTGACCACACGCACCACATTATCCAGGCTGCCGATCAGGCTTTTTACTGCTTGCAGACACGAAGAGCGCCGACAACGTTGTTCCCTCGTCAACCCTCGTTCCAGGCTTACATCTTTACCGACTTTCGCCTACGATCTCTTTCCCGCCAAAGCGAGAAACCTGCCCGGACGTATAAACCAGGTTGCCGGTTCGGACGGCGTGCATCAGAAGCTTTTCCGGCGTTAATGGTTTATCAGCGTCTAACACATAACCCATTTCCTTCAGTTTTGCTTCGTACGACATTACGCCTCCTCCATCCACGTACCGTTGCGTCACAGCCTGTACCTGCTTCGTTCTGATTCAACCAGAAGTGGATCGTCCCGGCGACTGTTTCCCATCCCGGTTCACCGAAGATCCAATGGGCATGGTGGGGAAATTCCATGTACGTGGCGACTTCTTTGTATTTGTGGGCGATCTTGCGATTGACGGAAGCGGGGGTGATCCGATCCTCGGCGCCGGCGACCACGAGCACCGGGACATCGATCTTCTTTTCGTCGATAGAGGTCGCTTTTCGGGAATCGAGGAACGAGAAGCCGATTTCGAAAAAGGCGCGTCCGGACTCATACACATACCGGCCGTAGGCAGCCCGCCGTTCCTCTTCGGATAGGAGGTGCATCGCCGAGTAGCTGGTGGATTCAAAGGTCGATTTGATGGGTTTCCGCCAGAAGCCCCATTCGAGCACCTCGGTCGAAATGCTTTTCAGCACGGAAGGGGTGATGGCCGAGATCCCGGCCGGGGCCGCCGATGACAGAAGGACCAGTGATCTGCCCAGCCCCCGGCTTCCCAGGATCTGGGTAATGAGGCCGCCCATGGAATGACCCATGATGACGGGTTTTTCATCGAGGCTGCGGATCATTCGTTCAAGATCGTCGGCGTAATCCAGAAGGCTGACGGTTCCCAGATTCGGATCAGGTTCGTCTTTGGGATCGACATCGTGATACCGGAGGACCGGAATGAGACAACGATACCCCCTGTGTTCGAAGAAGCCCCGGTAATTCTCCCAGCACCAAGAACCGCCGAACATCCCATGGATCATGACAATGGTCTGGCTCATGATTCCTCAGTATCTCCCCGCCCGAGGGCTGCGATGATGCAATCAGTGTTCATGGATCGGCGCCTGTGTTGATGTGCCAGAAATAGAGTTTTGATCCACTTTCCAGCAATGTCTCAGGCGAGAAACGCCGCTATCTCTTCCTTGCGGGCATGTGCATCCGCCTCACCGATTTCGATGAGTTTTTGGATATACCGCGAATCGAACATGATCATGCTGAGCCAGTCAAAGCTTTCCGTTTTCTGAGTGCCGAGCCGGCGGGTTAAAAAGCGAAACGGACGGGGCAGATTGGGTTCGAAGGTCCCCGCCATCTTCCCCAGGTTGACGGTAGGTCGAAGGGTAAAGGCCCTGACCAGGCGAAGATTCGAGGCTTCCTTCCGCGATTGATTGTCGAGGAGCTTGTTCACCCGATCGAGTCCCAGCAAATCCTGGTCCAGCATATCCACAAAGATGGCGTTCATCAGGACGTCCAGGATCAGCGCGATGGACGGATAACGGCGATGTACGGCGGAACCCGCCTCCGGTAACGACGGCCGGTGGCGTGTCGATACCGCCATGATGCGTCCCGCGCCCAGATGCAGAGCGGGCGCCAGCGGCGCATACTGACGGATGCCGCCGTCCCCGAACCACGAATCGCCGATTCTCACGGCCGGAAAGAAGATCGGCAAGGCCGTGGAGGCCATGATCTGCTCCACCGTGATGTCCGTCATCACGCTGTGACGATCGGGCCTTTCCCACATGGCGATATTCTGTCCCTGAACCCAGGTAACGGCCTGACCGGTGGTGTAGTTGGTGGCCGTGATGGCGAGGGCCTTGAGTTTCTGCTCGCGGATATTCTCGCGGATCCCCGCAAATCGGCCGTTGGCCGAGATGAATCCCCTTTCCAGGAGTTTGCGGAGCGGCGAGGTATCGACGAAAGCCTTGGGGCCTGCCGTGTTGGGGAGACCGCCTGAAAGAAGATCGAATCCCCCAGTGCAACAGGCTTTTCGCAAGACTCCAGCCCTTTACATCATAAACCTGCTCCACCGTGAGATTGCACCAGAAGTCGCTCAGGGCGTCGATCGCTTCCTTGAAGGTGCCCTGATGATTGGCGATAAACGCCGCGTTGATGGAGCCGGCGGAAATGCCGGTCAATATGGGGATGCGCAGGTGGGGAAAACGATCCGCAAGACAGCGCAGAAATCCTACCTGGTAGGCGGCATGAGCCCCGCCGCCGCCCAATACGAGGGCCAGATCGTCATTGCCGTTGGTCATCGCCCGCACCTTCTTCGTCGATAAGACATTGCTTTTTGATAGTTTACATATAAGAGGAACGATCTGGTCTGTCAAGAATAATCATGAAATTCACCTGTTTCACACCTCTTTTGCCTTCGGTGCGGTCGGGGTGTCTGAGGAAAATCCCGATAAGAAAGGTCATTGATCCCTATCCGTTAACTGTGATAAGAACCCAACGACACTTAAAACAGTGAAAGGAGAGGGTGTGGGCCGAAAACTCGATTCATTTTTTGAGCCGCGCAGCGTTGCGGTGATCGGCGCAACTTCTGTCCGCCACAAGTCCGGCAATGATATCCTTTTGAATATTACGGCCAATGGGTACACAGGAGAACTTTACCTCGTCAATCCCAAGGGCGGGGAGATCATGGGGAAGAAGGTCTATGGTTCCATCGGAGACCTTCCCGAGGGGATCGACCTGGCGGTGATCATTCTTCCCGCAAAGCTCAATCCGCAGGCGATCCGGGAATGTGCGGCCCGGGGAATCAGGGCCATCGTCCTGGCGGCCGGGGGATTCTCCGAAGTGGACGAGGAGGGGCGGCTCCTGCAGGCGGAACTGGAAAAGGTGGTGCAGGAGACGGGCGTCCGGGTCATCGGTCCGAACACCTCCGGGACTGACGTCCACCCCGTTCAATTTTACATCGAGCTTTTTCCCGCTGGGCAGGGTCCCCCGGGGTCCTATTTCCTACATCGCCCAGACGGGGAACTTCGCCACCCACACCATGCGCTATATCGCCACGGGAGAACACTACGGCGTGGCGCGCGTGGTCGGCATCGGCAACAAGATCGACGTCGATGAGAGCGATGTCCTGGAATATTATGCCTCCGATCCGGAGACGAAGGCGATCTTCGTCTATCTGGAGAGCCTGAAAAGTCCGAGGCGTTTTCTTGAAATCGCGCGGGAGACGACCCGGCATAAACCGATCATTCATGCTCAAAGGGGGAAGCACCGAGGGCGGTTCGCACGCCGCGGGGGCGCACACCGCCGCCCTGGCCTCCGACGACCGGATCATCGACGGGGCGTTGAAGCAGGCCGGGATTGCCAGAATCTACAAGTACTCCCATCTGATCCTTGCGGCGAAGGCCCTGTCCGCCATGCCGCTCCCCCGGGGAAACCGGGTGAGTTTCCTGGCCCCTTCGGGGGCGATGCTCGTGACCATGACCGACATGTGCCAGAAGTTCTGGAACCTCGAAGTGCCTGCCCTGGACGAATCCAGCCGCCTGCGTCTCCAGGAGATCAGCCCGCCTTACATCCGCATGCGCAATCCCGTGGACATCTGGCCGTCGGCGATTGTCCACGGGATCGAATTTGGTTACCGGGAGGGGATGGAGGCGGTTCTGAGAGATCCCCATATCGATGCCGTCGTGCCGATCCTGATGATCACCGATGAAACCGGGGTTCCCGATCTGCAGTTTCTCGTGGATCTCGCCCGGAAATATCCGGAGAAACCGATCTTCGTCACCTTCAGTGCGGAGAAAAAACATATGGAGGCCGCCAAGGCGTTTCTGGAACCGAAGGGGGTGCCGACTTTCCCGATGATCGAGGAGCCGTTCGAGGTTCTCTCCATTCTGACGCAGTGCCGCAGGTACATGGATCGCGGCGGCAGGAGAGGGTGCCATATGACAGAAACAGGCAGTCTGTTCAACGAGGTCAGCAACGAAAATCCCCGGACCCTGTCGGAATTCGAAAGCGCCCGTCTGTCTGGCGGGTTACGGGATTCCGACGGCGAAGGGGGTCGCTGGCGCAGAATTGGAATGAGGTGAAAAAGGCCGCGGAGAGCATCGGGTATCCGGTGGTATTGAAGGTGTGCTCTCCGGAGGTGAGCCACAAGACCGAAAGCGGCCTCGTGGCGGTGGACCTGCGCAATGAGGCGGATCTGGAGCCGGCCTTCCAGCGGATCGGCGCGGCCTCTCCCGTGAAGGATGCGGCCTTCCTGGTTCAGGAGATGGTCAAAGGGGGACGGGAGCTGGTCGATGGGGATGATCCGCGATCCCCAGTTCGGGCCCTGCGTCATGTTCGGTCTGGGGGGGATATTTACCGAGATCCTGGGCGATGTCACGTTCCGACCGGCGCCGCTCAGTGAGGCGGACGCCCGGAGAGATGATCGGAGAAATCAAGGGGCATAAGATCCTCGGTGCAATCCGGGGGATGCCGGCGGTGGATACCGATGTCCTGGTTCCCTGTCTCATGGCCGTGGGCCGGATCGGCCTGGAACGAGAGGAAATCCAGGCGATCGACGTCAATCCGCTGATCATCCGGGGGAGTAAACCCGTCGCAGTGGATGCGCTTGTGATCCTCAAGGAGAAATAGGGAATGCGATAGCCGGCTTTCTCTTCCGCCTCCCAACTCTCAATCTCGCCAACCAGCGCAGCATCATTGTACGGGTGACCGAACGCGGTCCCTTTGTCGATGTAAGTATCATCGGTCAGAGCGGCGGTGCAGCCGAGAAGCGGGACTTTTATTGTTTTCTCATATTGATTGAGTATGAAACCGAAACCCTGGCCCCTTGTCTCCAGCCGCCTCGACCGCTCGTACCGGATTTTCGACCTCCGGATGGACCGGTCCCTCTCCCCCCGGACGGGCGAGGAACATGATTTCATCGTCCTGGAGTCGTCTCCCTGGGTGAACGTGATCGCCCTGACCGACCGGGAAGAGGTGGTCCTGATCCGGCAGTACCGACACGGTATACAAGCGGTAACCCTCGAAATCCCCGGCGGCCTCGTGGAAGACGGGGATGGGCCTCTGGCGGCGGCGAAGCGGGAGCTGCTGGAGGAGACGGGGTATCGGTCCGAGGAGTGGATCGATCTCGGGTACGTCCATCCCAATCCGGCGATCCAGAACAACCGCTGCCATACCTTCCTGGCGCTGGGGGCGAAGCCGGTCGGGGCCCAATCCCTGGACGACAAGGAGGACATCGCGGTCATCCTGAAGCCCCTCGCGGATATCCCTTCTCTTATCCAAGAGGGCGCGATCACCCACTCGCTGGTGATATGCGCCTTCTGGCGCTTCTTCATGGAATACCGTCCGGGCGTGCGGTGAATTTGAACCGCGACCTGTCCGATCATACACTCAGGCAGCATTTCTTGTACTTGCGGCCGCTGCCGCAGGGGCAGGGGTCGTTTCGCCCGGCTGCGGGATGCGCCGTGACCTCCGCGTCGCGGAGAACCTGCATCATCCGCTCGGCCGGTTGCCCGGCCAAGCGCAGCGCCGCCATTTGCCCGGTGTAGTCGCGGCAGTAGGCGAAGAACCTTCGATAGCCCGCGCACAGGTAGTTCAGCCCCGCTTCGCCGTCCGGGGTCCGGATGATCCGGTCCTTCGGGCATCCCCCGTTGCACATGTCCCGGACGTCACACTCCCGGCAGTAGCGGGGCAGCGCCTCCCGCTTGGCCTGCCCGAAGGCGAGTTGTTCCGGGTGTTCGATGAGTTCGAGAAGCGGGGTTGTGCGGATATTGCCGAGGCGGTGCCCGGGCGTGACGAAGTGATCGCAGCAGTAGAAGTCGCCGTTGTGCTCGACGACCGGGACATCCCCGCAGGTGGGCCGAAAGATGCACAGGGAATGGTCCTGGCCGTACGCGGGCCTCGTCGCCTCCTCGAACATCTGCACGATGATCCGCCCGATGTCCTGCCGCACCCACTCGCCGAAGACGGCGCAGAGGAAGGCGCCGAAAGCTTCCGCCGGCACGGTCCGCTCGCTCACGCCGCCCCGGAGAGCCGACTCCTGCTCCACGAGCGGGATGAAGCTGATGTATTGGGCTTTGATCTCCTTGAAGAAGCGGTACACCTGGAGGGGATGCCGGACGTTCCCGGCATGCACGACACACAAAAGATCGACCGGGACCTTGTGTTTGAGCAGCAGCCGATAGCCCTGCATCACTTGCCGGTGCGTGGGCTTCCCGTCCTTGGTTAGGCGATAGACGTCGTGCAGCGCCGGCGGACCGTCGAGGCTGAGCCCGACGCTGAAACGTTCAGCCGCAAAAAAGCGGCACCAGTCGTCGTCCAGGAGCGCGCCGTTGGTCTGGATGCCGTTGGTGATTCGCCGGTCAGGGGGCAGGTGTTTGCGCTGGAGCTGGGTTATCTTGCGGAAATAGTCAATCCCGAGCACGGTCGGCTCGCCGCCGTGCCAGAAGAAAGCGATCTCCGGATCGGGGGCGATGGCGATCTGTTGGCGGATGTACTCCTCCAGCAGATCGTCGGGCATGCGGAACGACTCGCTGCTCCGGATAGAGCAGGTCCTTATGCAGGTAGTAACAGTAGCGGCAATCGAGGTTGCAGGTCGCCCCTGCCGGTTTGGCAAAGATCTGGAATTCCCGTGACGCTTTGACCACGCATTCCTCCGTGTATGGGTCCACACTTCGCAGCGACGAAGCCATGGCTGTAATATGCCGGTTATCGTGACATATGGCTATCATAGCCAATCGCCTTGAGGCAACTGAATTCTTGCCCTCCGGTCCCCCAGCCGAATCCTCCACCCGAAAGAGTGAATAAAGAAGTTGCCTCCTGCTACGGGACAAAGTATACTATTAAACATCCCACAAGACCGAAATATCTTTTTAAAGGAGGTAAAACACCCATGGATTTCGTTGAGAAAGAGCTGAATGGACTCACTCGCAGGGATTTCATCAGGGGGACCGCGGCCGGAGCCGTGGGAGTGATGGCGGCGGGTGCGGCGGGGACGGTGCTTGCGGCGTCACCGGCGGAGACGAAGCCGTCGCAGCCCACTAAGGGAAGAGCGTCTGAAGCCATGTGTGCGGAGCTCGTGACTATGCGCGGGCACGAGGGCGACACGATCGATGCCTACCTGGCGCGTCCCACGGGACCCGGCCCCCACCCCGGGGTCGTGGTGATCCATCACATGCCCGGCTGGGATGAAACGATGAAGGAGCACACCCGCAAGTTGGCGTACCACGGCTATGCGGCCATCTCGCCGAATCTGCATTTCCGGGAAGGCAAAGGCACGCCCGAGGCGAACAGCGCGAGCGTCAGGGCCGCCGGCGGCATGCCGGATAACCGTACCATGGGCGATGTCGAAGGCGCCATACGGTATCTCCGCACCCTGCCCTATCTCAACGGCAAGGTCGGCATCATCGGCTACTGTTCCGGGGGCCGGCAGGTCTACCTGGCCGCGTGCACGCTCAAGGGGATCGACGCCGCGGTCGCCTGCTACCCGGGCGGCGTCGGGGCGGGTTCGGAGGGGCTCACGCCGCGTCAACCCGTTGATCCGCTCGATTACACGAAGGACCTGAGTTGTCCTCTGCTTGGATTTTTTGGCAAGCAGGACAAGCGTCCCTCGCCCGAGCATATGGCGAAGGCCGAGGCGGAGCTCAAGAAATGGGGGAAGACCTACGAGTTCCATGCGTACGACAATGCGGGCCACTCCTTCTTCGAGGTGGATCGTACGGCGTATCGGCCGGAGGCTGCGGTCGACGGATGGAAAAAGGTTTTTCAGTGGTTTGATAAATATCTCCGCTGATCCTTCAAGGGGGGCGGCATTCTTGGACGCATTCCTGCCATTGCTCAGGCGGCGCGGGTGACCTGTTTCTGCGTCGTCCGCCCCTCATAGCCGCTCTTACGGGATACGACCGTGCAGTATGCAGGACTTCAATAAAAAGCAATAAAGTCCCCACAAGTTGAGTTTATAATTGGTAAAGTAGGTGAATGAGAGCGGAAATGTCTTCATGGCCAAGGCCAAAATCGTAGCAGTCGTATAGGTCTGAAGCGCGGGATGACGGGTAGCCTGAACCCGCGGTCTGTTTTGGCCCTTTCCGGACAGAATCAACTTTCTCACAAACCGGGTGACGATCAAGGTAGCCAAGGCGATGATGTAAAGAATCATTTTGAGCATCCCGAATGTCTCATCGGTCATCGCCGACGGTACGTTGGCCAAGATCTGGAGTCCTACAAACAGATAGATGGCCAGCGACATCAGCATCGCCGACCAAATGACCTTCAGAGTCAACAATCCTTTATTCAGTTCCTGGTCAGTCATCATCCCTTGCTTCCTCCTTTCTCAACAGCACGATCATAAAAGTCATCGTCTTCAATGCCGCTTCATCAGGTGCTGCACCGCCTTGTCCAGGCCGTCGAGGGTGAGCTCGAACATCGGGAAGATCTTCCCGATCGCGCCGATGGTCCAGGTATAGCTCCAGCTCGATTCCGGCTGGGGGTTCAGCCAGGCCCTATGACGGAAGGTCCGGGCGAGGAACTTCAGACGCTCCTCGCTGCTGTGGCTGTCCCTCTGCCCGACATACAAGGAGCCGCTCGCCCCCATCAGTTCGTAGGGGGCCATCGCCGCGTCCCCCACGACGATCAGGCGGGTCTCCGGATCCCGGCGCGTGAACTCCTCGATCGCCTCCGGCTTCAGATGGCGCTGGGGATCCGACCATACGCGGTTGTAAAGGGTGTTGTGAAAATAGTAAATCTTGAGATCCTTGAACTGGGAGCGGGCGTAGTTGAAGAGCGTCTGGACGATCTCGACGTAGGGATCCATCGACCAGCCGCCGTTGTCGATCATCAGAACGACCTTGAGGCGGTCGCTCAGGCGGCGGTCGAAGACGATCTCGATCTCTCCGCCGTTTTTCATCGTCTCGGTGATGGTCTTCTCCACATTGACGACGTCCCGCGGTCCATGGGGGATCATCCTCCGGAGCCTCTTGAGCGCCTCCCCCATCTGGAATTCCGTCAGGGGCCCCTCCTGGCTGTAGTCTTTGTACCGCCGCTCCATCGCCACTTTTACCGCGGACTTGTTCCGGGAGGCGCCGCCGATGCGCATCCCGCCCGGGTGGCTGCCCGAATGGCCGACGGGGGAGGTCCCGCCCGTCCCGATCCAGCGATTCCCGCCGTGGTGGGCCTCCTTCTGCTCCTTTAGCCGATCGAGAAAGTATTGGATCAACTCCTCCGGTGTGAGCTGAGCGAG